>DATJPW010000294.1:0-2785 GCA_035506215.1 Desulfomonilaceae bacterium
TTATTGGCTAGAATCTAGTACCAAAACGAAAGTAAAAATCCAAAAATAAACTATTGTTTTTTCATAAAAAGGGATATCAAAATCCGTTGTACATTGATAATATTCTCCCTTGTAAGCCGCATTTCCGATTACGAAAGGCTGGGATTTGTAGTTGAGAACTTCGGTATCAAACTCCAAGACAATACCACGACGAGAACCTTCCTTCCTTGGAACCTACATTCCGCACCTTGAAATCGTCTCAGGGAGGAATTATCGTGTAAGCTTAAGGAATGGAACGTTATGAGACGCGCCGGATCGATCATTTAGGAATCGTAGCAGGGATCTGCCGTGAAATCGGTCTGATCGAGCAGGTAGATCGGCAGGTCAAAGTGAGTGAACGCAAGGTCAGTTGTGGGCAGGCAGTCCAGGCGATGGTGTTGAATGCGCTGGGGTTCACGAGTCGAGCTCTGTATCTGGTGCCAGATTACATGCAGAACCGCCCCGTAGATTTGCTGGTGGGAGAGGGGTTGAGTGCCGAGGATCTGAACGATGATACCCTGGGACGCGCCTTGGAGGATCTGTACGAAGCAGGGGTGACGGAGGTGTTTGCGGGTGTGGCCAGTCATGCGCTGGATGTATACGAGATCGAACATCGGTTTGTTCACTTGGACAGTAGTACGTTGCACGTGCATGGTGAGTATGAAGGTTGGGAAGTAGATCCAGGGGACGAAAATCGACGTAGGATCACGATCACGGAAGGTTATTCGAAGGATCATCGCCCGGACCTAAAGCAGGCAGTGGTAAGCCTAATCACGACGCAGGCCGCGGCCATTCCGATCTGGCTGGAAGCCCTGGATGGAAACAGCAGCGACCGGAACAGCTTTCCGCTGAGTGTCCAGGCCTACTGCAACTCGCTGGGGAAAGCGGAGCAACCGTATTATGTAATGGACAGCGCGGGATATTCTGAAGACAATATAAAGGCAATTGCGAAGGTCAAGTGGCTGACGCGGGTTCCAGAAACCCTCAAGCAGGCCAAAGAATTGGTGGAAAATAGCTCAAAAGAGGGCATGCAAGCCCTAGAGGAAGGTTATTGGGGGAAAGAAGAGGCCAGCGAGTATGGCAGCATCCCGCAGAGATGGCTGGTGGTGTACTCGGAAGCCGCAGCGGAACGCGAAGGGAAAGGCCTGGAGCGGAAACAAGCCAAAGAGCTGAAAACGGCCGGGGTCCAGTGGCGCAAGCTGATGCAAGAGAACTTCAGCTGCCAGGCGGATGCTGAGAAGGCCTTGGAGCGATTCAACCAGAAGCTGCATTATCACCGCGCTCAGGCCAAAGTGGAATCCACCCGCCGGTATCCACGTCGCGGCCGCCCGGGGCCTCAGGATGTTCGCCAAGTCACCGGCTATCAATTACACGGGGATCTCCAGCCGGATTCATCTGCGCTGGAAAAGGTGAGCCGTTCGTTCGGCAAATTCATCCTGGCGACCAATGAACTGAAGCCCGAGACACTTTCTTCGCAGGGGATGCTGTCCCATTATAAGGATCAGGGTATTTCTGTAGAACGCGGCTTTCGATTTCTCAAAGACCCCGTCTTCTTTGCCCACAGCCTGTTCCTTAAAAACCCGGCCCGCATCATGGCTTTGATTATGGTCATGGGGCTGGCCTTGCTGGTTTTTTCCCTGGCGGAACGACAGCTGCGCTTGCGATTGCAGGAAGAAAATGTATCGGTTCGTTCCCAGACAGGGAAACCTACACAATCCCCGACGATGCGCTGGGTCTTCCAGATGTTCGAAGGGATCGACTTGCTCTTGATTCTAGAGAACGATCAGGTGGTTTCGCGGCAAGTGCTTAATTTGAAACCGGATCACCTGAAGATTATTGGTTCCCTTGGGCCTCAGATTCAAAATTGTTATTCTCCGCCCCAATAAGTTGCGGGAAACGAGATGGATGCAGGATGAAAGAAATATGTCTGCGTAAGGAAGGAGTGCTGGTTGATGACAAGGAAAAAACGTCTTGTGGGAATTTTTATTTTGATTGGGATAGCGGCGATTATTATCACATGCATTATTCCCGTCCTGAATGAAAATATAAATTCAATTGCCCTGAGGAAGAATCAACAAGAATTGGCACAATATCTCGGGGTTAAAATTAATGATTATGAGGGCCCCGACGTCTTCCCAGTCATGTATTTTGATAGTGTTTTAAAGCCAGGCATGCCATCCGATGAGGTGCATCAAATTGTACGGGGATATGACCAAGTGCTATTTTGTTTTGGAAATACAGAAATTTACTATTACTTCAGCACCGAAGATAATACTGCCATCCGATTTGGAATTGAATACGACGATCAAGGCAAGTACATCCGATTAGAAGGTGAGAATCCACGCGAGCGCTTACTACTGGCAAGTAGTAAAGATGCATTAGCTGCTGGTAGTTGCGTTTATGGTTTGTTTGGAAAATAACCACAGGATTTGGAGATCGCGTTGATTGATTGTTTTAAAATTTTTCAACTCTGACTAAAATTAGGCAATACTGCTTATGAGTGCAAAATTGTCGCACGAGAAAAAATCAGGTGCGGAATGTCAGTTTAAAAATCGTAAAAGAAAAATAAGCGATCCGCAGGAAAAGGATAAAAAAACGTATACGATCCTCTTATAAATCTCTTGCTAATGGATGATAAAGATTGGGTAAAATTCACAGCAGATTGTTCTTAAACAACCCAGGATTGCAACCCACCTATCCTGGCAGCCTCCCTGTGGTGCTCCAGGATGACTGGAGCATTTTTAATTTCCCAGGAGGCAGGCATGTC
>DATJPW010000295.1:0-3418 GCA_035506215.1 Desulfomonilaceae bacterium
GCCTCGGAGCGCGGTTTTGGTCTCGCCATCCTTGGAAATCCGGTGTCGCGGGAGCGCCTTGAGAAACTGACAGCCATCGAACAACCGGTCTATTATCAGATCAGCCTGGAAGGATTGCCGGAACATAATGACTTCATGCGAGGCCCCGGTCATTTTCAACGCGCACTTGAATTCCTCGGTGTGCTCCGCGACCTTGGAGTCTACTCCATGGTCATGCTCACTCTCACCAGTGAAAACATTGCCCAGGTGCTCCCTCTCGCGGAAATGCTTCGGGACCGGGCAGACCTCTTCACCTTTAACCGCCTCTCCCAGGTCGGTGAGGGGGCAAAGCTGAAGCTCCCTTCGATGAATGAGTACGTCGCCTTCATCGAGAGTTATGTCGATGCGGCAAAGGATAACCCGATTATCGGTCTGAAGGATAACCTGATCAATGTCCTGCATCACCAACAGGGTGTGCCGCCTTTCGGCGGCTGCACCGGTTATGGGTGTGGAGCCGCCTTCAACTTCTTTTGTTTGCTCTCGGATGGCAACGTTCACGCCTGCCGCAAATTTCCTTCGCCAATCGGCAATGTGCTTGAGAGCGACCTTGGCAGTATTTACGATTCCGAGGCGGCCAGTGCGTATCGAGGCGGCTGTCGCGTCTGCCGCACCTGCGTCATCAGGCCGGTATGCGGAGGTTGTCTGGCAGTTGCTCACAGCCTCGGGCTGGATATTTTTGTCGACCCTGATCCCTACTGTTTCATAAATGCCAAAGCCCGCCCGGGCGCGGCCGCAACGTGAACCTCTCGCATCTTAACGTTACCCGACAATAATTTTAGAAGTGCATAGTGCGTGGTTGTATTTTCAAGGCTCACAGCTGGGCTTACAATGAGGAGGACACTGGCAATCTATAATTTTCCCTTTGCAGCGGGCGGCTGCCGCAGGCGTATTGACACTAAAGCATCCTCGGTTTTCTTCCTGAATACAGCATTTTCCGATTCCAGGCCTCTTGCACTCTTCCGTTTGTTCACAAGGCACGCTCACAATATTCCCCTTTAACATCTGACAGGATTCTTCATCCGCCGGAACTTTGAGCGGTATACACTTGCCAGGACCGAGAATGCAGCATTTGTCCTGAGCCAAGGCCAAAACGGGAAACAGTAGTAGAAGAATTATAATCAGCTTTTTCATAATGCAACTTCATCCCTTGCCAGTCATAGATTTTTCCTTCAGCCGAAAACTGTAAGCAACAGGACGCCAGACTCCGTCCTCTCTTGCCTTTTAGCACAAATTCAGGATTGCGTGGTGTAGTACTCCAGAATTCCCTTTCATTTTTACCGCTTTATTTGAAAGCAAAGCGGCCAAAACACCAACATAAACAAACATGTCGGCAATCGAATCGAGTAATTGTGGGGTGGCCCTTTCGTGTTGTGGTCTTCTTGCATCGTGTTCATTCGGGAATCCTGAAAGCCTGCAAAGTGGTGCGAGAGGGGGGAGTTGAACCCCCACCCTGTCACCAGGGCTGGATCCTAAGTCCAGTGCGTCTACCAGTTCCGCCACTCTCGCCCAGAGGAAATTACAGGCATTAGCCCCGAGCTTTCCCTAAAATCACTTCAAGGTCGAAACGTCAAGCAAAAACAAGGGTAAGAAGATGAGATACGTGAGCAAGGAGGCGAAGGTCACTTACTCCCAACTGACGACGTCCGCGTTTTCCCCCTCTCCTCCCTCCTGACCGTCTGCTCCGAGGGAATAAAGGTCATAATCCCCGTGCTCTCCGGGTGAACGGTACACATATGGTCGGCCCCAAGGATCGCGAGGTACATCCTTGGACAAGTATGGCCCGTCCCAGGCGCCGGTACCCGGATTCTTACGCAAGGCATCGAGGCCTAGATCCGAGGGAGGGTAAGCCCCAACATCCAGGCGATAGGCATCGAGCGCGGTGCCGAGCATGGAAATCTGGGCCTTGGCTGCCTTCTGTTTGGAACTGCCAACTTTTTGGAACATCTTCGGGGCCACCAGGGCTGCAAGCAGTCCGAGAATGATCATTACGATCAGCAGTTCTATGAGAGTAAAACCGCGCTGGGATGTTCTCATCTGATTTTTTCGACTTGTGAAGTTCCCTAAGTCCTCACCCATTCCTTTTCTCCATCCAAGCAGATTGCTTTTCTTAATGCGCAGAGCCTATCTACGAAATAATTCTAAGAAAGATCCCCTCTTAATTACGGACAAAACAATATTAAACTGACTCTGCGTCTTGTGTCAATCAAGCTTCAAACCGTGAATCGTTGTAGTCATTCCGATACGCTGTGATGCTTTCCTTGGTAAAAGCCATGGCTTTTCATATAGTTATGGATAGCATTGAGGCTGCGCTGTTTCTCCAGGGCCCATGTGGGGGCAATCAACTCATCCGGGTGCGGATCTCCGGTTAATCGCTGAATAATGACATCAGAAGGGAGAAGTGCCAGAAACTCCGCTACGATGGAGGTATACTCCTCAAAACTGAGACACTGATAAATTCCCGCCTGGTGCCAATGCGCCAGAACCGTCCCATGGATAACGTACAATAGATGAATCTTTACGGCCTGGATGTCTTGTGAAGCAAGGAATCGGGCCGTTTCAAGCATCTCTTTTCGACTTTCGCCGGGGAGCCCGAGGATGACATGGACGCAAATGGGAAGATTGCGGATTCTAGTGCGCAGCACAGCATCCAGAAAGGTATTGACATTATGGCCTCTGTTGATACGGGCAAGAGTGGCGTCATTGGCGGACTGCAGGCCATATTCGACCCAGATCAGGTGTTTCCTTGAAAGCTCCTCGATATGATCAAGTACTTCGTCTGGCGTGCAGTCCGGACGAGTGCCGATGCTCAAGCCCACAACATCGTCCACCGCGAGGGCCTCTTCATAAAGCATCCTGAGGAGGCCAGGCGGCCCATAGGTATTGCTAAAGGACTGAAAATAGGCGAGATATTTCTTAGCCTTATAACGTTTGGCCAAGAGAGCTTTTGCCATTTCCAGCTGTTCCGTGATCGTTAAACCACTTTTTGCCGCCCCCGTACCGGAACCCCGTTCATTACAATAAACGCATCCCCCGCGACTGATAGAACCATCTCTATTCGGGCATGACAGACCGGCGTCAACGGTAATCTTCTGGACGCGACATCCAAAGATCTCACGAAGGTAAGAATTAAAGTCACGATAAAGCCTGGCGGATTCCATGAATTCTGCCTAGAGAGTGTCAATAAACCGCAAATCTTTTTCGCCCAATCCGACCTAACCTCCCATGTCGAAAAGACAAGACCCCGTACAGCGTACTTTGCATCAGGAAATACAAAATCGCGCGTGCTATCGACTCGAAGTCCACGACTGCGAATGATATCATAGGGTGTTGGAATAAATTAGAGGGTTCGCCGACAGATAACTCTGCTGCCGGTTTCCAG
>DATJPW010000296.1:0-3998 GCA_035506215.1 Desulfomonilaceae bacterium
CTCATGAACACCGCTGTCCCCACCTCGTGGGTCCCATCCACGCAGGCTCGCACAATGCTCTTTTTCTCTTCATAGCGATGCCGATATATGTTCTCCAGCACAACTATTGCGTCGTCCACTATCATGCCTATGGATAAAGCAAGCCCGGCAAGTGAAAGGACGTTGATAGAATACTTGAACAGATACATCCCGATGAAGGTCCCGATTATGGACACGGGAATTGAGGTAGCGACGATAAAAATGCTCCGCCAATTCTTTAGAAAGACAAACAGCACCAAGAGTACCAGCACAATAGCCTCAATTAACGAGGTTTTAACGACGCCGACCGCGTCCCGGATGTAATTGCTTGAGTCATACATCCTTTCAAACTTGGCCCCTCGTGGTCCATAATCTCTCTGGAGAAGCTGGACCTCACGGTCAACAGAGTTAATAGTGTCGAGGATGTTAGCGCCCGCCTGGCCCAGAACGCTGAAGATTATTCCCCGCTGTCCATTAATACGAGCGTAGGAATTAGGGCGGTCATAGGAATCCTGAACATCGGCCACGTCCGAAAGATAAACTACCGGGTCGCCGGGCTTTGAAATGATTAATTTCCGGAATGCCTCGGCGCTGAGAAGCTCTCCTACTACGCGGATTGTCCACTCGCGGGTACCTTGAACAAAGTAGCCGCCACTTTGATTGAAATTTGCCCGGTCAATGAATTTCTTAACGTCGGAGGCGGTCAAACCCCTTGCTTTGAGGCGTTGCGGGTCATAGGTGATTGTCATCTGCCGAGTAAGGTTGCCGTCGTCTTGACAATCCCCGACGCCTGGCAGCCTCAGTATTCTCGGTACTATGTCTTTATCAGCCCACGTGGACGCGGTGACGAGGTCCATGTCGCCGGTCAGGGCGAATTGGTAGATAGGTAGGGTCACTCGATCACTGGCTTTCAAAATCTGGGGCTGCTGAATGGTACTCGGCAGGTCCGCGACCCTATCAAGGTTTCGTTGGACTTCCGAGGCGGCAAGGTCAAGATTGGTGCCAGGCTTGTAAAATACAAGCACAGCCGACATGCCATAAGTGGAAAAGCTCTGAGTCCACAGCATATTCGAGACACCGCTGATGGCCTCTTCAAAGCGAGTCGTTACCTCTCCTTCCACTTCTTCCGGCGCCGCTCCCGGAAACGTGGTGGCTATAACGAGTGTCGGCTGTTGGGTATCGGGCTTCAATTCCACAGAGAGAAAGGTCGAGCACACGTAGCCGAAAACGATGACCAACAGGACCCTGACAATCACCGTTATTGGAAATCGGACTGATGATTCCGCGATGCTCATGTATTTCCTCAGAAGCCGTTAACCCTTCATGGGCACACACTCGGAACTTGAAAAAATCGTGGCACGATGCTTCCTCTCCCGGCAATGAATTACCGGTCTACTGTCAAGTGTCCCTCCGGGACGCCCACTATTTGAGCCCATTGGGGGCGATTGACAGTAGCCTGGTGCTTTAGCGCCGGGCAACCATCGTGGCACGATTCCCACCATGAATCGAATTCTGAGACATTTTCCGAAGGCTGGCGCTTGCTGATCTGGAAAGTTTTCTTTCCACAATATCAAAGCGGTCACTTGACCCTTGCCAGGGCTTTCTTACCGATATCTTTTCTGTAGTGCACGTTTTCCCAGTGTATTTTCTCAACAGCCTGATAGACCTTGTGGATGCTCTGAGCAATTCCGTTGCATTTCGCGGTGACGCCCAGCACCCTGCCTCCTGCGGTAACCAGACCGTTAGGCCCGAGACTTGTGCCCGCGTGGAAGACTTTCACGCCCTCCAGAGACTCCGCTTCCCGGATACCGGCAATTGTCTTTCCCTTCTCATAAGGTCCGGGATAACCGGCAGAAGCCATGACCACGCAAACCGCGTCCAGAGGCTCCCACTGGATCGTATTTCCCTCCAGGGTCCCGTCGATTGCCGCGGTCATCAGAGGCACAAGGTCGGATTTCATCCTGAACAGCAGCGGCTGAG
Organism: Desulfomonilaceae bacterium; assembly: GCA_035506215.1. Lineage (GTDB taxonomy): Bacteria > Desulfobacterota > Desulfomonilia > Desulfomonilales > Desulfomonilaceae > DATJPW01. The sequence goes on from DATJPW010000296.1 coordinate 1,999, forward strand.
CTTCCGGATCTCCCATACGTGCGTTGAATTCCAGCACCTTGGCCTTTCCATCCTTGATCATAAGACCCGCGTAGAGGAATCCCACGTACGGAGCATCTTCCGCCTCTAAAGAATGCACTACCGGAAACATCACCTTGTTCATGATCTGGTCATGAAGATCTGCCGTCACTACCGGCGCGGGTGAATATGCGCCCATCCCTCCGGTGTTGGGACCTTGATCGTTATCAAATATAGGTTTATGGTCCTGCGAACTCGCCAGCGGCAATACGAATTTGCCGTCGGTGAGTGCTATGAATGAAGCTTCCTCACCCTCGAGACACTCTTCTATAATGACTCTGTTCCCTGCATCGCCGAAAACTCTGTCATTGATGATCAAATTCAGGGCGTCGAGCGCCTCTTTGCGATCGCGGCACACGAAGACACCCTTTCCCGCGGCAAGACCATCCGCCTTTACCACCACGGGTACTGCGTGCTCCTTCAAATAGTTTGACGCGGTCGCAAAATCTTCGAATACCTCGAACTCCGCGCTCGGGATATCGTATTTCTGCAACAAGCGCTTAGTGAAGACTTTGCTGCCTTCCAGTTGAGCGGCTTTTGCCAGGGGACCAAAAACATTGAGCCCAACTTCTCGAAATGAATCAGCCAATCCGGATACCAGGGGGGCTTCCGGGCCGACCACAGTGAGATCTATCTTTTGTTCAAGAGCGAGTTTACGAAGTCCTCCGATGTCCTCGGCGGATATGTTCACCAGCCTGCATTTCGGTTCTCCAGCTATGCCCACATTTCCGGGCGCGGCGAGCACCTCGGTCACAAGATCTGATTGGGCGAACTTCCAAGCCAGGGTGTGTTCACGGCCACCCGAGCCAACAAGAAGGATTTTCATCTCACTTTTCTCCCTGTGGTGATTGGCTCCAAAGCCCTTTCCTTTCTCTCTTGGCTTCCTGCGCGAGTTCCATATACGGTCTGACGTCAAAGCTTTTTTCGTCGCGGTCAATTTCGCCAAGTCCCTGTCTGACCATCCTGGCTATGATATCTTCCCCGGAAAGGTAGACAAAACCTTCTCTAATTCCCTTCGGGTCTTCGCGAACCGTCTTGATTCGAACCCATTGATTTTCCAGGGTTTTGGTCAGGAAGTCCCGCGCAGCGAAGTCCTGGGATTGCGGTACGCGCAATCCGATAAGTTTGAACCGGATTATGTTCCCCATGCTTCTTATGCTGAGGTCGTTCGGACCGTTAATCTTGTCAACTCTCCACAAATATTCCCCGCCTTCCGTCGGCGGACGACTGGCAAAGTAAAGGTAGACAATTACCAGAATGAATACGGCGACAAGGCCCCCCCAGATTTTCCATTCGCTTTGCAGTCGTACCTTGGCCATTCCGGGACCTCCTAAGGATCGGTAAAACAGGTCTTACTCATAGAACAGAACGATTCTAGGAGCAGCAGAGGCAAGAAGGCAAGCGATTGAAAAGCCTGCTTTGATACAGATGAACTGTCGTAACGCGCTTTGGCCGAAGACCGGGATCACCGTTCATCGACCATATCGGCCATCCTCGTGACCTCTGCCGTGAATATCTCGTCGGCCTTAGCAAGGTCGGGGCCGATATAACGTTGATGAAGCCTCATATCGAAAGGAGACCGCACGATAACGGCATAATCCTCTGAATCAAACTGAGCCAGCTTGACGAAAGAACCGTGCTTACCTTGGGCTTGCCTGGTTATGCGAAACATTGTATATGCGTAGCATGGCCCGGATGAAAAGGGCAAGATATTCGGCGCGATATTATTACATAGTAGGAATTCGGTTGTTGATGAGCTATACTGGCCTATAATACTAAAAGCGCTTGAGGGGAACCTGAGGAATTGACGAACGACGGCTTAGTAATAGAAACTCGGGGCCTTATAAAAGATTACATAGACGGAACGAACATTATCCACGCTGTCCGCGGAGTTGATCTCAAAATTTATCGCGGAGAGATGGTGGCCATAATGGGTCCGTCCG
>DATJPW010000297.1:0-7914 GCA_035506215.1 Desulfomonilaceae bacterium
AGGCATCTTCCCCTCAAATGAGTAAAAACTGTAACCACTCTCTCCCCCTACCACCACTTCTTTGCCCTGCCGGCCTAACTTCACCTCTCGTATCTTACCTGTATACTTCACCTTGGGCATCTCAGCCATAAATCACCTTCCTCATAACCGTATGAATCAAACGGGTGATGCTAAATGATAAGGTCACCGGATGTGATGAATCTGGAATCTCAGGCGGGATTCTTCCGTTTCTCACTTCCAAACCAATCCTTGGAATAGAAATATCTTTCCGCCGTCGTGAGGTACCTCTTTATCGGATCGGCCTTTTCGCCGAGATTTACCTCAGTGATATTCTTTCGCCACGGGTATCTGTCTTCGTCAGATCCCTTGACGTAGGTAGGCATCAGGATTTTTACTTTTTCTCCGTCAGACCTTTCCTTTTCCTCGTACTTTTCATCAACCATAAGGAAAACACCTCCCTCGTTGTTTCGTTAGATATTTCCAGCCTATATCTATATACGCGCACAAATCGCCAGGGGAACTTTTATTTCCCAGAATTGTGGGCAAGCGACGGGTGAATATTATTATGAGGTAATGTGCTCTTTAGTGCAATATTTTTTTGTAATTTCCGTCAGTAGCACGTTTTTGGTAAACACGCGCGTCAGCTTTCATCCCATTGCTCGTCGCCTTACATCAAAGCCGTACCGAGGGTTTGGCCTGTTTACCTAAATAATCAAGCCTGTTGAGGGCATTTACCATAGCTTTGGCCGCAGCCACCAGGATGTCCTCATGTGTACCTTTGCCTACGGCTAGATTGCCTCGCTCCTCAAGACGAATGGTCACCTCTCCCAGAGCATCGGTCCCTCCGGTTATGGCGCTTATGGCAAAACGAAGCAGCTTCGGTTTCCGACCGGTAAGTTTCAGAATCGTGTTGTAAGTCGCATCGACGGGACCATTGCCCAATTCCGCTCCATGGCGCTCTTTTCCTTCAATCTCCATCAAGACGGTGGCGGTCGGGACCACGTGGGACCCTGACATTATCGTTACGGACACAAGTTTGTAAGTCTCGGCCGTCCTGAGAATCTCTTCGGCGACTATCGCCTCGATATCTTCGTCGAAAACCGACTTCTTACGGTCAGCAAGGTCTTTGAATCGCTTGAAAGTCTTTACAATTTCTTCATCAGTCAATTGATAGCCCAGTGCATTGATCCGTTCCCGAAATGCGTGCCGGCCCGAGTGTTTTCCCAGAATCAGAGAGGACTTTCCGATACCCACCGATTTTGGATCAATAATCTCATAGGTCGTACGTTCCTTAATTAAGCCGTCCTGGTGTATTCCCGCTTCGTGGGCAAAGGCATTGGCACCAACGATAGCCTTATTCGGTTGGACCATAATGCCGGTAATGGATGTCACAAGCCGGCTTGTATGGAAAATCTGTTCAGGGATTATGCCGGTTTCAAAGTTGAAAGAGTTTTTCCGGGTTTCCAAGATCATCGCGATCTCTTCCAGGGCAGCATTACCTGCTCGTTCTCCTATTCCATTGATGGTGCACTCCAGTTGACGCGCGCCCGCTGTAAGCGCCGCCAAGGAGTTGGCCACGGCGAGTCCGAGGTCATTGTGACAGTGCACCGAGATCACAACGTCGTTGATGCGCGGCACCTTCTGTCTGAGGGTTCGTATGAGCCCTGAAATCTCTTCGGGATAAGAATAGCCCACAGTATCCGGTATGTTGATTGTGCAGGCCCCGGCGCTGATAGCAGTCTCTACCACCTGACACAAGAAATCCGGATCACTGCGGGTAGCGTCTTCGCACGAGAATTCCACCCAGTCGCAAAAAGAGCGCGCGAGTTGCACGGCCTGGCCTGCACTCTGGAGCACCTCGTCACGAGACATCTTCAATTTATGCGTCATGTGTATTTCGCTAGTGGCTATAAACGTGTGAATTCCCGGGTTCCGTCCTTTCTCCACTGCTCGCCACACGGCCTCGACGTCTTCCGCATTAGCCCTCGCAAGGCCCACTACTCTTGCTCTTTTTATTTCTTTTGAAATTATACTCACAGCCTCTTTGTCACCCTCTGAACTGGCCGGAAAACCCGCTTCAATTATATCCACACCGAGTTTTTCCAATTGTCTGGCCAACTGAAGCTTTTCCTGCTTATTCATAGTTGCGCCGGGGGACTGTTCTCCATCCCTGAGAGTAGTATCGAATATAAGGACCCTTTCTCCCATCGGTAACTCCAATATGTCATTTGAGAAATAATACGGGAATTTTCGGCACGCCGATCTCCCCTTCCATTAAGCTGTCAATCTAAGGTTAAAGAGCCGAAATTTCAACAAACGACCGGCCGCAGTATCCCGAATCGTCAGGCCGGCGAACATCGTGATTGCCGGGGCTCATCTTCCTGGAAAGCTCGTGGAGCAAAGAATTGTCGACCAAAAACGTTTTCAGGTGGGTTTCGCCTCAACCGCCTCCTCTGACGGGGAAGTTTCTTTCGCAAGTTTCTTGCCGCGAATATACAGTATCAACGTCAATACCGGCCCTGAAATAACGTAGACCGAAATGAAAAGGAATAGAACCACCTTGTGAGCGGCTGCGATTAAAGCCAAAATCAGGACAAACGCCACAGTGGAACTGAACGGCTTTTGCTTTACCAGAGTCAGGTCCTTGAACGCATGAAATTTTACCGAGCTGACCATAAGGAACGAGATGAAATATGTCAGAATGAGCAGCGGCGTCATGAAGTCCTGAGCCTTCAGCCCGATCTCGTCAAAGAATAACACCGTCGTTGCTATCATCACAGCCGCGGCTGGGATCGGAAGGCCATTGAACCGCCTTGAATCTATCGTTCCTGATTGCACGTTGAATCTAGCAAGTCTAAGAGCCCCACACGCAACGAATACGAAGGCCCCCACCCAACCTATGCGTCCGTATGGACTCAGCGCCCAAAGATAAATTAGTACCGCCGGGGCCACGCCGAAGGATATCACGTCGGCCAGTGAATCCAGTTCCAGCCCAAATCTTGTCGTGGTCTTTGTCAACCGTGCGACCCTGCCGTCGATGCCGTCAAAAAAGGCAGCGATGATGATCAGGGCGCCGGACATGACAAACCTTCCATGTATTGCACAAATAATGGCATAGAAGCTGAAAAAGGTGCCGGTAAGCGTGAGAAGGGACGGCAGAATAAATATTCCCTGCTTCATCTTGCCGATGGGGAGTTTCTTTCTCGGCGGCCTATCAAGGTAATCATTCCCTCCGGGGAAGCCTCTGCGCCTGACAAAAAAGCCTCTTCTCCGCCGCGGTCGATTAGCCATGTGATACAGCCCCTAGATATATCTCCGGCCCCCACCGCTCCGTGTTCTGGGGACCGCATTTATGGTAGTAACTAAGCTTGCAAATTTGAGGACCTGATTCGTCTCTGATACCCATTAATGTGCTATTTTAGCACGACTTACGCCAAATAGTAAGTGTTCAACAGAGTCAATCAAGTAGAATCAAGTTCTTGTTGCAATCTTACGGTTCGTTACAGATCGATAGATCCATTCTCCTCCTAAACATATCGGAATCAAGACCACCATAGTTATTACGGCGGCTTTTGAATTTTGATACATATATATTAGAAGTATCCCAAACATGATCAAGCATGCTATCAGTGACAACCAAACCATTCCTTTATTTGCCAAGGTTTCAGATGTGAGTCCCAAATGAGCCGCGTGAACGCAGGCGTAAATGAGTAGGAAAGCGCCGCTTCCCATCATCGCCACTCCGGAAAGATCAAAAAATAATATGAAAATGATTACCAGGGCGGATGTAATGAAAAGCCCGCCTGAGCTTCGTTCCCAGATGTGTCTGGAGAATACCTGTGGGAGTTCGCCGTCCCGTGCAATCATGTAGCTTACATTGGCCGCGCCGAAAAGGGTTGCGTTTATTGCGGACGCTGTGGAAAACAGCGCCCCTATAGCTACCAACGTGAAACCGAAGTGTCCCAGGAAGGGCTTGGCCGCTTGCGCCAAGGCATAATCCTTAGCTGCCACAATTTGCGAAAGAGCGAGGTTACCTATGACAGCAACCGAGACCGCAATATATATGCAAATAACGACGATCACGCTCAAATAAAGAGCCTTAGGCAACAGGACGCTTGGATTTTCCATATCCTCGGCGGCATTAGTGACCAGCCCAAATCCCTCATACCCTATGAAGAGGACCCCGGCCCCGAAAAATATGCCGGATGACGCGGGCCACTGACTTGGTGAGAGGTACCCCGGATGCATAAAAAACAATCCCGCTGCGGCGAAAATAAAAAGAATGGCCAGCTTGACCACCACTATGAAGGTTTCCGATTGACCCACCGTCCTTGCACCCACGAAATTTATGCCTGTGAAGATGAGAACAATGCCGATACCAATGGCTTTTGACAGCCATTGAGCCGAATAGGGATGCAGGAATGTCATCGAATACCCGGCAAATGCTTGAGCATACAGTGCCAGCGCAATCACGTACCCTATCCACATATACAGGTTGATCCCGCCGCTGATCACCCCGTCGCCAAAACCTTTGACCAAAAACTCCACCGCTCCTCCGGCAGAGGGATATCGGCTACCGAGTTTGGCGTACGAGTAGGTGGACAAAAGGGCAACCACTCCACCCACGATGAACGACACCCACATCGCGGTACCCGCTGCTTCCGCCACTACCCCAAGAATCGAGAAGATGCCGGCCCCGACCATTCCTCCGATCCCAATTGCCATGGCTGAGAAGAGGCCGATTTGGCTTCGCTTATGAGTGACTTGTCTACTGTCCATACGGGTAGAAGTCGAAATCATGGACGTCCCTCCCCTGAAAACTTTGTAATAGAATCATCAGAAACGATTGATGGGAACCAAATATTCGAAGGCTCGCGGCGGAGCGGCTCCTCCGGGAATTCAATTTTCTCTACGAGCGATCACCGTCTGGCCGGCTCTGACTTTTGTTCCTACTTCCACCGTGAAAGTGAAGCCCTGCGGAAGATAAACGTCGAGCCTCGATCCAAACCGGATTAAGCCGAGTCGCTCGCCTTGCCGGACTTCATCTCCTTCCTGGACCCAACACGCGATTCTTCTGGCGATTTTCCCGGCTATCTGGACCACTTCTATGGGGCCATTGACAACGTCAAGGACAATGGAATTGTTTTCATTGGTTATGGAAGCGGCAGGTTCGCGCGCGTCAAGGAACCCGCCAGGCACATGAGTGATTCTCCGGATTGTCCCGCTGACAGGCCAGCGATTGACGTGAACATTAAAAATCGACATAAAGATACTGATCCGTTGCAGGCTCAGGTCCGGCATGTTCCGAGATTGAGCGTTGTGCTCGATCTGTACCACTCTGCCATCGGCCGGTGAGAGTACTGCGTCCGAATCTTGAGGCGCTATCCGTTCCGGATTCCGAAAAAACATGGCGATTGCTACGGAAACTGCCACAAACAGCAATGAAAGCCAAGGATGGCCATACCACCAGAAGAGGAGAGCGCATATGGCAGGTACTATTACGAAAGGATGTCCCTCCCTGGCAATCGGCTCATAATGACCTGCACCTGAATTCACTAACTCGCACCTTTATGTTTGAGATCTTTTTTCCCTCGGGGAATTGCTACGGTCCCGGTTCGGATAAGTTCCATTATTCCGATCGGAGCCAGGAGCCGGAGGATGGCATCGATCTTGTTTTGAGTACCCGTGACTTCGACTGTTATGCTGTCATTGGCTACATCTACGACTTTGGCGCGAAAGATGTCCGCAGTGCTGAGTACCTGGGGCCTCTCCACCGCACTGGCTTTGACTCGGACCAGTACCATTTCCCTATCAACGTAGTCTCCGCTGGTGAGATCCTGTACTTTAACTACATTGATAAGCTTGCGGAGCTGCTTAATAATTTGTTCAATTATCTGCTCGTTGCCCGCGGTAACAACCGTCATTCGCGAATATTGCGGGTCGGTGGTAGGTGCCACCGCGAGGGAATGAATGTTAAAACCCCGGCCGGAAAACATTCCCGAAACTCGGGCAAGCACACCCGGTTTGTTTTCTACCAACACGGAAATGACATGACGATCTTGCATCTAAACCAAAATCATTTCTTTTATGGAGCTGCCTGAAGGGACCATTGGATAAACCCCTTCTTCTCGCTCCACGATAAAGTCCATTATTACCGGTCCCTTGATCTGTAGCGCTTTCTTAATGGTAGGCTCCACCTCGGCTGTATTTCGCGCACGCAGACCGACAGCGCCGTACGCTTCGGCCAGCTTGACAAAATCCGGTGAAGCCGTGATATCCGTATGAGCATAGATGTTGTCATAGAAACGTTCTTGCCATTGACGGACCATCCCCAGAAATCCATTATTCAGGATCGCGATTTTTACAGGAAGCTGATACTGGGCTACGGTGGCCAGTTCCTGAATATTCATCTGAATTGAGCCGTCCCCGGCAATGTCGATAACCAGACGATCGGGAAAAGCTATCTGAGCCCCGATTGCCGCGGGAAAGCCATAGCCCATCGTGCCCAGACCTCCAGAAGTTAATAATGTGCGGGGCCGGTCAAAGAGGTAGTACTGCGCAGCCCACATCTGATTTTGACCTACTTCGGTAGAGATGATCGCCTTACCGGATGTTATTTCATAGAGCTTTTCCACTACAAATTGTGGTTTGATCGTTTCTGTGGACCTGTCGAATCTGAGCCTCTGCTCGCTCCTCCATCTGGTGAGGAGTGCGTGCCAATCTTTCAATCTCTTGCCGGATTTTGCTGAATAGCCTTTGTTTTTTAGGACTTCTATCAGCTTCACCAGAACATCGCGGGCATCGGCCACAATGGGAATGTCTACTGCTATGGTCTTTTGGATGGAGGTAGGGTCTATGTCCACATGGATTATCTTCGCATTGGTCGCGAACTCTTCCAACTTCCCAGTAACTCTGTCGTCGAAACGCGCTCCCACGGCAAAAAGCAAATCCGAATTGGCCACAGCCATGTTGGCCCGATATGTTCCGTGCATGCCCAGCATACCCAACGAAAGGGGATGAGTGCCCGGAAAACAGCCGAGCCCCATAAGGGTCATGGCTACCGGGAAACCCGTCATCTCGGCGAATGTCCGCAACTCCTTGTACGCAGCCGATGAGATAACCCCTCCCCCGGCATATATGACCGGCCGTTCCGCGGTGGTTATCAGTTCTGCGGCCCTTTTGATCGATGGCATGTGGGGCTTGACCGTTGTCTTATAAGACGGGAGTTTCAGAGTGTGCGGATATTCAAAAACGGCCTTCGCCTGCGCAACGTCTTTTGGCAGGTCCACCAGGACGGGTCCCGGCCGACCGGTGGTCGCGATTATGAAAGCTTCTTTAATGGTAGTCGCAAGATCGTCCACCCGACTCACCAAGTAATTGTGTTTAGTGCATGGTCGCGTTATGCCGACAATGTCGGCTTCTTGAAATGCGTCATTTCCTATCAACGGAGTCGGCACTTGGCCCGTGAAGACTATGACGGGAATTGAGTCCATGTAGGCTGTTGCAAGTCCTGTTACCGTATTGGTGCCCCCGGGTCCGGAGGTAACGAGGCATATGCCGGGCCGTCCCGTTGCCCTCGCATAGCCGTCCGCAGCGTGAACAGCCGCTTGCTCGTGTCGCACCAGGACAAACCTGAAGTCACCTGAGAAATGACGCACCATTGCGTCAAAAATATCCAGGACAGCACCGCCTGGATATCCAAAAATCGTATCGACCCCCTCTTCTTTGAGAGAGCGGAACAGAATCTGGGCTCCGTTTATTTTCACTTTCGTTCCATTGGCCAAGGAGCGCTTGACAGACCGCTTTAATCCGTCCCCGCCCTACGTAGCCTTGTCAGGATTCGTTCGATCTGATCTCTACCTTTTAATTTCTTTTTCTGAATTGTCTTTCTTTCTATCTCTTCCGTAGGTGAAA
>DATJPW010000298.1:0-4142 GCA_035506215.1 Desulfomonilaceae bacterium
TCACCCACACCACGATTGTCTCCACGTTGCCCGGATTGGTCCAACTGTGGGGTTGGGACGAGTTATAATAAAAAGTCTCAGACTCTTTCACCCGATAAATCGTGCCGTCCAGATCAATCTCCAGTTCACCTTTCAAGATGATGCCGAATTCTTCGCCGACGTGGCTGTAAAGCCCGTGCGAGCCCCCACCGGGCTGTATCCTGGTATAGAAAGGGTGCATCCGCTTGTTTTTAGGGTTTACCACGAGAGACTCAATCTTGGCGTTCCAGCGTTCGAGTGTCAGGGTAGTCCTGCGGTCACGGCTCAGCACCACGGGCTCGTCGTCCTGCGATTCCGCGAAGAAGTCCATGATTTTCGTCTGAAGTCCATCGGCTATTTTCTTGAGACTGGCAATAGACGGGGACACCTTCCCGTTCTCTATTTGAGAAAGGTACGCCTCGGTACAACCGACCTTCTCAGCCAACTGCCTTAAGGTAAGGTTGTTACTCTGGCGCTGTGCCCTTATCCGCTGGCCTATTTTTCCTTCTAAGCCCAAGAGAAATCCCGTGGTCAAAGACTATGTTAAGTATTCTTTAAGATAAAAAGTATTATTTAATATTTATTTGGCTTGTCAACCAAAATTTCCAACCAAAGGAGATTTCGCGAACCGCTACACCCAACGGGCCGTCACTGTCTTCTCGTCCAGAAAGAGCCTCATGGATGCCATCCTGCTCTTCGCACCGCCAAAAAAGGACTTTCGCTTCGAACCCAATGGGAAAAAGGCATATGGTTGCGGCACTCCAACGTTGATGCCAACATTGCCGACGATGACTTCACGCGCGAACTTCCGCGCATTCTGACCGCTGCTCGTCATGATGCAGGCAGAATGCCCCAGGTCAGTCTTGGTGTTGATCCATTCAATGACTTCATCGAGGCTGTCCGCCCGAATCAGGCCGGCAACGGCGCCGAATGCCTCTTCCTTGGCGATCTCCATGTCCGGATGGACGTTTTCGATGACGGTGGGGCCCAGAAAAAAGCCTTTGGACAACTCCGACCCCAGGACCCGGCCGTCATGCACCATACTCGCTCCCTCGGCCAGGCCGCGTTCCAACCATGCTCCGACCTTGTCCCGACCTGCAGCCGTACAGTACGGACCCATGTCTGTCGATTCGTCCAGTCCGTAACCGAGCTTCATGCTTCCGGCTTCGTCCGCGAACCGTTGCTTGAATTCATCGTAAATGTCGCCAACTACCACTACGTTGTCCGAGCCCAGGCAGCGCTGGCCTGTCATGCCGAAACATCCCTGGCGAACATAGGGAACGACGGTTTTAGCGTCCGCATCGGGCATAATGACCACAGTGTTTTTGCCATTGCCGTTGATCGATGAGTTCTTTCCGAGTTCTCCGCACAGTTTGAAAAGTTCCCAGCCCGCGTGAGTCGAGCCGATGAAGCCCAGTCCCTGAATTTCCGGTTGCTGAAGAATGTACTTATTGATTTCCCTACCACCGTGGATCATGTTGATGGTTCCCTTTGGCCAACCAGCCTCCAGTGCAGCCCGGCATATATACTCAGCCGCTACCGGGTCCTGTCGACTGGGACTGACTACCACCGAACAGCCAGCGGCAAGGGCGTAGGGAACGAACGAAGACCAAGCATGCATCGGGATGTTGCCCGGCGTGACGATGAGGAAGGCGCCCAGGGGCTCCCAGGTTAGCCACATGTCAATCCCGTTCGCCAGCTCATCAAGGTGCTCGTTCCTGGCGACCAGACCGTAGGCCGCGGAGCACGCGGACTCGATGTTCTCAATGACGCGTCGCACTGAACCAACAGACTCTTTGATTGTCCGGCCGTGATCTTGAGTCAGGACCCGCGTCAGTTCGTCAAAACGCTCCTCGAATCTCTGGCGCATGTCGAAAAGCATCCTGGCTCTCTCTCGCAAAGCGATTTTCTTCATGGCTTCGAAACCGCGTTGTGCCGCTTCAACTGCCTCACGCGCTTCTTCTTTCGTAGCAGTAGGAAACTCCGCTATGACCTCCCCGGTGGCCGGATTCACGTTTTCGTGGGTCTGGGTGGATTTGGAATCTACCCACTCACCGCCGATCAGCAGTTTGAGTTTTCCATAATGCTTTTTGACTTCCGGTAGCAGAGCCATGTGGTTGGATCTCCTTCCCCCGAACAACGCGGCACGGGCGACATGGGAATTATTAAGTATTTATTAAGAGAATAAGTATATTTTAACACGTGCAGTGTCAAGAGATTTTCATAGCGATTTTTCTTAACCACTTGCGCCGTGCGGATGCGACGACTGCGGCACCCAACAATCATTGTTAATGCAGATTGACTGAAGATAGGCGGTTATGCTAAGATTATATAATACAAACGCTAAGTTGAGAGCTTCACACAATGAAGAATCTATTTTTGGCTGTTAACCTTCTGCTCCTCATTGCAGTGCCATGTATGGCGCCGGGAGAAGAACAGGTTAGAGACGGCACAGGACGCGTCATCGAAATAAGGCAGCTTCATGGAACGACCACATACGCGTATGATAATTATAGAAATCCAATCTACATTGCTGTCGAAGTGCCCGGGGGAAAGGGCGCTATTGACTACCGAAACCATTATGGTGTGCACGTTGGGATGGGTGTGCCGGGCACTGCACGAGATTTTCGTGGGCCATGGGGTCCAAGGCCGCTAAGCATACGCTGATTGTCACGGGTCTTAGCCGATCAGCTCGGCAATTCTAGCGGGCTTTGGGAGCGGGCCGGCATCCCGGAATAGTTATGTCTGCCGGGGTTCGGGCCATGGCCAGTTGTATCTGACAGGCCCTGCGCGATGCTTCGGCTGTTATCACGTCTGTTGGCTGTTTACGGTCTTTTGCCTGTATCTTGGTCTGCTCCAAATGCCTCTTGAGATTCCATTCATTTATTATTTTCCGTTGCGCTTGAGCCTTTTGGAGCAATGCATACAAAGCCTTATTAATTCTTTCCGGGTCCTGCAATTTTTGAGTCTTACCCGAAACGGCCATGCCGGTATTGCCCGCCTGCAACGACGCAGGCATTAGGAAAATCCCCAGCAAGAATATCGGAATAATAAGGGCGGTCTTCTCAAAGAGTCTGTCTACTGTTCTTTTCATTCCCTCGCCCCCCTGGAACGTTCTCAAAGTCCGTTTGACATGATTGATGCACTAAATCGCTTTTCGGTTCAGATAACCAGTTCAGTTTTTTGATTCGCATGACTAATTCTGAACGTTCCGCCTTTTCATTTCAGGAAGTGTGCTCAAAATAATGAAGGAGGTGATGATCATGGAAGAAGCTTACGTGAGTAGTTCTGTACGGATGCGGGGAGATCCTCGGGAACATATCGAATCCGAAGAAATTTCCGGGAAGTCCCGAAAGAGAGTTGAGTGCTACAAGCAATGCATGGAGGACCCGTGGGACCTCAAAGATGAGACAACTTGCGCTTCAGTGTGTGGAGTTTGAGCTTTGTCCGGCTGAAATCATACAGCCCTAGTCCTGGTATGCCGGGCAAGGTGTCCCGGCTTTATTTTGGCAGGAGTAGCGGTGGAGAAGCGCTATTAACCATTCCACATTGCTAAGGCTAGTGTCTGACATCCAATTTTGCGCTATTCCAGGCGGCCTGATGCGCCGCCGATTATCCGCACATGCGAAACGGGCAATCGGATGGCAGTGTTTTTCTTTGCCAATCCTGAATTGTGTGATCTATACTTTCGTTGAAAGGGCCATCATCAAATCTTCTGCAATCTTGGTCTACCGAACACGTTATAGCAACGGCAGCCTTGCTCTCGCATAGCGAGAATGACTTAGCCGAATAAATGGGGGGTGCAACGTGACAATGGGAATTATTCATGGGAGCTTTTCAAACCAACATGATTACGTCTTTTCGGCCATGCGAGGCGAAAATAGCGCCCCTCCCAATGCTCGGTCGGCAAGCGTACGAACAATTATTCGATGGTCCTCGAAATTGGTCCTGGTGTGCATTGCGGTTATACTCGTGTCTGGATGCGGGAGGTACAAGGAGGAACTCGAAAATGCCAAACAGCAAGTCTCCAATTTAACGGTTGAAAATAAGAAATTGACCGATCTCTCAGCTAGTTTGAACCAGGAAAAAGGCCGTTTGAACGACCAAATCAAGGAGCTTTCGGA
>DATJPW010000299.1:0-6210 GCA_035506215.1 Desulfomonilaceae bacterium
TTTCTCGATCAGCGGCCTGATCAAGGTTTCGTACTCCCGGGTTTGCCTTTGGCCAAAATGTCCTTTGCACTGGTCAAGGCTTTTTTTAAAAAATCGTTCTCCAGGGCCATGCGCCCGAGCATCCGTTCCAGCTCCGCAATCCGGCGTTCGGCTGCGTCCGAGGAGAAACTCGAGGATGAAGCGCTGGAGGTGAAGGCTTTATCCGGATCCTTGTGGTACTCCTTGGACCAGTTGTAGATCACGTTCGGATGGACTTCGAACTGGCGGGCTAACTCAGCGGCGGAAACTCCGGAATCGTATGCCAGGACAACCTTGATCTTGAAGTCACGAGAAAACTGCTTCCGCTCCTTTGCCATCGGACATCTCCTCCTCAGAAACGTCCACCTTAGTACCTAAAAACTGTGTCTCACGCAAGGGGTGAAGTCCAGATCTCTCCAAACCCGCTACAGCACATCCACTCTCGGCGCCAAGCTTCTCACGAACTCATTATGTCCTTCTTCGCTCTCGTTCATTTCCTCCAAGACAGTCATGGCTTGATCTCCTTCCAATGGCCTCCCGTCGGGCGTATTGTCGCGGCTAAAGTCGCCCAGGATGCGATCCCTTACATAGGAGTTCCGGAATTATCCCCCTCCTTACCTTACCTTCCTTCCCGTCGTCTCATTTTCTGTATTGCCGCCTGGGCCTTGTTTGACATCATAAACTTCCATCCCCTCATGGTCCTGGCGCGTTAATGAGACCGAAAAACGAACCCAATAAAACAATGCAGGATTCGATTTCCCTAGGTCGAATCCGGTAGGACTCACGTTCGGCATCTCGACCCGAGCTTGTTCGAGCAGCTAGGTTCTTAGGATACTTCAGTATGCAGGAGGTAGCGTTGAGGCTCACCGGGTGGTCATGAAGCGGGAGGTTTATCTCGACGAGCAGCCGCGTCCATTGTTCCGGGAGTGGACCGAGAGGTTGAGGACGTACAAGCGAGCTTCGCCGATGTCCCTCCCTAGTTACCTTCTTGCCCCTCACCCCGCAGATGATTAGCTTCTACCCATAGATGCTCGATCCGGGTCCACAGTGGGTTGGCATTGAGAACGGGGACCTCCGGATTCGAAAGACAATGGAGGTTTTAGCGTTTTAACGCCCGGCAATAGGCGGGACGCCTAACAACAAGTATGATGATTCACTGCACTGGAAAATCAAGATGAAGACAAAAAGACTTGGGGCTCTGATTGCAGGAGTGGGAGCGTTGTACCTGATAATAGTCGCATGGATTGCTTCGTGGTGGTACGTCCCAGCATATCTGACACTCGGGCCTCAAACCATTTTGGAGCAGGCATCATATGGGGGCAAAGCATTCTTCGTTCTGTGGGCGATTTCCGGAGTGCTGGGTGCACTACTCGTTGCCATAGGTGCTGCAGTCTACTCTGCGATTGACAGGTTCCGATTGTTGATCCTCTCAGCAAGCAGCACCCTGCTGCTGGTCTGGCTCGCAATCTGGTCGGCATCCTCCCCCTACCCCGTTGTATTTGGTATTGGTGGTGGTTTGATCCTTCTATGCTTCTTCGCATCATGTCTGGCCTGGGCCAGAACGCGGTGCCAACTCAACGGCTCCATGAAGACCGCAGCTGACTTACGTTTGGCCGGTTATGTCTGTTTCTTTCTCGCTGCCTGGGGACTGTGCGGCCTTCTAGGTGCCCCTGTGTTTGCATTGCGACCGGAAGTGGCAGAGGCGTATGGGTCATCTCCCGGGGCTTACACCATGGCTGTGAAAATACTGGTGTGTCTACTCCTGGGATGGGGATTCACCGCGATTGGTCAGATAACAGAACGACGATATCTCCAAAAATAGACGTGACCTGCACAAGTTCTGCAATTGAGCGACGCCATCTGAAGGTGGAAGGGAAAACCAAGGACTGAGGCCCGGGCGTCGCTTGGCGGGCAACCAGATACCGTGAGGTTGTGAAAGAGCAATTTGGCATCGATATTAGAAGTCTAATCCGGCGTGTCCAACGTGCTCACAAAGCTCACCAACCCTGAACACGACGCTCCCTCATCCGCCAAGGAGAGACGGCATTCGCTTAACACTGCAAACAGGAGGCAAACGCTCGTGGCCCCTCCTGGGGAAAATCGTGGCCCTCGACATGAGGATGTATCCATATCAAACAAAGTCTGCACGACCCAACTGGCATTGGCCGATGCTGATGGTCTTTGCCCGCCTGTGTTTTGCAATAGTCGCGCAAAGCATTGTCGCAGTCTTGTTTTTCAGCTCCGCACCCTCCCCCTATCAGGTCGCCGGAAGATGGTGGCCGGTATATGGGATTCTGATTGACCTGGGGTGTTACCTCTTGATACGCTGGCGGGCAAGGAAGGAAAGCTTTCGCTTCCGGGATTTGATTAATTTCGACTCTCAGCGCTTAGGCCGGGATATGCTCCTTGGACTCGTCTACATCCTCTGGTTCTTCCCCTTGGCTATGGTCGGAATTCTGGGATTCAGTGTGCTGATTTATGGTACTCCCCAACCGCCCCCGATCTACAGCCCATTGCCGGCTTGGGCTGCTATCTACGGTCTTCTCGTTTTTCCTGCTATCTGGGGACTGATGGAGCAATCCACCTATCAAGGGTATGCAGCGCCTCGCCTTGAAACGTCTTTGCACGACCGGGGCCTCGCCGTAGCGATAGTCGCATTCGGATGGGGGCTCCAGCACATCGCATTGCCGATAACCCTTGATATGCATTTCATGCTCTTTCGCTTCCTCTCTTTTATACCCTTGGCGGTTGTCATGACCTCAGTTTATCTTCGCACACGTCGCCTAATTCCCTTCATAGTTGCACATTGGTCTGTTGACATGCTCGGCGTTCTTTCTGGCATCATCTTGCCGATGACACGAGGGTAGGACAATCGGGAGGATTCTCTGTTTACTACGGAAAACTCGGTGCCCTGGTTCTTCTGGCTGTTTCCCCTGGCGTTCGCAGTCCACAACATTGAAGAGGCATTGTTCTTGCCCGGCTGGTCGAAATCGGCCGGCAGATTTCACAAGCCTGTGGGCGAATTTGAATTTGTTTTCGCACTTGTTGTTCTTACCACCGCGTCGGTAGTCATCACTGTTCTGGCTGGCTCAGCTGGCAAACAGACTCTACCGTCCTACCTGTTTTTCGCATTCAACTTTGGAATGCTGGTCAATGTTTTCTATCCGCATTTGACTGCCACAATTGTCCTGAAAAGGTATTGTCCTGGCCTGTTTACAGGAGTGCTATTCTTGGTACCGACTACCGGCTATCTTCTGTTGTATGGGTTGACCATCACTATGTTCTGTTTCCGATGTTTTGGTTCATTACTGTTCCATTTGCTACACTGGTTGTCGGATCTATCCCGGTGCTTTTCACAATCGGCAGAGGTCTTCAAAATGCGCTTAAGACGCCCTGAGCTGGAAATAACCTGCCCCTCTTTTGCTACCGGACAACGACGCTTGGAGCGAGACTCTTTACGAACTCATCTCCCCCTCGCACCCGTGTCCATTGACCCAGGAGAGACCGGAAGGATTGGGTACCTCGGCTTGACATAAGGAGTAGATCATGAATGGTGCACTAGTGACATACATCGGCTCTTTTCTGACATGCGCCTGGGGGATCGTACACTTGTTCCCGACGCGCAACGTTGTTCGGTCATTCGGCGACATGTCACCGGACAACAAGCGTACCATCACGATGGAGTGGATCAACGAAGGTATATTCCTCATGTTCCTCGGTATCCTCTCTGCGACGGTCACATACTGCGACCGGCAACGTCCCATCACGCAAATAGTGTACTGGACAGTGTTTGGCGCATTGAACACATTGTCGATCGTCTCTCTGTTCACAGGCTTCCGGAATTCTCCCCTTCCTTTCAAGCTTTGCCCGTTTATCTTCACCGGGTCGTCGATACTGATTGTTATCGGCAGTCGTCTTGGCTGACGCCCCATCTCTTGATATGAGCTCTGGATCAAGGCATGCGCGGTACTTGCTATTGATGGCGGTGAGGATTATATTTCGTCGGATAACGAAATGAACTGTGCATGAAACGCGACTCCGTCAAGGTCTTCAAGGCCCTGGGGGATCCGAACCGTATCCGCATTGTCAAAATGCTCGAAGCCAGGGAGCTCTGTGTCTGTGAGGTACGAGAGATTCTAGAACTCTCCAACTCCACCGTGTCAAAGCATTTATCCATATTGCGTGATGCCGACCTCATCCTGGATCGGAAGGATGGAAAATGGGTCAATTACCGATTGAACGAACGATCAAACAACAGCTTTGTCAGATCACAACTTGCATTGGTAAAGAATTCATTTTCAGATGATGAACAGGTGTCACTGGACAAGAAGAAGCTGCAGAAGGTCGACCGCAACTCGATCTGCGGCACGTGATTTTTTTTCCGCAGACATTTCGTTATATGGCGAAGTAACAATACATCAATGAGGGAGATTGAATATGGGGAGAACGAAGGTCTTGTTTGTCTGCGTTCAAAATAGTGCCCGAAGCCAGATAGCTGAAGCCCTTTTGAATCACCTGTATGGTGATCGCTTTCAAGCTGAGAGCGCGGGGATTGAGCCGGGGAAGCTCAACCCGTTCGCAGTCGCTTCAATGAAAGAGGTGAACATCGATATTTCGCATAAAGGCACCCGGGACGTCTTTGACATTTGGAGAAAAGGGGGAATTTACAACTATGTCATCACTGTGTGCGATGAAGCAAGCGGCGAACGCTGTCCCATTTTTCCCGGCGTCACGAAACGTCTTCATTGGAGTTTTGACGATCCTGCCACGTTTACAGGCACGTTTGAAGAGAAACTCGCCAAAACCATTGGAGTACGAGACCAGATCAAAGAGAAGATTCAAGCCTGGGTCCACGAACTGAATCCATAAACCATTCCGGACAACTTGCAGGGGTACTGTGGGGAAGTCGCACCTCGACATCCTAGAGTACCCAAAGTCAAGGCGTCACAGTCCTTTCCTACCGATCTTCATGTCGATGATTCTCAAATGGAGTATTTCACCGAAACAAAAATGCCCTGTTTCATTTCGAATAGGGCACTTTGTTGCGGGGCGGATGGCGGTCTCAGCGAACCCTGATTTCGTTCAAAATCGATCTGGAATAGCCCTTCAGGCGTCAGGTCTGACAACAATGGCACTGTCAAGGCTGCGGATCATATGGGAGCGCAATCGTATCGGAGATATGGTAGAAAGTGGTAATGCCGATTCGGTACTAGGGGATTCAGGATTAACGAGCTTCCAGTGCTCCAAGCAGAGCCCGGGACACTCTTCATAAGCCGAATAGAAAAGTAAGGGGTTTCGTTTTTATGAGGCCCGTCGTACGGCAGGAGTTCAGGCCGGGTCTCGACGATAGAGAGTTTCATCGTGACCCTTTTAATGTCGGGCGCCGTCTGTTGGGTGCGCAGCGCGATTAAGCAGGAACGTATGTCAGGCGAATCATGTCATCTGCGATGAGATCGTTGGCTGCCAGGTGGAGCGGCGGCAGGGGGCCGGCGATGAATGGCGTGCCACCCCCAAGCACGACGGGGCGGAGGTAGATTCGATATTCATCGATAAGACCGGCCCCGATAAGGCTTTGCGCCAGGACTGGTCCACCAACTTGAATCTCGCCACCCATCTCAGCCTTCAGCCTGCGTATCGCCTTCTCGAAGTCAACCGCGATAAGCGTGGCGTTGGGGCCGACTGATTTAAGGGAACGCGACACTACCCACTTCGGCTTGCTCCGGTACGCCGCCGCGAACTCGCGATCCTCCGCATCCCAATCAGGAAGATCTTCGTCCCAATAACGCATGATCTCGTACGTGCGGCGACCGTAGATGAGGCCCGTCAGGCCCCGCACCAGCTCAATGAAGTGACGGAAGACCGCGGGGCCAGGTGGCCCGAGCTTCGCATGGTCGACGTAGCCGTCGAGGGACTGCTGCAATCCGTAGACAAGTTTTGCCACCCTGTAAACCTCCCTTTCCAAATCCCGAAACTCAAATAGAAACACTACCCCTATTGCTCCCGCCTCACTCCGTCAAGGCCTCTGTACCGGAAGCTTTTAACAATACTCGCCTGCCGGGCGTTCCGGGTAAGACAGTGACGTAGGTGTCCCGACTGCACCTCCTCACCGCGATGGAGGTGGATCAGTGTGTACCACCAAAAAGAAAATGCCCGAATCTGAATCAATCCGGGCACTTCTGGCGGGGCGGACCG
>DATJPW010000300.1:0-13747 GCA_035506215.1 Desulfomonilaceae bacterium
TTCATCTTGTTGGTGGAAGTGTATTTCCAATACTGTACCGTATTCCATAACCACTTACCCCCCTGTTCAGATGCCTTCGTCGATACAGTCTGCGGTGAAAGTAGGAATGCCGTATCGATGGTATCCCTTGCGACAAACATCTGCAATGGAAATGTCACCAGTGGCAAAATCCATTTTTGCACGTTTATTTAGGCTGCTTTGAAATCCGATAACAGTGCTTGTCCAGGAAAGGGAACATTCCACTTCTTAGCAGGCTCCAGCGGCGCTGAAGGCCGCGCCAGTATCAATCTCCCGCCCTATCTCACAAGAACCATTTGATGAAGCGACGACGTGCAATATATTGACGCGAGTTGTCTTCACAGATCTCGTGGCGAAGGAGAGCGCCGAAACAGTGCATCACCGAATTTTCAATCCTCCGCCCACGGCACCAGGGCTATTGGACTGTGCAGGCTGCACTCAGGGCCTCTCGGCCGAATGGTGATACCGATCTGAGGAACAGGATTATCTCAGGAAGCTCCTTAATTACGTAGTCTATCTCTTCCTCTGTAGTGAACCGAGAGAGAGAAAAACGAATCGAACCGTGAACAAACGTGAAAGGGACCCCCATAGCTCGAAGAACATGAGACGGTTCCAACGAGCCCGAGGTGCACGCGGATCCTGAAGAAGCGCAGATACCCTTGTCATCCATCCTCATAAGGATCGCTTCGCCTTCCACGAATTCGAAGCCCATGTTTGAAGTGTTGGGAAGTCGCAATTCTTTGTGTCCGTTACGGTGAGCAAAAGGGATTTTTTCGAGAATTCCCTCTTCCAATTTATCTCGAAGACTTCTGACACGGTTGTTTTTCTCTTCACGATTCTCAAGTGAGAGACGAGACGCTTCGCCGAGACCTACTATGCCCGGAACATTCTCAGTTCCTCCGCGGCGATCCGACTCTTGATGGCCCCCGATCACAAACGGAGAAAACCTTGTGCCCTTCTTAATGTACAGTGCGCCGATCCCTTTCGGAGCATGGAGTTTGTGTCCGGACAAGGACAAGAAATTGATCTTCGAGTGGCGGAGTCCAAGAGGGAGCTTCCCTACCGCTTGAACCGCGTCCGTATGCATCAGTGCGCCGCGCTCGAAAGCAATTTCGGCGATCTCGTGAACAGGGAAAATGACGCCCGTCTCATTGTTGGCCCACATTACGGACACAATGGCCGTTTGGTCCGTGATTTTGGAACGGACCTCGTCCATATCGAGCAGCCCCTCTTTGTTCACGGAAAGCCATCGAACCGTGTATCCTTTGAATCGAGCCAAGTGTTTGCACAAGTTCAAGACCGCCGGGTGCTCAACCCGCGTGGTAACTATTTCACGGCGCTCCGGCATCGTAGCCAGAGCGCTCCAAATGGCGGTAGAATCGGATTCGGTCCCGCCTGACGTAAAAATCACCTCTTGCGGGGACTCGGCGTCGAGTAACGCGGCCACACGCTCTCTCGCTCGGGCAACTTCCCGGGCCACACTCCCGCCAAAGGAGTGCATGCTGGAAGGATTTCCGTAGCGCGCGGTGAAAAAAGGGGTAATAGCTTCGAGTACCTGAGGAGCCACCATGGAGGTGGCATTGTTATCCAAATACACCTCTTTCATGCAGCCACCTCCTCGACGAAAAGGCGAGGATCCACCAGTTCCTTGAGCTTGGCCTCGATCCCGGTCCTCGTGAGCGCAGAGCTTGGGCAGGACGTACACATTCCTCTCAAGGCCACTAATACGCGGTTTCCATCAACGTCCACGAGCTCCACGTCCCCGCTGTCCTGTTGGAGCATAGGCCTTATTTCCTTTTCGATAACTTCTTGTATCTTGGCAATCTTCTGTATGTTCGTCATCGGCCTCCCGGAAGCGGCGTCGGCCCTCTTTTCTTCCTTCAGTTGTCCTCGGACTTCGGCTATCAGCTCCTCGATTCTCTCATGACAAGAACCACATCCACCGCCGGCCTTTGTGTAGTCGGTTACTTGCTCGACCGTGGAAAGATTGTTTTCCCTGACTACTCTTTTGATTTGCTCGTCGGTAACACCGAAACACTGGCAGACAAGTTCGCCCTCAGCCTCTTCGGCCGGCCTTGCCTCTCCTCGATAGCATGCAATAGCTGCATGCAGGGCGTCGCGGCCCATCACCGAGCAGTGCATCTTTTGCTGCGGAAGGCCGCCAAGAAAGTCGGCAATATCCTGGTTGGTTATTTTAAGAGCCTCTTCAACGGTTTTACCTTTGACCATTTCGGTGAGCGCGCTGCTGGAAGCTATTGCGCTGCCGCACCCAAACGTCTGGAATCTTGCATCAAGAATGCGATTGGTTTCCGGGTCAATTTTCAGAAAGAGCTTCAACGCATCCCCGCAGACGATAGACCCCACCTCGCCCACGGCGTCGGCATTTTCGATTTCGCCTATGTTTCTGGGATTGAAAAAATGGTCTTTTACTTCGTCAGTGTACTCCCACATTACACACCTCAGCTTTTCCGATGGGTTCGGCCTCGCATGAAAGTATCAAACGCAGCCGCCGGGTTCAAGGGATTCCGAATCACTCCCATCTCTAATTAAGATGCTCCCAGACGGCTTAAGGTTCAAGTGTTCTTCTGACCGTTTTCAGATCCGACGCTCGATTGGCATCGAAAAACGTCATGCTGACGACCCGCCGGCTCGAAATGGGCGTCCATCGTCCTGCAACACACTTATATCCCCAACCGTCGTCGATAGTTGATATATTTGATAAACAAATGTCAAGGCAAAATGTCATCAAGTGACTCAACAAGATATCCCAATGTCCAGTGAACTTAAGTTCAATATAGTGAAAGAATGTTTCCACCATGTCCAAGGTGCGGGACTTCTTTTCACAAAATAGTTTGAATCGGGCCCCATCAAAAACCGTTTTTGCGGGAACAATAACGGGAATTCGGGGACATCAAAAGTATTGGTGTCCTTGAATGCAACCGCTTTGAAAAAGCCGCAAAAACGGAGCCGGGGGAGTCGCATAAGCGCGGATGGCCGAAGCCGAGGCTGTGAAATACCGAGGTTGATCGTCCCGGTTATTTGTGATACATAATCGCGGTTATCCCCGAGCCCTTGCCAAGGACGTCTGATGGGATTAATTTTCCGTGTGCTAAGGCTTAATTGGTCCGTTGAATTGCTAAGGATCGGGTCCACAATTGTTAGATGGCGAAAGGGCTAGGACGATGAATTGCGAAGAACCAGTCTCGGCTCGATTGTGCGACGGTCCCAAGACGGTCGCCTTGAAGAGGGATTTTCGGGTCCTGCAAAGAATGTCAGGTCTCATCAAAACCCTCTCCATTTTGGCATTTATTTTCATTGCATCGAGTGGATGTACCAAAACTTCCTTTCAGAACGCCAGCCTGGACAACCTTATCAGCGGCCTTGAGAAGAAATCCTACTTGGTTAAACAGTTCCGCGCGGATTTCGTTAAAGTTAGGAGCACGCCCATCTTCAAGCGTGACGTGTCTGTCAAGGGGCGATTGGTCTTTCAACGCCCCAACAGGTTTCTTTTGACCATTTCCGGTGACGCCAACGTCGAGATACTGTCCGACGGAGAGAACGTGACTTTGGTGCACGACAAGAAAGATCGAGAGTCCTTTCGGTTGCAGGGTGAGCGTGATATTGCCAGGTTTGCCGACCCGCTCATGATGGTCATTCAAAGCATCGGAGACGGAGGCATGCGCAGGTTTTCGCTGAGCAGAACCATAAGCGATAACGGTTCAGTGGTCTTGGACGCTCTGCCAAACGGACAGGTCAGTTTCGAACGGATAGAAAAGGCGGTAATTTCGATTTCGGGTTTCGGGGAGATAGAACGGGTCAGCGTGTTGTTCAAAGACGGGAATAGAGATGAAACGCTTTTCCGGTCATGGACACTCTTGAGTCAAGACGACCCGGCCGTCTTGGAACTGAACAACAGGTTGGAAGGTCTTTCGCACGCGTCTCGTTTCACTCACATCGTCCCGCGTAACTATGGAGAGCGGAAGGCGGAGAAACAAATCGTTGGACAACCTTTGATCTCGTTGCTGTGGTCGATGCCTGAACACTCCGGATTATGACTCAATTAATTGTGCCCCCTTGAGAATTAGGGGGTGATGCTGCTTTGCTTGCTTCTGGGGTCCTTCAGGTGTTTGCCCACGATTCCGGCATATATCATCAAAGGCGTGGTCAGCACGAGAGAAAGAAGCGTAAGAATTCCTGCAAAAATAAGCGGAACGATCATAGCGAACATGAACCAGATCGTCCTGATTTTGGGCGCCACCGCAAGCCAATCACTTCTGTTTTTCACGTTCCTACCTTATCGTCTGGAAGCTACCACCCAAACCTCTTGGCCTGAGGCAAGTGTGAGAAAGCCGTTCAATTGTCCGGCGGAATTGAGTTTCCCCGAGAAGGCATGCCCATCCTTGTGAGTGGCCTGAACCCTACCGTCGTGAATGTGCCCATTGAAAGTATACCTCTCCGGTGGACCATTGAGAACGTAAACTTGTGCAACCCCGCTGATATTGGCGCCTTCCTGTTTTATTGTAGTTTCCACTCTTATCCACCAGAGCGATGACTCCCATTTGCCCGAGATGTTCGGCTCGGCCACTGCCATGGGAGAGTTCAAGAGTACCACAATAAAGGTTAGGGTTGCGAGATGCCGAGTCATTGATGCAACCTCCTTCTCAGTTGATGGGACTCATCAATGGAGCGATCATAATAATGTGAATAATAAAAATTACGTCCCGGCTGCGATCAAGTTGTTCCATTTTTCTTGAGACACGTTTGGATAACCCGCCGAGCGGGCCAAATCTATGGAACATCGAGACGAATTGTACCCGTCAATTGGCGCACAGCCTGACGTGCCAAACGCTTGGCCAAAGCGGCATCGCTGCAGGCCAGCGCGGCGAAAGCTCCATCCGTGCTCTTAACGATTATTAGTTCGTGACCGAGAGGTTTTGTTGAATCGCCGGTCCTCAATAACGTTGAGTTTGTGTTCATTAAGACGGTCGTTTCAGGGTCCATTTCCTGTATTGCCATCAATGCCGTCCGCGCCATTCCCAGTAGGAAATGTCGATCCGGTTTTGCATGCCCAGCTCTTGTGTAGATTTCCGGAGGGATCCCTTCAGTCACGCAGATAACCAATTCGAGTTCCTTGTCGAATATGTCCGGGGCCGGCCTCGGCTCTATAAGCAGTTTCATGAATAAGAACAAATCCTCCGACTTATAAAGGTTAGAGCGCGCGGATACAGCGAGTAGGCTTTAGTCCTTTGTCACATTCTTCATGAGTCTTTGGCGAAGTGTTTCCGCCAGAACTATGGTAGCAGTTTGTGATACATTCAGCGACTCGACGTGCCCGACCATCGGTATAGACACAACGTTGTCACATGTCTCTCGCACCAGACGCCGCATGCCCCTGCCCTCGGATCCGAGCACAAAAGCAGTTTTGCCGGTCAGATCAGCGGAATAAATTGTGTCTCGACCATGTTGATGCGTTCCGTATACCCAGAAGCCGGAATTTTTCAATTGGGTAATGGCTCGAACCAGGTTCACCACTCGCACTATCCTCATGTGAGCCGAAGCTCCCGCTGCTGCTTTTTCAACCGCTGGAGTGAGGGGAACGCTACGGTCCTTCGCAATCACGATCGCCGTAGCACCAAGACACTCAGCACTGCGAATCACGTTCCCTAAATTGCCCGGGTCTTGAACCTCATCGAGGATGAGTATCGGTCCGGGAACTGTTTCGTCGGAAGAGAGGATTTCTGTGAAATCAGCGTAAGGAAAGGCCCCCACTCGAGCTGCGACACCCTGATGATGAGGTGATCCCGCTAAGGAAATGATTTCATTAGCTGAAACTTGTGTGACCGGGAATCCCGCGTCCTGGATTTGAGTCACTAAATCCGGTGCTTGCGAATGCCCTCGCGCCAGATAGATTTCCTCGACGCGCCTCCTGCCCGCCCTGACAGTTTCCAGCACAGGATGAACACCGTAAATCACCTTAGAATTGCTGCGTAAGTCTTTTCGTTTCAATCAGGTTTGGTCATCACTACTAATTCTTTCTCTTCGTCAGGTCCTTCAGGGGCGGGCAGACCGCCGGCCACCTTTCCGGCAGCAATCTCACGTAACGACATAACAACTTCCCGGTTGTCCCTGTCTCTTACGAGCAGGGGAGCGCCTCTTTTCAGTTCCTTGGTCCTCTTGGCGGCCAGGACGACCAATGCGAAACGGTTCTCTACTCTTTCCAAACAATCTTCAACTGTTACACGTGCCATTTTGTTTGACTTCCATTATTCTATATTTTGGATTTGTTCCCGGATTTTCTCCAGCTCAGTCTTCATAATGACCACACGGTGGGCAATCTCCGTGGACGCGGATTTTGATCCTACAGTGTTGATTTCCCTGTGTAACTCTTGCAACAAGAAGTCCATTTTTCTGCCGACCGGCGATCCTTCGTTCCCCAATGAAAGAAACTGCTGCACATGGCTTTTCAAGCGCGTAAGCTCCTCAGTCACATCTGCACGGTCAGCCAGCAAAGCCACTTCCTGGAGCACACGCTCCCGATCCAGTTCCAACCCTCCGGTGAGATCCAGGACTCTCTTTTCCAATCTTTCTTTTACGGCAACAGTCACCTGATTGACCAAGGGACCGATATCGTCGGCCGTAGCGTCGATTGTCAGGAGCCTGGGCTTGATGTCATGCCAAAGCGCCGAACCTTCCGTCCTTTTCATGGAATCTAGAGCCGCCAACGCTTGGTGAAGGCTTTCTTCAAGGGCTTGCCATTCCACTTGGATCGCTTCTTGCCTCTCTTGGGGCACAATAATGTCGCTGAGCCGCAGCATATCCGAAAGTGTAATATCACCAGCGAGTCGGAAGTGTTCCTTCAGTTGCGACAGACAATTGAAATAAGCTGACGCCAATGCACGATCCAGAACGACATCCACGAGGCTGCCTGTTCCTCCTGTTCGAGTCACGGCGAGGTCCAGCTTCCCCCTTTGGACGTTGTTGGAGACAATTTTTCTGACCTCGGGCTCGAACAGAGAGTACGTTCTCGGCATTCTGACGGACATGTCCAGAAACCGGTGGTTCACCGACCGGATCTCAGTTTTGATCTCGACCTCTCCCAACACCTTACGGCCGTATCCAAAACCGGTCATGCTCTTTATTGATGGGTTATCGTTGTCGATCCCTTGAGACCACACTTGTAATTCTCCCTGATCCTGTTGAGGATACCTATAAGTACAGGATCAGCGTAATCAGGATACGTCCATTCAAGCGAACGATATGTACCGGCACGAAAGATAAGTGTTAGATCAGCGAAGATGCCTTCTCCCAGATAGATCCTGTGGGCATTGTCCTTGCCGGTCGCCAACACAAAGTTGCCTAAGCTCATCAAAGCCGGGTCGAGGTTGAACCTCCTTTTGCCATCGGTCGTATATGATTGTTCTATTCGGTTAGTCAAGAGTTTGATGCGGACCAATGATCCTCTGTCCACAAGTTGTGCGAACGACCATAAAGATCTGCAAATCCCGGGTCCCATTTCTCGATCATAGTACTTCGTATAATTGAACGGAATCGGACCGATTTCCTCCTCTATCGGACCAAGATCCTCCACCAGCAATTTTGAAACCGGTTTAAGCAAATCTTCGCGCGCACTAAGTGCGCTTATGACGAGCTTGGCCGGTTCCGGGATTTTGGGGAGACTCATAATGCTTACTCCAAGGCGTGGCTCGAACACTAATGCAATTCAAAATCCGGGAGCCGACTTCCGTCGTGCCTGTTCCGGTCGCGGCTGGGAGAACATCATTGAAACAAGCGTCGTTATATTCTCAAGTCTCCACTGAATCTCCTGTAGCCGGCTAAGGTTTCAAACACTTACTCGATCTCTTCCGCTGCGTCGCCTCCTTTGATTCCTTCGAGTATGGCATTAGGGAAGATTTTGGGAATCGTTTCAAAAATTTTGGGAGTCTCTTCCCCACGTCGTCTAATGACTTTGAGTGGTTTCGGCGTTATGGGCATTGAAGCTTGTTCCTTGACTCGCTCAGTAGACCTGCTGTCTGATCCTCCAGGAGGTCCAAGTTTCTTTGGGCGCTTGAAAGGCTTTTTCGAGATGGAGATTCTGCCTTCCGGCGAACCGGTAGTCGCGTGCAACCTCTTTTCTGTCTGCGTTCCAGGCAATCCCAATCTTACGCAGAGGGCTGCCGGTATCCGGCCGGAAATTTTGGCTTTCTTGCTGTTCAAACTCGAAATCATATATTTGACTCGACTTTTTGGTCCTGCAAGTGCGCCAAATTTCTTGCAGAAAGGTTTTCTTTCAGGCGTTTGAGTTGATGAGGACTTCTCTACCCACGACGTCATAATTTTCTTATCTTTTCTTCCTCTTCCTCAGAGGTCTTGCAATCTATACATTGAGTGGTTACCGGGCGAGCCTCCAACCGCTTGAAATCAATGGGTTCTCCGCAGACTTCACAAAATCCGAATGTACCATCCTCGATCTTGTCTAAGGTCTTCTTAATTTTGTTGATCAATTTGCGTTCTCGATCGCGTATTCTCAGCTCAAAGTTCCTATCCGATTCCATGGATGCTCGGTCGGTAGGATCAGGAAACGATGTTTTAGTCTCAGCATCGACCATATCGTCTACGGTCTTTCCGGCTCCTCGGACCAGATCGTCCAGTTGTTTTTGAAGCATACCCCGGAAGTATTCCAGGTCCTCCTTTTTCAACTTCATGCCATTCCTCCGAGAATAGTTAATCTCCCTAGCCTTTGTCCTGCTAAATTCGATCCCTTGGAGCGCGCATTGAATACTCATCCTCGATAGATGCTCTTGGGATGATTATGATTCGGATGTCCCGTGCCTCCGTTTGGGTCGTCACGCCGTGAACTTAATTTCTCCACGGCCCAACAGATCATGGAGATGAACGATCCCTGTCAGTTCTTGATTGTCATTGAGCACCGCCAACGCGGTGATCAGCTTCCTTTCCATTATTTCCAAGGCCTCGGCTGCTGTCCTGTGTTCAGATATTGTCATGGGGTCCTTGGTCATGAGGTCCTGCGATCGGCATTGGTGCATACCAGGCCCTTGTTCCAGCGACCGCCTTAAATCTCCGTCGGTGATTATTCCCAATAAGTGATTCCCGTCAGTGACAAGCGTGAAGCCCAGGTTCTGACGGTTGATGCTGGCAAGAATCTCTCCAAGTGAGGCATTTTGATTCACTTCGGGAATGGCCTTCCGATCCAGCATTATGTCTCTGACTTTCAAATTGAGCCGTTCTCCAAGGCTCCCTGCCGGATGATGCTTGAGAAAGTCCTCTTTGCGGAAATCGCGCCTGATCATCAATGATATAGCCAGCGCATCTCCGAGGGAGAGAGCGGCAGTAGTACTTGCGGTAGGGGCCATGTTAAGGGGACAGGCCTCTCGCGGTACTCTACAGTCCAACACCATATCCGCCATACAAGCTAGAGTCGACGAAGTGCTCCCTGTTATGGCGACAATACTGGATCCCCGTTTTTTGATCGTAGCTGCCAGCGAAGTAATTTCAGGCGTTTCACCGCTGTTGGAAATTGCCAGCAGAGCGTCATCTCGGCTAACAATGCCGATATCTCCATGAAGGCCTTCGACAGGATGCAAGAAAATGGCGGGCGAGCCGGTACTGGTGAGAGTGGCTGCTATTTTCCGACCAACAAGTCCGGACTTACCGACGCCCGTAATGATGACGCGGCCACGCAAGGAGTAGAGCAAATCTACGCACTTATCAAAGTTTTCATCCAGTCGCGCCATGACTGAACGGATTCCTTGGATTTCCAGTTCGAGAACCTGCCGAGCGATTTCAACAGCCCGGCCCCCTGACTCACAAATTTCTTGAAATGGCATCAACCACCATATTTACCACGAGTTTCACTTCTTCTTCGTCTTCACCTTCGGCCATCACCCGGCACATGGCTTGAGTACCCGAATAACGAACAAGAAGTCTTCCTCGATCCTTGAGCCGATCCGTACATTCTTCGATAACTTTTCTCACGGCCGGCACATCGTTCAGATCCCTTCTTGCGGCAACCTCAACATTCTTAAGGACTTGAGGATATTTTTTTACGCGGGCGGCAAGTTCCGATAGAGGTTTTCCCGTGTGTTGCATCACCTTCAACACCTGTAGAGCAGACAAGATACCGTCACCTGACGTGTTCTTGTCCAGGAAGATCAGGTGACCGGATTGCTCTCCACCAAAATTGAACCCGTCCTTTCGCATTCGTTCGACGACATAACGGTCGCCTACAGGGGTGCGTACGAGAGTGCCCCCCATTTCTTTCATGGCTATCTCAAGTCCGATGTTGCTCATCACGGTTGCCACAAGGGTACCCTTATTCAATTCGCCATTGTTTATCATGTCCCAGGCAACCAAGCCCATGATTTGGTCCCCGTCGACCTCTGTTCCATGTTCATCCGCAAAAATAACTCTGTCTCCGTCTCCGTCGAGCGCAATGCCCAGGTGGGCGCCGGTACGCCGGACTTCGGCGCACATCACCTCAGGAGCCAATGAGCCGCACCCCCGATTAATATTGTGGCCATCGGGCTGCACTCCCAAAGTCGTCACGTCTGCTCCCAATTCCTCGAATACTAATGGCGCAGCCTTGTATGCTGCTCCGTTCGCACAGTCCAGGACCATACTGATTCCGTCAAGGATCATGTGGCGCGGGTAACTGTTCTTCAGAAAAACTACATACCGACCAAGAGCATCTTCGATGCGCGAGATCTTTCCCACCCGCTCCGCAGTAGGTCTTACCTCATCGATATTGTTTGAGAAGATCATCTCCTCGATCTTGTCTTCCAATTCATCGGAGAGCTTAAAACCGTCTCTGGAAAAAAATTTGATCCCGTTATCCTGAAAAGGATTGTGTGAAGCCGAAATCACTACACCTGCATCACATCTCATGTTGGTTGTCAAAAAGGCAATTCCGGGCGTGGGAATCGGACCCACAAGGAGGACATCAGCGCCCATTGAACAGATCCCGGCGCTAAGCGCTGTCTCCAGCATATAGCAAGACAGTCGCGTATCTTTTCCCACCAGTATCCTGTGCCGCTTGCCAGGCTGGCCCAGCGCCAGATATGCAATCGCTCGACCGAGTTTTAGAGCGGTTTCGGCGGTCATCGGCTCTAGGTTGGCCACCCCTCTCACTCCGTCTGTGCCGAAAAGTCGCTGATTCATAAATAGCACCCGTCATCTAACAGGCTGAATTCAAGAAACTTTGTGTCATCAATTGCTCGGCATGCGTCATTCTAGTAAATCTTGTGATGTCGCTGCCCGGCTACTGACGGTCCCGATTTCGTTTTCTCGCACGAATAGCAGCTCTTGTCCAGAATCCTGCCAATTTTGTCGGTGGTAGTAATAGCGGTTCGGAGATCAGACAGGAACCTGGGTAATCGGAAGCAGCTGCGGGAGCCATCAGATGTCCGAACCTACAAAGCGAGACAGCAGCTTCCGTTACAACGGATTTCACGGAAGATCCTCAAAAAATGTTTAAACATTCTGTATAGCATGACAAAAATTTCATAACAAGCTTTTTGTGTAAGGTGCTATATTGGACGGCATCCATGATTGACCTGCACGTGCATACGACCGCATCGGATGGTACATTCTCCCCGGAAGAAGTAGTTCGACGAGCGGCCGAGAGAAGCCTAAGTGCCATTGCCATCACCGACCATGACACTACATCTGGAATTCAACCTGCCCAGGACGAAGGGGTCAGGACAAAGATAGAGGTTGTCTCGGGCGTCGAAATCAGTTCCCATTGGGATAATGGAATACTCCATATCCTCGGTTACTTTCTTCAGGTCGACCATCCGGAGTTGTTGAAAACTCTTCATTTTCTGCAAAGGGGACGCCACGAGCGTATCCCTAAAATCCTTTCCAAACTAAATAAGCACGGAATTCATGTCTCCCTGAGTGAAGTGGAGAGTGAGTTATCCGGTGGGGTGCCGGGGCGACCGCATGTGGCCAATGCCATGGTAAAAAAGGGATATGTGAAAAACATTCAAGAAGCGTTCGATTTGTACTTACGAAAGGGGGCCCCCGCATATATAGAGAAAGTCAAGTTATCGCCCGCAGAGGCTGTAAGTTTGGTCGCCCGGACCGCCAGAATCTGTGTGTTGGCACATCCTTACACTCTTAATGCAGGATCGCCCATCGTTCTGGAAGAGATCTTTAGGCACCTGATGTCTTACGGACTCGGCGGGATAGAGGCGTATTATCCGGAGCACACGGCTGAGCAGACAAGGACTTTTCTCGATCTTGCCTCAAAGCTGAATCTGGCGATCTCAGGGGGTAGCGATTTCCATGGATCGAATAAGCCGGAAATAGAAATGGGTGTGCTGCCGGGCATCGGCGCCCTGCCCTATTCAGTGCTATCGGAGCTTAAACGTAGGGCTTGCGATGAATCCGGACATCACGACCTCCCACGGTTAGGATCTGCCGGAGATCCTGAGTCAACACCATGAATTGATTAAAACTGGCGGACAAAGGCGACGAATATGGGTGCGGGCAAGAAAGTAGCGGTGATCGGTCTGGATGGGGTTCCGTTTTCTTTGCTGGAACACCTGTTCGATTCTGGCGTAATGCCCAATTTAGCAAGTATCGCCGGGCATGGAACTTTTGTGAAAATGGAGACCACTCTGCCGGCGGTCTCCTCGGTCGCCTGGACTTCGTTCATGACCGGCACAACTCCTGGAGAGCACGGAATATTCGGTTTTACCGACCTCAAGAACAGCGAAATTTCCCTGAGATTTCCGTCTTTTGATGACATTCTTCAACCTGTGATTTGGCACAGGGCACACACTGCCGATTCAGTGGTGGTCAATGTCCCGTTTACTTATCCTGCCCGACCACTTCGGGGGACTATCATATCGGGGTTCGTGGCCCCGATTTTGGAGAGATCAGTATATCCGCCTTCTCTCATAGATTGGCTGAAATCCAAGAATTACAGGATTGATGTGGATGCCGTTAAAGGACGTCGGGACCAGGGTGCCCTCGTCAAGGATCTGTTCGAGACGATGAACCTTCACGAAGACGTGATGCTCACATTACTTTCCCGGAAGCCGTGGGACCTGTTCATCGGTGTGATCACCGGGACGGATCGGCTTCACCATTTTTTCTATGACGCGTCTGATTGTCCGTCACATCCCCTGCATGGGGATTTCATTGACTATTATCGAAGAATTGACGCTTTTTTCGGTCGCTTACAAGAAACAATTAGTGCGGGGACAAGACTGATAATTCTTTCGGATCACGGATTCACGCACTTGAAAATCCACGTGCAATTGAATAATATCCTCAAGATTCTAGGGTACTTGTCATTCAGCCGGAGTGATCCTCAGGCATTGGAAGACATTGACCCGAGTTCCTTTGCGTTTGCGTTGGATCCCACCAGGATCTACGTCAATTCCGGACACAGGTTCAAGAATGGCCGCTTGACGGCCTTGTCGGCTGAAGAGGTGCGGGCAAGGCTCAAGGGTGACCTGGAGTCATTGCACGTGTCGGATTTGGGCATACGGGAATCAGACCCTACTCTGGAGCAAGGGCCCCTATTTCAACGCGTGCTCTTGCAGGAAGAGGTTTACCCGGGCACTTGCTTGCACACGGCGCCTGATTTAATTGTGGTCCCGAGGAGAGGATATGACGTAAAGGCCGCTGTTAACGCGTCTGGGCCCACCGGTACGGACATTTTTACCGGAATGCACACGCATGATGACGCGTTTTTGATCGT
>DATJPW010000301.1:0-19630 GCA_035506215.1 Desulfomonilaceae bacterium
CGTACCTCTTCGGTTTTGTACTGCTTCATTGCCACCTCTTGGAAAGGGGGTCATCAGCCAATTCGGGCCCCGCGCTTGCTCCGACGACTATCCCATTCCGGCAAGTCGCGGCCACCATAGGGGATCTTCATTATCCCCCATTCGATGATGCATCCATGGACTCTGGCCATAAATGAAAGCCGCGGAAAACTTGGCTGAATAAGAACACCAAAACATTTAATTAAACACAGTCGGGCTCCTTCCGTCAAGGCCGCGTTAACAATTAGATGAGGATTCTTCTATCCACCAAGATAGTCTCGCCCAATCCCGACCGGCCGGCCCTGGCTCGCCCCTTACCATTTAAGTTTAATAAACATTGACAACAGGCTGACATAATTGCTATACTCGTCCATCATGTTTAACCAGTTCTGGAGAGCCGATCAATGAAAACAGCCACGCTGGGAATGCTTGTCCTGCTTGCCGGTATATTGGTTTTTCCGACTCAAGTCCTGTCACACACCGAGGAGAGATTCGGTCCTTGGGTTTATTATGCGCCCTACTATTTCCCGCCTGATGGATGCTGTTTGGGGTATTGTTTTTCCGCGGACGAACTCATGCCTCGTTACGAATCCGCGAATCCGCCGCAGCCAAGAAACGATGCTCCCCCGCGCTGTGATGCGCCTCCTCCTCGGCATCCGTCCAAGGTGGCAGCGCGACCGGGTGAAGCGAGTTCTGAAGCCCCCAGGCCGGTACCCGTAGCGAGGCCGAGGGGAACGGATCGCGACAGTGCATCCAGCGCCGTCAGTAAGCGGCCATTTCCGCCGAGCGCTGCCAGGCCGGAGGCTGGGTCCTCACGGTCGGCGCAGACTTCCGGGACCCTCCGTTCCAAGCAAGATATCCAGCCGCGTCTAGTCAGTCCGCCGGGACCGGGCAGTCAGGGCCGCTAGAATTGAAGCCGAGACTGTTCTTCTCTTACCGATTCGCGATCTAAAGTGTAACATTGGAATGAAGAATCACGGACCTGCAATGCAGGTCCGTGGCACCCGAGTTCGTGAATTTGTGAGTTTGGGGTGCCACTGACCTGGACACCGGGTCAGTGCCGGAAGGAACTCCAACTCTGGATCACTTTCTAAGAGCGAAGTTTGAGAGCGAATCGATTTCAGTAGTTAACTATGTTGAGTCTGGACCGACACGTTTTCGTGTGAGCTATGCGCCCTGTTCCGAGCAAGCACGCGCTCAATAGCTACCCGCGGATACTGAATATCATGTGTATGCCCGCTAGACAGAGACCATAGATGAATATTTCTTTGAGTGTCTGGTCCGATATGCGACCAGCTAGGCGCGGACCGACCTGACCTCCGATAATGACGCCTGGTATGGCCCACAGGACCAGACCGACCGCGAATCTATCTCCTATGGTCAGATGAAGAATGGCCCCGAGCGCTGCATTCATAGTCATAACTATCAAGCAGGCGGCCATTGCGGACTCCATCTTCATACGGAGCCGACTGCGGAGGATAGGCACCAAAAAATCCCCTACACCCAGTGACAACAGACCTGTCAGGACAGCAAAGACAGTGGATAGCCACAGATAAGGAGCCGTTTGCTTAAGAGAAACTCCGTTTGAGAGCGAGGTGTCAACATCGTCCTGTGTGGACACAAACACCAGTGCAAGAGCTAGGCTGAGAATACCTAAAAGGAAAATCACGGAATTGGATGAGATCAGGCTTGATAACCAGACCCCGACGGGCACACCGAGAAACGCGCACGCCCCCAGATAAAAAGAAAGGCGCAAGTCGGTCATCTTGGCACGGATCACCGCCACACTTCCGGAGCCCATACCGAAGAACTGAATTGTCAATGACGTTACTACGGCCTGAGTAGGTTCCAGACGTGCCACAAGAATCAGGTAAGGCATCCATAGTATGCCCCCTCCGAAACCAACCAGGGTTGCCAGCATAGCAATGGCAAACCCTGCGGGCAGGGCCATCCATTCACCACTCATCGTTTGTCCGGAACCTCCTTGTCATCCGACGGAGCAGGAAAGAGTTTGAAGCTCTCAAGGATATCTTTGAATCCAGCTAGCCCAGCCTCAATCCCATCGAGCTGTTCCTTACAAACGGAATTGGAAGCCGTGCAAATCTTAAGCTCTTCAAGATGCCGACGCAGCGAGGATTCAGTGGATAGTCCGAACGCCACGATTTCCTGAATGTTGGAGGTTAATCCATTAATGGTATCTCCGAGCAGGCCGATTTCATCTTGTCTGCAGATCTCCACAGACCGACTCAGGTCTCCTTCGCATATCAGTCTGGCCTGTTCTACCATCTGCTGAAGGGGGCTGGTAATTCTCCTGATCAACATGACCAACACAATCAGGGTGACGACAGCTTGAACTACAAACATGAGGATGGCTTTATTTCGGAGTTCCACCAAGGCCGTCACCATGCCCTGGACGACGGGGTCCGCCGGGACAGTGGTTTGAGCCAGGATTTCGGCTTCGGACCTAGCTGTTTGTATAGCCCAAACGAATTCCACGGTAATTAACAAGGATGCGGCTGCTATCAAACCAAAATAGGTGAGCATCTGCCTTTCGAGGGTTGACCGTTTTTTCATGTTTTACACCTAACCCCTGCGGTAACCAATTTTGACCAAATTGAATGGCATGGAATCAGCCGACATTCTGTTCCCACCCGAGAAGGCGAGTAGTCTCATCAAAGACCTCTTGGGCTGTTATCT
Organism: Desulfomonilaceae bacterium; assembly: GCA_035506215.1. Lineage (GTDB taxonomy): Bacteria > Desulfobacterota > Desulfomonilia > Desulfomonilales > Desulfomonilaceae > DATJPW01. The sequence continues at coordinate 2,716 of DATJPW010000301.1, forward strand.
CTTCGAGACATTTCCGATTTTCGCACTTGCGCTTCCGACAGGCCAGGCAGTCCAGATCAGACTTCTGGATCACTTTGTGCCCTGGACCGTACGGACCGACCTTGGCCGGATCTGTCGGCCCGAACAGCGCCACCACAGGAACACCGGCAAAGGCAGCCATGTGCATAGGACCTGAATCCACTCCAACGTAAACAGAGCACGACTCCAGCAACGCGATCGCGTCCGCCAGTGTCAATAGCCCGGCAGCCACCAACGCACGCTGCTTCATACGGTCTGTGATCCTTTGGATATAGGGAACATCATCGGGACCGCCGGCAAAGACGACTGAAGCCCCAACACTCTCTATCAGCAGGTCCGCCAACTCAGCCCAGGCTTCAATACTCCAGTGCTTTGACTCCCATCGTGTAGTGGGGTTGGCGTATATCAGACGCCCATTCTTAACATCTCCCGATTCTGTGAGAAATGCTCGGACTCGCTCCCTGGCCGCAGGGCTGCTGACAATTCTAAAATCTTCGGAGTTGGGAGGGCAATTCAGGTATTGAGCAAATGCGATGTTTCGGTCCACTGCGTGAATCCTCTCAGCACCGGGATCTATTGTATACTTCTGAAAGAAGGTGTTCAGTTCCTTGGCATCGGAAAACCCGATTCGCGAACCATCAGGATTTGTCATGCCCAAGAGCCCGCTTCGGAATGACGCATGCAGATCGAGTACTACATCGTAGGGATGATCCCTGAATTTCGTCCTCAGATCCCGTAAGGTACGAAGCGTGGCCCTCGTCGAACGCATGATGACCCACCTGCCGGCGCTTGGTTCACTGGTAGATGGAATGGAAATCGGGATAATCTCATCCACAGCAGGATCACTTTCGAGAATCGCACTGAAGGTCTTCTGAACAATCCATCCGACGTAGCAGGTGGGAAAACAGCGTTTGATTGCGTGTACCAACGGCAACGTGTGGACCACATCCCCGAGAGAACTCGGTTTCACGATGAGTATACGCGTTCCGGAGAGGTCTAAAGCAGGCAACGTCATTATCTAACGGACCCTGATTGATCGTGTCATGCGGCATGCTATCACAGACTCGGAAGTTTGGGCCACAAATGATCCCTCTTCAAACCTTAAGCTAAGGTATAAACCGCCGCAGGGCCGCCCAAAAGGCTTCCTCATCCTCGATAACGACATGTATGCGAAGAACCAGGACTTGACTTTCATTCTTAAACCATTCCGGCAATTTAACCCAATCCTTTTCGGTCACGACGATGGGAATATCATGATACTGCACCAAAATTTCCCTTAACTCAGCATCGGAAAAAACATAATGATCAGGATAGATGAGCTGATCCACTACTTGCCAATCCAAATCCTCTGCAGTAGCCCTGAAACGTCCCGGATTGGCTATGCCGGACACTAAGACTACTTCACGCCCAGCATACTCGGATGGGCTCAAATGAGCCTGTTTTCGTATATTTTTCCCTAGTGAGATGGGAAGGAGATGGCAGCGAAATACCGACGACGTGTCCGCGTAATGAAGCGCGGAATACTTTGTCATTTCCGACGAACCCATCAGCACAACTATATCGGCCCTGTTCAAGGCGGAAATGGGCTCCCGAAGAGATCCCAGAGGAAACATGGAATCTTCTGTGCCGTTTAATAACGCTATGTCCGCGTCTCTCTGCAATGAAAGGTGCTGAAAACCATCGTCCAACACGGCGATGTTACAGGCAAAAAGTCTCTTTGCCGCCTCGATTGCATCGATCCTTCTGCGGCCGATAAGGACCGGAACGTTCGGGAGACGCTTTGCCATGAGAAACGGCTCATCACCTGACTTGGACGGTCCGACCAAAGGCTCACCGGAACTTCCATCACCGACTACCAGAAACCTTTCGCGATTGGTCCCACGGTAGCCACGGCTCACCACGGCAGGCTTAAATCCCCGTTCGAGGAGCAGTTCAGCCAAATAGATTGTGAAAGGCGTCTTTCCGCTGCCTCCCATGACCAGATTGCCCACCGATACTACCGGCATTGGAGCTTTTCGGCCTCGGAGAATGCCTCGACGGAAAGCTTCAGCCCGAGCTCTCTGAACTGCATGGTAACAGGCTGCCGGTACGACTCTCAGGGCTTTTGATGCCCAGTTTTGGTATGACTTCATTTCAGATTGGGGCGGAGGAACCGTTGGAAGCCATTTCAGAAGTCGGCTCCTGAGGTGAGAGTTGCATGTGGTAAAGCCGAGCAAACTCGCCGTTGAGGGCAAGGAGTTCGTCGTGGCTGCCCTCTTCCGCGACTCGGCCATCCATGAGGACGTATATTCGATCCGCGTTTCTGATGGTTGATAGTCGATGGGCAACAACCAAAGTTGTGCGCCCTCTCATAAGTTCCTCGATGGCTTCCTGAACGGCCCTTTCCGAATCCGCATCCAAATTGGACGTTGCCTCATCGAGCACAAGAATCGGCGGATCTTTAAGTAATGCCCGAGCTATTGCTATGCGCTGACGCTCTCCTCCGGAAAGCTTGACACCGTTTTCACCTATTACCGTGTCATAGCCATTGGGCAAGGCAGTCACGAAATCGTGCGCATGAGCTGCTTTAGCGGCCTGCATCACCTTCTCCAGCGGTAGGTCAGGACGACCATAGGCAATATTGTTGCGGACTGTGTCGTCGAACAGGATCGTTTGCTGAGTCACGATACCGATCTTTTCTCGAAGAGACCTTTGAGTGAAATCGCGCACATCTACCCCGTCGATTAGTAATCGTCCTCCGGCCACATCATAGAACCGCGGCAACAGGTCCAGGAGAGTGCTCTTCCCGACGCCGCTTTCTCCGACTATGGCGATGGCCTCCCCAACTTGCACTGACAGGTTTATACCCTTGAGTATGGGCACGTCATCATAGGCAAAACTTACGTTCTCATAAACTACGCGGTCACGCACTGTCATCAACGGCTTGGCGTCAGGACGGTCCTGCACATCCGGCGTCGCGTCCAGGAGTGAAAAAATCCTTTCGCCCGCGCTGACCCCTTCCTGAATCTGGATGTTTACCTCGTTTATTCTTTTGATCGGCTCGTACAGCATGAGCAACGCGGCCATGAATGAAAAGAAGGTCCCTTGGGAGGATGTTCCGTTTATCACCTGGTAACCGCCGTAGAAAACTATCGCGCAAACACCGAAACCGCCCAGGGTCTCCATGACAGGGTTTGATAACGCGCGCACCTTGAACCTGCGCATAAATGCATTGAAGAGCGTTTCATTTACCGTCTTGAAACGCGCCCGCTCATAATCTTCCATGGCGAAGGCTTTGACTATCCTTATCCCTGTGATGGTCTCATCAAGTCGTTCGGTAATGTCTTCAAGCGACACTAACATTCGCCTGGAATACTTTTTGAGCCTTTTGCCAAAAGAGAGCAGCGGATAGATCGCCAGTGGGAATACCACCATGGCAATCAGGGCCAGTGTAAAATCCCGATAAAATACCACGCAGATGAGCGCCACCACTGTGAGGCTGTCCCTCACTATTCCGGTGATAGCGCTGGTCAGAGCGCCCTGGACCATCGCCACATCATTGTTCATCTTTGACAGAAGCTCACCGGTGGAGTGGCTAACAAAGAAGCCGACGGACATTTCCTCGAGTTTCAGGAACATCCATTCACGCAGGTCTCGTACGATACTCTGACCGACGAACGCCATAAGGTAGTACTGCCAAAAATCACAGAATCCCTTGAACAAGTAAACCAAGGCTACCACAAGCGGGAGCCAGTAGAGCTTCCACGCGTTTTTTTCCACAAAAATGTCATCCAGGACAGGCTTGACCAGGTACGCCAGAGAAGCTGTGAGCACGGCAACGCCAACCATACAGATCCCTGCTACGACGAGCCATCCCCAGTACGGTCGGAGGAATGTCAGAAGTCTCTTATAGACGTGCACAGCTGTTCTCCGCGAAACATGAAGTCGGTGGCATCATGAAATCCTAATTGTTCGGGAGCGGGCCGACGTTGCAATAAGGACTCGACGGCTGATCGAATAGTACATCAGGCTACCGGACCCGCGGGCGGAATGCCCACAATGGAAATCTTCGCTTTGTTGGCCTTTCTTATCATGTCCTCACAATTCGTCATCATTGTCTTGCCCGCCTCAACCGCAAGTACCGAGGCCCCGGCCGCCGTCATTGAATCAATGGTAAAAGGCCCCACTCCCGGCACGTCGAACCGCATATCTTGATTAGGTTTTGCCATTTTTACCACGACAGCGCCCTGTATACCGAGTTCACCCGCTCGCCTGATCGCCCTGTCAGTACCCTCTATCGCCTCCACAGCGATTACGGCCGCATTTTTAACCACTACAGTCTGGCCGATATCCAAGTCACCTATTCCTTGAGCCATTGTCCGCCCGAATTCAATGTCTTTCCATTGTCCATTGCTGGGAGATTTCTCGGTCATTACGCCTCTAGACGCCATGAGTTTGCCGGCCCAGGAGGTGATCTCGTCCACCACAATTTCTTCCTTCAAGAGTTCCTCAGCTACTGCCGCCAGAAGGGTATCATCCCGCCAATCCCGTACCCGACTCAGCATTTCAAGGGCTCGACGATCCGGTCGCAACTTCCATAGCTTCATGAGGCTGGATTTTTCTATCTTCCCCGCCATAACCACTCGCTTAACCGCTCGAGACTTTAGAATTTCGATTACCTTTCCCATCTGACCAAGCTTCAGCCAGAAGACCTCATCCACGCAGCCCTGAATGTCAGGATCAGTGAAACCCGAAAACGCAATCGTGACCACTGGATAACCACGATCCAGAGCTTCTCCCAGCACGTGAAGCGGGAGCTGGCCGGACCCGGCTATGATCCCAACTGTATCCACTTTTAAGCTGTCCTGAAGTAATGACGGCTCATCGAAACGCGGGCCATGCCGCGTCTGGAGGTTACCAGGAAGTCTGCAAACTTGACGGCTTCAGGTATATCAGCCATTTCCGTCCGTATTTTTTCCGCTGCCTCCGCGATTCTGACCGAAGAGCGAAACGCAATTTTGAAAGCCCTCTTCAGTTGGAGAATTGTTCGAGATGGAAAGCCGTTTCTTCTCAGACCCACATCGTTAAGCCCATATACATAGATTCGCGGTCCGGAAGCCAGCGTATAGGGCGGCACATCTTTGGCCACACCGGAGAGCCCTCCAACTATTGCGTACTCACCAACCCGCACAAATTGGTGAACCGCTACTACGCCACCCAAGATAGCTCTCGTGCCTAGCTCGATGTGGCCTCCAAGGTGCGCTGAATTGGCCATTATGACTCCAGGGCCGAGTATGCAGTCGTGCGCCACGTGGCAGTAAGCCATCAGATACGAGTCTTCACCGATTATGGTGGCTCCACGTCCCCGAACGGTTCCCCGATGGATCGTCACATACTCTCGGATTATGACTCCCTTTCCTATTTCCACCCTGGTGTCTTCTCCTTTATAGGAGAAATCCTGCGGAGGCCCTCCAATCGAAGCGAATTGGAATACTCGCGTGCCTGCCCCGATGGTCGTACTGCCCTCGATGGTCACGTGTGGACCGATCTGGCATCCGTCGCCTATGACAACCTTGTCTCCGATTATCGAATACGGGCCGATGGTCACATTATCACCAATGACCGCGCCCGGATCGACGATCGCCGTCGGATGGATCATGAATTTTCCTTGCCTCTGATCTGTAAAAATCGCTCAAGTTTTCGGATTCGATCGAGCATTTCGGGAAGCCTCTTAAAAAGCCCTTGAGTCCGCAGGAAGACGTTGTACGGCATTCCCGGTATCGCCCCGCCCATCACCGCCCCGTCAGGCACATCCCGGTAGATACCCACCCTGGTGGCCAGGACCACACCCTGGCCAACAGCTACATGATCTCGGACGCCTGCTTGACCTGCTATGACACAGGAAGCCCCTACCGACGAGCTGCCGGCTATGCCTGCCTGCGCGGCGATAACCGTGCCCGGCCCTATTTCCACGTTATGGGCGATCTGGACCAAATTGTCCAGCTTGACGCCCTTTCCTAAGCGCGTGCAACCGCTCAAAGCTCTGTCCACCGCGCAAAGGGCCCCTATTTCGACGTCATCCTCTATCTCTACCGTCCCACTGTGATATTTCTTGATACTAACAGGCGCCCCATTCTCGTCCACATCCCTTGCATAGCCAAAGCCGTCGGAACCGATGATGGTACCGGAATGAATGATTACCCGTCGGCCGATTCTTACCCGAGGGTAAATAACGACATTGGGGAAGATCCGGGTATCCGCATCCACGTGGACATCGTCGCCGATACTCACATGTGACCCGATCGTTACCCTGTCCCCGAGTTCCGCTCCTTTGCCTACGACAGCAAAGGGCCCTATCGAGACGCCATCCCCCAAGATCGCCTCAGGATGAATCTCGGCCCTCGCCGACACTCCCAACGGCTCACGGGGATACGCATAATACAAGGCGGTGAGCTGCGCAAAATCCGCTTCGGGATTCCTTGACAGAATATGCGGAAGATCCTTAGGAGCAAGGTCCGGTCCAATAATTACAGCACCGGCCCCGCTCTTGGACAATTTGTCCAGGAACTGCGGACCGGTGACATATGTAATATCGTTTGCGCCGGCGTATTCAACCGGCCGCACCCCGAGGATTTTCGGCCCAGGTTTCTCGGAGGCCTCTCCGCCCAGAAATTGGGCAAGCTCTTCCAGCGTGAAAATCATCGGGTAGCGCTAGCGTCCTTTTCTCATTTCGGTTTCGGCTTGGCAGGTCCAGCCGGCGCGGTAGCAGGGGCTGAAGCCGGAGCCGGTGGCTTGGTCGCTGCGGGCTTTGGGCCACCCGGTTTAATACCGGCGTCACCGTCGTACATGCGGACCACCTCATCGGTTATATCCAAAGTGTCGTCAGCGGCCAGCAGAGCTTCTGCGTTGACAATTAGCGTCAACTTCTTTTGGGCACGGAGTTGCCCTATTATCTTGGAAAGGTCTTTGCGGAAGACTTCCTGAGCGTCACGTTGCTCGTTCTGGAGTTCCGATTGGGCATCTTTCTCCGCCAGCTTAAATTCCATCTCTTTGATGCCTATTTCCTTGATCTTTAGGTTTCGAGTCTCTTCTTTCAACATTGGCCCTTGCTTCTGGAGCTGATCCTGCAGGTTTTGGAGTTCCTTCTTCTTGTTCTCCAAGGAATTCCTCATGCTCTCCACCTTTTGGGCAAATCTCTGCTGCTGTTCCTTCGCTTTCTGGGATTTTTCGGCAAACTTCATGATGTCCACGAAGCCGATCTTGATCTCCTCTGCCAAGCAAACTCCCAATAGGAAAAACAGCGCCGTCGCTGTCGCGAAACATGCTATCAGCATAGACCTCTTCATCATCTCACTCCTTTTTATGTTACGACTCAGGTCTGGAGGGTTCGGCCCTCTTCAGATCCTCGGATATCAGAATAACTGACCCATCGCGAAAGCGAAGGCGCCCGGTTCTTCACCTTTTTCAGGGTTCACTTTCCACCCATATTCGATCCGGAGAGGTCCCATAGGAGACACCCAACGGACCCCGACTCCGAACCCTGCCTTGACTTCTTTCAGCCACGGGCCCTCTGAGACATTCCACGAGTTGCCCGCGTCAAAAAATGCGACCCCGTTCAGTTTGAATTGATCTATTAGAGGAAAAAGGCATTCGACGTTGGCAAATACCGCCCTGTCTCCACCTATGACATTGCCGTATCGATCCCTCGGACCGATCTCTCCATAACGATATCCGCGAATACTTGCAATCCCGCCGAGCAAGATTCTGCGATCAAACGGTATCGGATTATCGCCGGCTGGCTGCAAGAGCGAACCGTTGGCCCGTATCTTGAAAATCGAGCGCCAGAACAGAGGATGATAGTATATAGCTTCGCTAAAATAATTAGAGAACGCCACATCACCGCCGAATCCCGATATACGAGTTCCAAAATTTACCTTGCTGCCGTCCGAGGGCAAAACCGAATTATTTCGAGTATCCCGCGATACTGAAACAGAAACGGCATTTTCTGAGACGTTCAAGAATTTCTCAGCGCTCCCACCTGTCCTGCTGTAGTATGCTATCACCGACTTGGCAAATGACTGATCAAATCCACCCAATTTGCTTGAGTCACGGGAGAACCCTGTGCTCATTGTCCACTCGCGGTACAGAGGGAACGCTATGTTGGCCCCGAAGCCATCGCTATCCCGAACATAGTTCAGTTCTCTATTGACCGCTTTGTAGCCCCGTACAGAGGCACTCAGTGGCAGATCGAAGAGCCACGGATACGTCAATGACCCCTCATAGCTGTTTCTGCGCCCGGAAATGTTCGCTTTGGCATCGGCGACAATCCCCAGCCCGAACAGATTGCGCTCCTTGAGGTTCACGTTACCCGTCGCGCCATCCTGAGTGGAATAACCCATGCCGGCCGCCAGTGAACCGGTCTTCTTCTCCATCACTTCCACGGTCAGATTCATGAGGTCAGGGCGTGAACCTGGGGTTGTCTTTAGCCGCACCGCCTCAAAATATTCAGTCTGTTCCAGTCGGTTCTTGGTTTGTTCCAGAGCGTCCGCGCTGTACAGATCGCCTTCCCCCACGCTCAAGCTTCGCCGGATGACTTTGTCCCGTGTGCGCTCATTGCCTGCGATATCGACTTTTTCGATGGTTACGCGCTGTCCTTTGCTGATGTGGTAAAGCAGGTCAATAAAGTCGTGTTGTTCGTTCACCTTCTGACGAGGCTCCACGTCAACATATGCGTAGCCCATATTGTTATAGAGACGTGTTAATAACTTGAGATCGTCGGCCAACAACGACCTTTGAAACCACGTACGAGGTTTAACAGCAAGTTCTGCAATTAGCTTCTCACGCGGGATAAGAAGATCTCCTTCAACATCCACCTTTCGCACCTGAAAACGATTGCCTTCGCGTATCGGATAGGTAATTTTCACCGTTCTGTCACGAAAATCGACCTTCGGAACGCCTACTTGAACGTTTATAAACCCATTCTCCAAGTAGGTTGCCACAATCCGCATTCGGTTCTCTTCCAGTTTTTCCTGGGTAAACGACCCGGATTCGTCGAGGAACCAGAACCAGCTTTTCTCTTTTATCGTCAATGCCTTGAGTAGGTCCTTTTCCGGTAATTTTTCGCGCCCTTCGAATACAATTTCAGTTACAAAGCTTTTTTGTCCCTCGTCTATCTTGAAGGTCAGCTTGGCTTCGTCCCTTGTAAGCTCTTTGATTTCATAACTTATCTTGGGCTCATAGTAGCCTTCCTTCTCATACATCTTCTTTATTTTGGCGATGTCGTCGCGGATCTTTCCGGTGCTAGCTACCGTGAACGATTTGGTGGTCAGGGCGTCAAGTATTTCATCCTTTGTAAAGACTTTGTTTCCTTCTATTTCTATGCTCTTTATGGAAGGACGCTCCTTCAGAGTAATGTGCAGGTCCACTTCGCCTTTCTGGGTGTCCTCGGCTCGAATCTGGACGTCGTCGAAGTAGCCCATGTTATAGAGTTCCCGGACCTCCTCACTCAGGGCCGATTTCCGGAAAGCTTCACCAGGTTTCGTGCCTATTTTGTTAAGAATCGTTTCTTTCTGGACTCTCCTGTTACCTTCGATGCTGATTGAGCCGATCTTGGGTCTATCCAGGACAACGGTACCGATATTCACCGCCAAATCTTTCAGCCTGCCGATCAGATCTTCCATATCTTTACCGGTGGTCGAAAACTGGCGAGGCTTCTGGCGCTCATCCCTGCCCATTACCGACACTTCGAGGGAATAGCCGTCATCAAGCTTTGAAACAGTGCCCCAGATAACAGCAGCGCAGTCTGACCGATTTGCTAATCGGGCCAATCTTGCGGTGTCAACCTTCTTGCCACGAACTAGGTCGGCAAACGGCTCCGCGGATGTTACCTCCAAATCGCCTTCGCGAGCCAGCAGCGAGCCCAGCACTCCGGCAAGCTCTTTACTCAAAGATTCCGGTGAACCTTTCTCCAAGACTCTAAAAGGAAAGATCATTATTTTCTTAGTTTTGGGCTCTTCCCCAGAAGACATGATGGGGACAAGCAATAAAATTGCCGCTAAGCCCATAATCCGCTTCATTGAAGCTCCTCGAGTTTGCCGCCCACCAGTCCTACTCTTCTGCTCATGGCCTTGGCTAGTGACTCTTTATGAGTCACTACGATCAGGGTGGTTTTTCGTAGCAAGTTGAGATTCCTCAAAAGTACTTCGATCTCCTGGCCGGTCTCCGGATCGAGATTTCCTGTCGGTTCATCCGCCAGTAATACGTCGGGATTCATAATTAACGCTCGAGCGATGGCCACCCGCTGTTGCTCACCACCGGAAAGCTCACCCGGCCTGTGACTTGCCCTATCGGCCAAGCCGACCTCTTCAAGAATCGCCGTAGCTCTCTGTTCGAGATCCACTTCTCGTTGCCCCGCGATCAGGCCCGGCATTATAACATTTTCCAAAGCCGAAAATTCGGGTAGGAGTTGGAAAAACTGAAATACAAAACCGACGCGCCTATTCCGTACGCGAGCCCTTTCAGTGTCTCCGAGCTGGAAAACATCCACACCATCCAGCATAATCCGCCCGCTCACCGGCCGATCCAGAAGTCCCAATATGTGCATCAGCGTACTCTTTCCCACACCGGACGGACCTGTGACAGCCATGCTCTCGCCATAGCCGACGGTCAAATTGATGCCCTTAAGGACTTCCACTTTTCGGCTCCCGTTCGAGTAGCTCTTCCAGAGATCCGTAATTTTGTAGAGCGACTGCTCACTCATATCTGAGGGCCTCGACGGGTTCCAGTCTGGCGGCTCGCAGCGAGGGGTAAATCGTCGCCAGGAAGCATATAGCCAGAGCGACCCCACATACTATGAGGACGTCTGTTACCTCTACGGAAACAGGTAGCGTCGGTATAGTATAGATTTCTTCGGGAAGCTCGATAATTGGATATCTGGCCAAAATGGTTGCTCCGGCAACCCCGGCAAGGGCGCCCAGGAAAGTACCTACAACACCTACCAACATGCCCTGCACCACAAAAATGCGCATTATCCTTTCCGACGTAGCGCCCAGCGCCTTCAGGATCGCAATATCCCGGCTCTTCTCCATCACCAGCATTATGAGCGCTATTATTATGTTGAAGGCTGCTACCAAAACGATGAACGTGAGGATGATGAACATGGCCATTTTTTCCAGTTTCAGCGCACTGAACAGATTTCTGTACATTTCCTTCCAGGTCCTTGTCCAAAAAGGGGTTCCCAAAGTGGACTCTATGCGTGAGCCGAGCTTCGGGGCGCTGTAGATGTCGGCCAGGTTCACCTCAATTCCGGTAACACCTTCACCCATTTCGAAGAATTTCTGAGCCTCCCCCAAATCCATGTAAACAAGGTTTGCGTCAAACTCATACATCCCGGATTTGAAGATCCCTACGATCCTGAAGTTTTGAACTCGGGGAATGGCCCCGATAGGTGTTCTTTTTCCCTGAGGAGAAATCAACTGGACTACATCTCCCATACGCAACGAGTTCAGGGCTGCCAGTTCTTTTCCGATGATTATCCCAACTGACCCGTCCGGCGTAGGCAGCAAGTCGTCAATGCTGCCTTGCGACAAGTACCTGGGCAGTGAGATAACCTTGCTTGCCGTCCTGGGGTCTATACCACGCACGATAACTCCTCTGACCTTTCCTCGAGTTGAAAGCATTGCCTGTCCATATATGTAAGGAGTTGTCGCCTTCACCCCGTTGAAGTCCTCTATGCGCCCCATCAGGCTCGACCAACCCGTCACCGACCGGTTGGAGTGACTCATCACAACCAAATGGGAAACCGTCCCCAGGATCTTTTCTTTCAGGTCCCTTTCAAATCCGTTCATCACGCCTAGTACAATGATTAGAGTCATGACACCAAGCATGACACCCAAAACACTGAACGCACTTATGACCGATATAAATGCCTGTTTTCGCTTTGCCTTGAGGTACCGCAGGCCGATAACTATTTCGAAGGGTAAATTCATCCCAGCCCTTTTTCAGGTCGCATGTGAGGAAACAGTATCACTTCACGAATGGATTGCGAATTAGTCAGAAGCATTACCAATCGGTCTATGCCGATCCCTTCTCCTGCCGCGGGGGGCATGCCATACTCAAGCGCTCGCAAGAAATCTTCGTCCAGAAAGTGGGCCTCTTCATCACCGGAAGCGCGAGCAAGAACCTGTTCCTCGAATCGGATCCTTTGGTCGAGAGGGTCTGTCAGCTCCGTGAAGGCATTCGCTATTTCCCTGCCGCAAATATAGAGTTCGAACCGGTCCGTGACAGTAGGGTCTTCTTCGTTGCGCCGAGCCAACGGCGACACATCCACGGGATATTTGTACACAAATATAGGTCCCCATAGACGCTCTTCTACGAACTCGTCGAAGAGCGTCATCCACAACTTACCGAGTGAGTCCTCTTTCCCCACTTCCAGACCACTCTCAACCGCTTTTATGAAAACAGCATTACGATCGTCAATTTGTGCCCGTGTGAGTTCGCAATACCTTAAGAGCGCCTCTTTAACGGTGATTCTCGGCCATGGAGGTGTGAGATCAACTTCTCGGTCCCCATAGACTATCTTATAGGTTCCACTAACAAGTTTCGTCAATCCTGACAGCATGTCCTCGGTCATAGACATCAGGTCCTCATATGTGCTGAAGGCCTGATAGAACTCGAGCATCGTGAACTCCGGATTGTGCTGTGTAGAAATTCCTTCGTTCCTGAAATTCCGATTAATTTCAAATACCCGGTCAAACCCTCCCACCAGGAGGCGCTTCAAGTACAATTCAGGAGCGATCCTGAGATACAGTTTACGATCCAGCGCATGGTGGAAGGTCTCGAAAGGCTTCGCTGTGGCGCCGCCCGGGATTGCCTGCATCATAGGGGTCTCGACTTCGAGGAAGCGACGATTGACCAGATAGTCACGAAGGTAGCCTATGATTCGGCTTCTTGTCCTCACGATCTCTCCGGCCGCAGGGTTGACCATAAGATCCAGATATCGCTGACGATACCTCGTCTCCACGTCCGACAATCCATGCCACTTCTCAGGAAGTGGTCGCAGGGACTTTGTCAACAGAGTCAGTTCTTTCACGAGGATACTCAGCTCGCCTGTTCGAGTTCGAAAAGGACGGCCCAAGACGCCGACGATATCTCCAACGTCCAGTTTTTTAATTAGTTTGTATGATTCCGGTCCCACTGTGTCTCGACTGAAATACGCCTGAAAATCGCCTGTGGTATCACGAAGTCTTAGAAAGGAAGCCTTGCCGAGTATCCTTAACGCCAATATGCGCCCCGCCATCCGAAAAGGCTCGTCAGCTTCATCGAAAATCGTGACCTGAGCGTATCTTTTTTCGAATTGTTCCGCCGTTGAGTCAGGCCTGAAGCCGATCGCAAAGGCCGGCACCCCAGCTTGCTCGAGTTCCTGCGCTTTCCGCAGCCGCACCTCCGTCAACGATGGAGCCGCGGAACTTTTCGGTTTAGGTAGGGATTCCGACAAACTCAGATTCTCCTCATTTCGGCCCAAGATCAGACCGGGTTTTTATCCTGTCCCCCCAAAAAAGTCAAGAGCATGGCCGTCTCGCGGACCAAGGCCCTCTCCCGGCGCACAATCAACGAGTTTACAAACGATATCTTGACTCCCCATTGTTCACAAGAGTCCGGCCGTGACCGTGATAGGGATTGTTGACGAAATTGACTCCCGAAGGATGAATATTTCGCGATTCCAAATCTAAGAGGATTAGGTGCCCGATTTGAAGGAGCAGTTCGACAACTGCTGGAAATCAGGGTGCTTCTTAAGGCACCGCGCCGGGAAGATACCGTATTCAGAGATTTGGGAACCCCTTCTGTCGCCTAACGAGGTTCTTATCAAGTGACCCTAAACAAAGAGGTTCTTGCAGCCTCAATTCTTGGCGCTCAAACAAGGAGCTGAGGGTTGAAAAATGTCTGAATAACCTCTTTACTTGGTCCCCGAAATGGCGCCGGCCATTCCGAAAACCGGTAAGTACATCGCTATTACCATCCCACCGCAAACACCGCCGAGTACGACAATCATGATAGGTTCCATCAATTGCGTTAATGCCTCAACGGCAGCGTCCACTTCTTCGTCATAAAATTCCGATATCTTGGCCAGCATTGCATCCAGGGCGCCAGTGGCCTCACCAACCGCGATCATCCGGACCACCATGCCGGGAAAGACGCCGGTTTCCATAAGAGGTTCGGCGATAGTGCGCCCCTCTGAGATAGCCGTTCGAGTATTCATTATGGCTTTTTCGATGACTACATTGCCCGCAGTCCTGGCCGTTATCTCAAGAGCATCCAATATAGGAACACCGCTCGAGATCATGGTTCCCAGAGTGGAACAAAATCGCGCAACCGCCACTTTGCGCAAAAGGATGCCTATCGCGGGAGCCTTTAATAGCGCTCTATCAATTATTATCCTGCCTTTCTGGGTCTGACTGAACTTACGAAAGGCAAAAACGATGAGCGCCACCAGGACCGCCACATGAATGAAGTATTTCTGAACAAACTCGCTCATGGCCAAAACGATCAAAGTCGGACCGGGCAATCTCTCGCCCGCGCCTTCAAACATCTCCTTGAAAACGGGTATGACGAATACAAGCAAAATTACGACGACGGCCACAGCTATGCTTATGACCACCCCTGGATACACCATTGCGCCTTTGACTTTGCGCTTCAACGCTTCAGCCTTTTCCAGAAAAACAGCGAGCCTGCGGAGGATGGTATCCAGTATACCCCCCGCTTCGCCGGCATGAATCAAGTTGACAAACAGATCGTCAAAGATCTTCGGATGCTGCTTTAGCGCATCAGCGAAAGTGGAACCTCCCTCCACCGTCTCCTTGACCGAAGTGAGCACTTTCTTAAAAGTCCTGTTTTCCTGCTGTCCAGCCAAAATTTCAAGACACTGCACAAGGGGTAAGCCCGCATCAATCATCGTCGCAAACTGACGAGTGAATATTACAATGTCCTTCGTCTTGACCTTTGGTTTGAATATCTCAATGTTTTCAAAGAGATCTTTTGGCTTTTTCTTGACCTTGATGTCGGCGTAGTTCATCTTGCGCAACTTGGTCATCACCACCGACTCGTTGACCTCGTTCATCTCCCCGCTCAACATGTTGCCGGCCGCGGTACGGGCCTTCCAAACATATTCCGGCATGTATAATTTGCCTCCGTACTATCTATTGGCGCTCAGCGCAAATTCCGAGTCCGAATTGCCTATGGAATGGCCGCATCGGATTGTGGCGCCCATCAGACGCGTAAAGTCGTTGCAGTTGTTCTCCGGCGGCGGTTGTCCACCAAGTGCAGCTACCGGATCACATCACCGGCGTATCGTACCAGGATTGAATCCGTGCGCTGGCCTAATCTACTCGCACGATCATCCTGCTGTTGTAACCTTCGGGGTCCCCTTGGTCATACCTGCCATCATTTGTCGGAGTTCATCCGGATCCCCGGACCTCGCCATTGCCTCATCGAAGGAGATTACTCTCCTGTGATAAAGCATCAGCAGCGACTGATTCATGGTCTGCATGCCAGACTTTGCCTGTCCGACCTGAATTTGCGAATATATCTGGTGAATCTTGTCTTCTCTGATCAGATTACGGATCGCGGCATTGGGCACCATTATTTCCAGGGCCAAGCACCTACCTTTGCCATCCAGAGTAGGAATCAACGTCTGACTAAGCACCCCCTCAAGCACGAAACTGAGTTGAGCCCTGACTTGAGGCTGCTGATGCGATGGAAACACATCTATTATTCTATGTATGGTCTGAACGCACGAATTCGTGTGCAGCGTTCCAAAAGTGAGGTGCCCTGTTTCCGAGACGGTGAGGGCAGCTTCAATTGTTTCCAAATCCCTCATTTCTCCTATAAGGACAACATCCGGGTCCTGCCTGAGGACGCTGCGCAAAGCCGCCTGGAAACCCTTGGTGTCTTGATGCACCTCCCTTTGGTTGACTATGCAAGATTTGTGTTGATGAGTGAACTCAATGGGATCTTCTATGGTCACTATGTGTTGTCTTCGATTGGTATTAACTTTATCAATCATCGCGGCGAGGGTTGTGGACTTGCCGCATCCGGTGGGGCCGGTGACCAGTATTAATCCGCGCGGCTTGGCAGAAAGTTCGTTGACTATCGGCGGAAGACCTAATTCCTCAAAGCTGCGAATCTGGTATGGTATCAGTCTGAAGGCTGCCGCCAGAGCGCCTCGCTGATTGAAAATATTGGCTCGGAATCGGCTCAGACCCTTAACGCCGAAGGAGAGATCGAGTTCGTGGTCTTCTTCGAAACGATGCTTCTGGGCATCAGTTAAAACGCTATAACAGAGCTGCCTCGTTTCTTGGGGCTTCAAAGGGGGGTATTCCAATGGTATCAACTCGCCATGCACCCGGATCATCGGTGGGACGCCCACCGTAATGTGGAGATCAGAAGCTCCGCGCTCGACCATTTCTTTCAGATAATCGTGAAGGGTTGCCAAATTTTTTCCCTTTCTATGGGGAAGGCTTCTCCGGTCGCAAAAGCGCGCCGGTTCGGGTCGCCCATTGATGGACCCGTGGGTGCATTAGCACAATTGCACTATTTCGCGGCCGGCATACGTTTTGAAGACTCGTGCTTCCGAAAGATCGCTTAGTCCGCCATAGTGGTCCTCGCCACCTCATTGATGGTGGTAACCCCTTCTTTCAATTTGCTAATGCCTGCCATTCGAAGAGTATCCATTCCGAGGCGGACAGCTTCCCTCTTGATTTCCATTGCCGACGCTCCCGCGAGCACAAGTTCACGTACTTCGTCCGTCATGGGCATCACTTCGTACAACGCTACCCTGCCCTTAAATCCCGTATTGCTGCAAAGATTGCAACCTTTTCCTTCATATACGGGAAATGCGCCAATTTCTTCCATCTTCACCCCT
>DATJPW010000302.1:0-11498 GCA_035506215.1 Desulfomonilaceae bacterium
GGGCACCAGAACCAGTGTGCCGATGTCCAGTCTGCCTGTTGCGCCGCCGTTCTCATATCCCACCACAGTCACAATGTCTGCGCCCATTTCCTGCACCTTCAGGGCGTAGCGCAGCCCGACACATTTATGTATCCAGGTCATTCTCGCATCCTTGAAGCGAGCGCAAAGCTTCTCAGGAGCGGAATGGCCGGATGTCTCGACAATCTTGACCCCCTTTTGTATAAGGACGTCCACGTATTCGTTATTGTCAATGGGACGCATAGTCGGGAAAAGATTAAGATTTACCGCGAACGGTTTGTCGGTCAGGTCCAACAGTCGGTCAAGGGCTTCGGCAAATTGGTGAGAAGTCGAGTACATGGCTGAGGCGAGCACCCCCAGACCGCCCGCATTGGATATGCTCGCTGTGAATTCCGGCGTTGAAATCCACATCATAGTGCCGCCAACAATGGGGTACTTGATGCCTAAAAGATCGGTGACTCTAGTCTTAAACATCGCGAGACTCCCGCTTGACCCAATATCTTCAATTAAGATCTGTACATTGATTCTGAAAAGTAATCACGAAAATTGTGGAGGCCGATCATTCGGAATTGGCAGGTACCAGTCCTCTGTGCCGGTCTATGTGATTTCGAGCAGCGGAATGCCATTGCGAGCGAAGCGAAGCAATCTCCCAGATTCGGGGATTGCTGGTGGGACCGGCATCTTGCCGGTCATCCCAAATAGACAGGCTGGAAGCCTGCCCCACTGTTCACTCCTCGCAATTGACAGGAGAGGGACGGCGTCCACGCTCTTGATGTTCGATTCAGTGTCTAAGCAAGCATTCTTTGGGTATTTGCACAGCCGAAAGGTCTCCGTTGATGATAGCGCCGGCTTTTCCTTTTGCCAGTGAGAGAACGCTGTTCGAGAAGAACTCCGCGGATGCTATCTTGCCACGGTAAAAAGCCGCTTCTTTGCCGGCAATCATAAGTTCGTTCTTCTTTTCCGAGGTGTCGGCTCCGGCTTTCTCATCCTTGGGTGTCTTGAGCGTCGTTCTTGTCTCCTTTTCCAGTAGACTGACCGATCAGTCTAAAATGCGATGACGAATCCCGTTCACTAGCCTTCTACTCCTCCCGCTTACTGCCCACGGTCGGGTTAGCCCTCCAAGGCCCTTATTGCCGCTCTCGCCAAATCATCCAGCGCTCTTTTTCTCCTCCTCCACCAGAATCCGCCTCAGTAGCTTCCCAGCAGCGCTCTTCGGTAGTTCTTGCCTGAACTCCACAAATCGGGGGCGTTTGTACGCAGCCATATTATCCTTGCACCATTCCAGGATATCGCCCTCCTTGACCTTGTTTTCATATTCCGGCTTCAGAATGATGAAGGCTTTTGGAGTCTCGCCCCGGTAAGCATCGTTTACACCTATTACAGCTACCTCTTTCACCGCGGGATGCCCGTAAAGGAGATCTTCCACCTCCGCCGGGAACACGCTGTAGCCCGAGCACTTGATCAGCTCTCTCGTTCGCCCCAAAATCTTGATGTAGCCCTCCTCGTCCATCAGCCCTATGTCCCCTGTGTGCAGCCAACCATCTCTCAGAACTTGCTTTGTTTCCTCCGGGTTGTTCCAGTATCCCTTCATTACTGCGGGCCCTTTAATCGCTATCTCTCCTTCTTCGTTAGGTCCCATTTCCTTGTTACCTGTGGCTAGATCCACGATCTTAATATCGTTGAGGTGAGGGACGCCGAGGAAGCCAGGTTTGTATCGGTGTAATGGGGTGACGGCCCCTCCGTGAGCTATGGTTTCCGACAGCCCATAGCCTTCACCGATAATTGTCGCCGGGATCAGGTCTTTCAGTTTCTTCTGAAGTTCGACCGATATGGGGGCACCCCCGGACAACAGAACCCGAAAAGAACTAAAATCGTAGTCCCGGATGTTGGGAAGATCCAAGAGAGCGATAACCATGGTGGTGGCGCCCACCCAATACGTGCAGCGATAATGCGAAATGGCCTGAGCAACCACATCAGGAATGAACCGTGAAAGAATCACAATCCGGCCCCCGGAAACCAGGGGAGTGCACATTAACTGTTGTTGACCCATGACATGAAAGAAAGGCGTAACTCCCAGGTGGATGTCATCCTCCCTGTGATGAAACCAGTGCATGGATCCAATACTCGCATGGGCAAGAGTGTAATGGCTGATCATGGCCCCTTTGGGAAGGCCAGTAGTACCCCCCGTGTACTGCAGAATCGCAAGGTCGGCTTCCAGATCCGTGACATTACATATGGGACGATCTGAAGATCTTTCAATGAACTCGACGAAATCGAGTGTGCCCGAGAAAGAGCGTTTCGGTTCTTTCGCCTCCGGAGGCAACGGCAAAGTCGGCTCATCCGGAAGGTAATCTCCCAGGGAGGTGAGGATCACATTTCTTAGCGGGGTCTTAGCCTTTACTTTTTCAACGTCCGGGTAAAGATGGTCAAGACCGATCAGTGTCTCTACTCCCGCATCGTTGAGCTCATATTCAAGTTCGGCCTGCTTGAACATGGGATTCACGGGTACCACTACCGCCCCTGCCCTATGGGCGCCGAAATAGCCGATTACAAATTGAGGGCAGTTCTCCATATGAATGGCAACACGGTCGCCCTTCTTGACCCCCAGGTCGACCAGCCCCCATGCCATTTGGTCGATCATTCGACTCAATTGATTGAAGGTAATGTCACGGCCGTAAAAACTGAGCGCTATCTTTTCAGGAGTGAGTGCGGCCCATTCCCGCATGTACTCGGAGGTAGGCTTTTCTGCGGTAAAAGTCTTGGGGACCCAAACAGGCCAAAGCTTATGCCATCTACGTTCCATGTCCGTCCTCCTGTGGACTGACCGATCAGTCTACTGTCCCAAAAAAATTATTATCGCTCCCCCCCCGTGATTCCCTTCAAGAGGAAGTTTCGAACCGTTCTCACAAAAACAGGCACGTCGAAAGAGTCTCCATTGACGAACCACTGAACAAGCATTCCCGTGTGGCTGGCAATTATCACGTGCGCGCAGATTACCGAGTCTACCTCGGCGGGAACTGTGCCCTCTCGCTTCCCATCTTCCAGCATATCCTCAAGAAGAAGCCGATATCTTTCCCAGATTGCCTTGATCACGCGTTCGCTTTCGGTATTAGTCCCCACGATCTCACTCATGAGCGTGTTAGACGCCAACGCCAGGTCCCTGTTATCGCGAGCGAACTCGGTGGCGAATCTATGAAAAGCCTTGTATTTCGCTACGAAGTCACCGCCGCAGTTCTGCACGGTTTCCATGAGTCCTTCTACGAATCCACGTTCGAACTGCCGAAAGACACTTTCCAGGATCTCTTCTTTACTCTTGAAGTACCAGTAAAGGGTGCCTCTTCCAATTCCGGCTGCCTCGGTAATCTGCTTGACCGACGTTCCTCGAAATCCGTTCGCCAGGAACAGCCTCGTGCTTTCCCTGATTATGGTCTCTTTCACGTCGCTAATATAGGAACTATTCATGGATATTTGTTGTTCTTGATTGACCGGTCGGTCCACAAATGTCTATAACTCACCCGAAATTCGGTTGTCAACAAAATTTTACTGGACGGTGTTACCATTCAGTTATGGGGGCTCAGCGCAGTTGAAACTGTCTCAGAATTCGATTCATGGTGGGAATCGTGCCACGATGGTTGCCCGACGGTAAAGCACCAGGCTACTGTCAGTCGCCCCAAATGGGCTCAAATAGCGGCTGTCCAGGAGGGACACTTGACAATAGACCGGTAATTCATTGCCGGGACATGAAGCATCGTGCCACGATCTTGTGACACAAAGCCATTTTGCGACAGTTTCACTTGTCTGACTCGTCATCACGAGGAGCGAAGTCCTGGGAGACGCGGGACAGCGCCAGCCCTCAGTTGGGCGTCCCGTCCCGCGCAGAACGCGGGACGCGGGACCATGCGCGCCGTACGCGAGATTGCTTGGCTTCGCTCGCAATGGCAATCTTTCGCCGCATATAACTGAATGGTAGTCTGGGAAAGTTGATTTTTCTTGACAGCAATTGACTCGTTTGTTATCGAAGTGAATGGTCATTCATAAACTTAATTAATGGTCATTCATTAATTCTACCTTGCGCGGGAGGCCGCAATCGCCTAGAAGGCGTCTGCTTGACCGATGGCAAATGTCTGAAGGAAGTCATCGGTCACCATGACCGAGACGGCGTGCGCCCGAGCACCTATTACATCTCTCCAATGGTTCCCCGTCGCGTATGGAGACTAAAAATGAGGTCTCCCACTCGCAGCAACCGCAACCGCAGAAAGAGTATTCTCGATAGTGCCAGAGTGCTTTTTTGGAAGAAAGGCTATCCCGGCACCAGTATGGTAGATCTTGCCAAAGCCTGTGCCTGCAAACCTGCCAACCTTTACAACTACTTCAAGACAAAAGAGGAGATTTTGTTCGAAGTGCTCCTGGAAGAAATGGAGCAGATAATTCGACCGATTGAGCATCTCGAAGAGGACGAAGCCGGTAACCCGGACGACCAACTGCGTCTCATCATCACCACTCATCTCAAAGTTACCTTGAGTCGCCGAAGATCTGCCAAGACACTGTTTGATGTGGCCTTGGACAGCCTGTCTCCCGCCAACCGGAAAGTCGTAGTATCCATGCGGGACACGTACGACCGGATAATTCGTAAGGTGATCCTAAGGGGTCAACAACGAGGAATATTTCTGCCACAGGATGAGAAACTGGTAGGCTTTATGATCGCCTCGATGATCACTCGCACGAGGATTTGGTTCCACCCCAGGAAGGGCGTCACAATAGATGGACTGGCTGATTTCATCTTTCGATTTGCTTTGAATGGCATTCAGACGGGGACCTACCACAGATGAGTTACGTCGGTATGTAAAGGAAAGGGTGGCGCCGTACAAATATCCCCGCCGCATCAAATTTATCGATGAATTGCCAAAAACGGCCGCGGGAAAGATATTCAAACGGGGCATCTCGTTCGAAAATGTGTAGGCTCGGAAAGAAGAGCAATTATGTCCTCATCTGATCCGCAATATCTTTGCGGGAAGTGAATGAAGGCAATAACTGAGCACCGGAGAAAGGGGCTGGAAATGAATGTCGTTGTTGTAAGCGCGTGTCGAACTGCGATAGGAAGGCACGGTGGACCTTTGAAAACAGTTAATGCAGTAGATTTGACCATTCCGGTAATGCAGGAGCTGATCAAGCGTTCCGGGGTAGACCCCGGTCTCATCGAGGATGTTATTTGGGGCTGCAATTATCAGAAGACGTTCAGAGAGAACAATCTGGCGCGTGTGGCGGCCGTCAAGGCCGGCCTTCCCGTTGAGGTACCGGGAATAACGGTTCACCGCAACTGTACGTCGTCTATGTCTTCCATACAAATGGCCTATTATCAGATTAAAGCCGGTGATGCGGAAGTGCTTATGGCGGGTGGGACCGACAGCATGAGTAATGCTTCCTATACGATCGAGCAAATGAGATGGGGCTCACGCATCGGTCACGGGGAGGTGCGAGATTCCATGTGGGACTCACTGACCGAGCTTGGAATTGGTCCCGCAATGGGCATAACCGCTGAGAACTTGGCGGAAAAATACGCAATTACCAGGGAAGAACAGGACGAGCTGGCCCTGCTGAGTCACCAGAGGGCTATCAAGGCTATTGACGAGGGAAGATTCAAGGATGAAATAGTTCCCATCGAGGTGGTTCTTAAGAACAAGAAAGTCGAAGTCTTCGATACCGACGAGCATCCCAGAAGGGATACCACATTAGAAGGTCTGGCCAAACTTAAGCCGGCCTTCAAGGAAGGTGGTACTGTAACGGCCGGTAACGCCTCGGGAATCAACGACGGAGCGGCGGGAGTGCTCTTGATGTCTGAGTCCAAGGCAGCTCTCTTGGGGGTGCCGGTAATAGCTCGCATACTGGGCACCGTCACCGCCGGATTGGATCCGGCGATAATGGGCATAGGGCCGGTGTCGGCTACGCAAAAGGCGCTGCAAAAGGCCGGCGTTGTTTTTGATCAAGTTGACCTGGTGGAGGTGAATGAGGCCTTTGCAGCTCAATATCTGGCCTGTGAAAAGGTCCTCGGCTTGAATCGTGACACAACCAATGTGAATGGGAGCGGCATAGCGCTGGGGCACCCGGTGGGCTGTACCGGCGCCAGGATCACCACCACCTTGCTTTACGAGATGCAAAAGCGCGGCGCGGCAGTAGGCCTGGCCACGCTTTGCGCAGGAGGCGGGATGGGTACGGCGTTAGTAGTGGCAAGGGATTGACCGGGACTCGTCCGTTGTTCCTTGGGACTCAACCGGGAGGACCCACTTCGAGTCCTGTTAACCACCAACAATGGTTCAACGTTTACGCGATCAAATTTATTCCCTATCAGGAGGTTTGAGCAATGAATGAGGAATTCAAAATCGGAGTTCTTGGGGCAGGTATGATGGGGGCTGAGATAGCCCTCTGCTTTGCCATGTCGGGTCATCAAGTGATCATGAAGGAGATCAACTTGGAATTGGCCGAACGAGGAAAGGCACGGCTCCAAGGGATCTTGGACAAAGCAATCAAGAAAGGGAAATTCGCGGCCGAACAGAAGGAACCGACGCTTGCCAGGATTACTCCCACTGACCAATACGGAATGTTCCGCGATGTGGGCCTTGTTGTCGAGGCAATAGTGGAAGATTTCGATGTAAAAAAAGAAGCCTTTACCCAATTAGATAGCCTCTGTACTCCCGGTTGTGTGTTTGCCACAAACACTTCCAGCATTCCTATTACCAAGTTGGCCACATGCGTGGGATCCGAGCGCAGAGCCAAGTTCGCGGGCACTCACTTCTTTTCTCCTGCATCAGTCATGCAGCTTGTTGAGGTTATCCCCGGGTTGGAAACCGGTGGAGAGACAGTGAGGTTCCTGATGGATTGTTGTCGGAAAATCGGCAAAACCCCTATTCTCGTAAGAGATGTCGCGGGATTCGTCGTGAATCGCATACTCTGTGCTATGTGGCTGGAGTCCATCCGTCTGCTGGAAGAAGGGGTGGCCACTGCAGAAGACATTGACACCGCTTGCAAGCTCGGGCTCGGTCACCCCATCGGGCCCTTTTCCCTCATGGATTTGACGAGCAACGATCTGAATTTGAAAGTTCAGGAGATCCTGTACGACTCATACGGGGAACGGTTCAAACCAGCGCCCATGCTGAAGCAAAGGGTCTTGGCGAACCACCTCGGGCGAAAAACGGGGCGTGGATGGTTTGAGTACAAAAGATAGCAATTAGCACCGGCTGTGATCTGTCTTGTGGCATGCGTTCATATGAGCGCATAGCGGAAATCCGACGTGCCACGACGACCCACTTACGTTGGAGGAAAGATCGGTGGATGCGGAACGATTCGGTCCCACTAACGAGTACCCGGTAGAACGAATGATGCGAGATGCAAAAATCACTCAAGTTTACGAGGGGACTAACGAGATCCAACGCTTGGTTATAGCTTCGACGCTGTGATCTCCTCCAGGGTCATATGCAAAAGAGCGGTTCCGGATGGCAGCTGCCTCGCGGAAGTGATGTCGAGGCTGAATTCCGGTCCGGAACTACGAGAGTGGGCTTTATAGCAAATGTCAAATATAATGGCCTTGTCGCGACCCGTCACCCCGGCGTAGGCCGGAATGACGTTATAATGCCACCTCGGATCGGACAAAATTTTTGGCAATTGCTCTAAGGAGATTTCGTGCTGCCATGACATTCAGGACTTCAGCGGAAGATCGCCATTTCGAGGATTACCTTCCCGGAGCTGTTCATGAGTTTGGCTCCGCCACTGTCGGCGAGGCCGATATCATCGAATTCGCTCGGCACTTTGATCCACAGCCATTTCACATAGATCCGGTAGCGGCGAAGCAGTCCTCCTTTGGTGGGTTGATCGCGAGCGGCTGGCACACAGCGAGCCTGGCTATGCGGATTCTCGTTGACAATTACATTTCTCGGGTGGCTAGTTTGGGGTCCCCCGGCGCAGACGAACTGCGTTGGCGCAAGCCCGTTCGACCTGGGGACACTCTTTCGGTACGCATCACTATCCTTGAGTCTAAGCTCTCTCGCTCGAAGCCCAACCAAGGAACAATTCGCTCGCAGATCGAGGTACTGAATCAGCATCGCGAAGTTGTGATGACCTGGAAGGGAATGGGGCTCGTCAAGTGTCGCAAGCGGACGGATTTAAGAACCGCAAAGGATCTGCCAACCGATTATTAAAGTTGAGGATACGAAAATCATTACGGCTGCTATTGCCTGGCCTCGGATCTAGAACCATAACGCGTCGCGTAAACTTTCGTCATCTCTGCTCCGAGGAGGAAGACCTGGGCCGAATAATAGACCCAAGCCAGTAAAATAAAGAGCGAACCGGCTGCCCCATAGACCGACCCCAAAATGCTGACGCGTAGGTACATCCCAAAGACCGATTTGCCCAGCAAAAACAAGATAGCAGTTACAATAGCTCCCACCAGCACGTCCTTCCATTCAATATCCGCATCCGGCACCAGCTTGTAAGTGGTCGCCAGCAAAATAGGAACCATTCCAAATTGCACCAGTATCTGGAGCCAGCGCAGGAAATCCTGCGAGGTCGGAAGAGCTTTCACGAACAAGCTGTTTATCGTTGCAAGTACGGTGCTTGTGACCACCGACACCAATAACAAAATCCCTATCCCGACGACAAAGACAAACGATATGGCCCTCGACCGAATGATGCTCAACAGGCCCTGACGTTCACGCAATGACTCACGCCATATCACGTTTAGTCCGGACTGAAGTTCGACAAAAACAGCAGTGGCGGCTACCAAAGCGCCAAGGATTCCTATCAGGGGTAGATGCCTACCCTTGAGTTCAGCGCTGAAACGCTCGACCAAGCTAAAGACGTACTCGGCCGCTTCAGGGTTGATCAGACGCCCCACCTGCGATGTCAGCTCAGATTCGGCTCTTGAGTTACCGATAGCCGCGCCCGCAACGCTCAAGGCAATGATCAGAGCGGGCGTGATGGAAAAAGTCATATAAAAAGCCAGAGAGGCGGCCAATCGCATCGCATGGTCCTCCAAGAAACACTCGAGGGTTTCCCTCACGAAGGCCCAAATCTCAATTGTTCCCCTCTGCAATCTTTTCATCGCGTGTTGCAGAAACATGGCTTTCTCATCGTGTGCGAGTCATATATTCTTGCTTCCCTGAGGCCATCTATCAGCCTGGATGTAGGAATGTTCTCTCGCACAGATTTTCTCCTGACGGCAGAACGATTGTTCCGGCAGGCAGAGCACCGGCTTTTCAGAAAACCCGGAGGTAACATTGGTACGAAGCCTGCGGTCATGCTATCGGAATGGCGAGGCAGTTGTCGATACTTTTTCTTGTCGGTGCCGAACAGAGAAATTGAAGCATGGTCCAAAGAATCTTGAGAGTGCTTCTCTCCAATCGCTCCGGCAGAGCAGCCGTTACCACAAGCCGACCTGGCGTTATTTGCTGGTCGTCCTTTCTCACCTTACGCGATGATGCTCCATATGAATCCCCTCGGCATCCGCAAGTGATTACCACTTGTTGGCCGGTTAGAGATCGGTGTAAATCACACACAATAACAACTGATTATTGCGGCATTTTTTGACTTTAACCCCGCAGGTATGTCGTTTTCACACATTTTCGAGCGTGGTGATGTCCTCACAGGCTGCCTCGCGGTTCAGCTACACATCTTCACAACTCATTAGATCTACTAAGTAATCGTAGCCATACTTTGTCACAGGTTCTTTTGGCACGTCTCATGCTCAAGAGGGCGCAAACGAATCTTAACATTGTGGTTGTGGCAAATCCGGTAATACGCCGCTCCTTAAACTGGATGCGGTCTCAGTTAGAGGTCACCAAGATATTCTTTGAAAGAGGGGATTGTTGTTCGTTTCAAGCTTCCAATCATTCCAGAGTCACGAGGAAGGGAAGAAATGGGAGCTTGGAATAGAGGATTCTAAAAACCGGTCGGATATTTCCAGGTCTCAGTGCCAACGGCTTGCAGCCGGTTCGATATTATCGAGCTTTGTTCAGGAGAAGACGAACTGTCCTGAATTCGATTGACAGAATAATCGTGAGTTCATTATCCTGAACAAAGAGACAACGCACTGACTAATACACTCGCGTTCCTGGGAGAACCGGTACTCGCACGAATCCGGTATGCCCTTTCGATGAGACGCGGGCAGTTGACCCTATTAGTTCAACCCTTATCCGCGGCTGATTTGCTTCATGAGCAGCCGATTCCGTAGTTTGCTGAAACGAGATCTGTTTGTCGGCAACATTTCGGGGGATTCGATGAGCGGAAGACCACAAAGTGGTGTGCTCGGGAAAGGCTATAGCCACGGGGTGGGAAGCCGTCCAGCGTAATTAACGAGCTTTCTCAGATTGGGGGTTGTGAAGATGAGAGCAGTAATTGCCTTTTTGAGTGGGATCTGTTTTCTTATGACGACCACAACGGGCTTGGCTTGGAACAAGTCTGGACACATGATTTCGGCCGCAATTGCCTACGCCGACCTGAAAGAGCGAAACCCTGCTGTCATAACGAAAATCATCGAAGTCCTGAAACAACATCCGGACTTTCAATCCATGTGGAGCGATCAGTTAAGCCAAGTCGATGACCCGGATCTATGTCTTATCATGCTTGCGGCTCGATGGCCGGACGACATAAAGAAACAAACTCATAAATATAATCATTGGCATTACGTAAATATTCCGTACCGACCCGGCACAAACGGGGTGCTGATTCCCCAAGGGGAGAGCATTGTCACTGCCTTTCCCGACAAACTTTCGATTGCGAAATCTCAATCTGCAAATGACAAAGATCGTGCTGTAGCCTTATGCTGGATGCTTCACCTCATAGGCGATGTTCATCAACCATTGCACACGATTGCGCTCATAACCGAACAATTCCCTGGGCCTAAGGGGGACGAAGGAGGTAACCTATTCTTCATCAGGGAAAGGCCGAACAGTTCGACCAAGGATCTCCATGCGTTGTGGGATGACCTCATTTCAACGTCCGAGGAGTTCCGGACCGTCCTGAACAAGGCGGGTGCATTGCGAAACAAACCTGACATGAAACGTGACAACTTTACGGAGCAATTGGCGATTCCATCATTTAATGACTGGGCTGTTGCGACCTACAAGGTTGCCATAGAACTGGCTTATCTTAACGGGACCTTGAAAACGGGAACCGAGGATGATGGCGCAGTGCTGCCCAGCGGCTACAAGGACAAGGCACACGAGGTGGCGGAACGGCAGATTGTGCTTTCCGGCTATCGGATCGGCGACGCCATGGTTGAGGTGTTCGGGAAGTAGTCTTACCAGGGAGATACAAATAGGATCTTGGAAAAAGCTGTGTGTGGGGAGCTTACTTAGTATCGCCAACTAGCTTTTGTTGGTTGCCGATCTCAGGACGGGGCGGGGAGTTTTCCACACAGGCTTAGCCGGCTGAGAGTTCGGGAGGGACCAGAATCGGTCCTGACCGAATCTCCCTGGCGAGGGGCGTGAGAA
>DATJPW010000303.1:0-27206 GCA_035506215.1 Desulfomonilaceae bacterium
GTCCTGGTGCCGATGATCCGATCCCTGTATTTTAACTGGCTATTGTAGCCTCTCTTAAGAAAAAAGGTCGGCGGATTATCGAACTCCGCAAGGTAGACTCGGCCGTCCTCCAGCACTTTCAGTAATGTGAACGTGCTGTAAGCTATCTTTCGGACCTTGCATTCGGGAAGCGTGTCGGTAAGTGTCGACACAACCTCTTCAAGAGGTAAACCCCGTTCCATGAGGCGCAAGGCAATCTTTGTGGTCAACGTGGCCAATATGTTGGCCTTAACGCCGCTGCCCAGACCGTCGGAGAGCACCATCAACTTGCCGTCGTCTATCGGAGAAACGGAAAGAGAATCTCCGCACAGGATTTCTCCGTGTTTGCATATTTGAGCCGCGCCCGATTCAATAAACAGGTGTTCAGTCATCGAGCTTCTCCTTCAGAGGCGAGCTTAATCAGCTCGAACAGCGCAGCCTTTGTTTCAGCCGTGGTCTCTCCGAGCAATCCCGCGATCTCCTGAGCAACGCGCATCTGTTGATGTATCACCTGCTGCGCTTTGGTGATGGTTTCCGCCTTAAAAACGTGAGCCTGCTGGTCCTTCATGACCGTTTCAGTCACGTCCAACAGCATCAGGACCCGGAGGTCTTCTTCAGGCAACTCAAAATTGTAGAGTTTGGCGGTGCGGCCCAATTTTTCGAGCTGAAGCCATCTTGACCCGCCTGATTCTTCTTCACCTTTGCCTGTATCCAACGGGTCGACACCGAACAGTTCCCTGAACGTTTTCCCCTGGACCCGGTCGGGTTCCTGGCCGTCTTGAGAAGCGAGTTCTATGAATGCTCTGTTGTGGTATACGACCCGGTGCTCTTTGTCCGCAAGAGCGATGGCCACAGGCAGCCTTTGAAAAATCGTCTCGGCCCTCTGTTCCGCGTGCTGTCTTCTAGTCCGTTGGAGCATTTCTCGGCTTTGAAGCGCGGTGTACACCATTAGCAGAATCTGGTGCGGACCGAAGGGTTTCGGTATGTAATCGTAAGCCCCCAATTTTACGGCTTCGTCAGCCTCCTCAGTAGCCTGGAAGGGAGCGGTCAGTATCACGGTAACTTCCGGTTGTCTGGCTTTAATTTCACTGAGCAATTCTTTGCCGCCCATTTCGGGCATATCAATATCAGCAACCACAACGTCATAGAATTCCGTTTCAAGCTCGTCCAATGCTTCTTTCACCGAGCTGGTCAATTTAACGTCGAAGCCTTCGTTTTCAAGAATCCTCTGGCAGATGTCAAGGACCCTTTCCTCGCTGTCAAGAACAAGGACCTTGCTGGTGGCCCGAGCATCGTCGTCGGAAACGGGCATAGCAGGCATAGTATCTGATATATGCGCCATTATGTGCGCCATCCCATCCGCCATCTTCTCCAGTGAGGCGAGTTTCTTGACCCTCGCTACTTGTTCTCTGGCCTCGTATAGCGCTCCGGTCTGCTGGGCTACCTTGGAAGCGAGGTCTTTACCCCATTCTTCCAGCTTTTTCTTGGAATCGGCCAAATTGGCAATCATAAGATTAAAGGTTGCAGCCAGCTCTCCCACTTCATCCCGGGCGATAACCGGCACCTTGTGGGTGAGGTCGCCCTCGGCGGCCCTTTTCGCAGCATGAAGCATCTGTTCGAGAGGACGATTGATCCATTTGACGATGAAATAAGAGATGGCGGCCATCAGAAGCACTCCAATAAGAGCCACGATGATAAAAGTCGTCACCAATCTTTCAATGATAGCCCTTATAGGCTCTTCCAGAGCCGCAACCTGAATGGCGCCCGCAATTTTGCCGTCCGTGTCGCGAATGGGAGCAGTTGCTGATAGATACTTGGTGTTGAATAGAGTCTCCCACGTGATGTCCGAATTGCCTTCGGCCAGGACTTTTTCCCGGATTTGTGCGCCGGCTTCAAACCCGGTTATCGGCAGGCCGCCGGCCCCTTTCAGGGTGGTACTTATGGCGTCGGGCCCTTGGTATATGGTTACCTGACCCACATCCTGGTCATGGCTGAGTTTCCTCATGAATACTTGTTGAGCAATCCGGCCTACGATAAGGCTACCATTGAGAAGAGTTCCTCCGTAAAGTGTTCCGGCTACTCGTACTCCGCTTCTGAGTGGACAAGCGGCTTCCATGACCATGCCCGACTTGTGCTCTGTGCCCAACCGCTTCGCAAGCGCGGGGTTCTCCTCTGACAGGGTTTCAGCAGGAAGAGTAGCTATTCCGGCTGCGGTGTTGCCGGCTAGCGCTTTGGCCACTAATGAATTTGAAGAAACGTTAAGGTTCTCCGGCTGCGGCGAGAACGCGGTCACCACGATATTCCCTTTTTCATCGGTGACCGATAAGAAATCGAGGTCATTCTCAACGGCGAGCATTCCTAGCCGGTCGCGAATCGCCAGGGAGTCACCGCTTTCCAGATATTCTTCTATCTTCTCGGAGGCCGCCATCAGGCGTATCCTGGCTTCGAGGTTTTCCTGGGAATTCTTGAGAATCAGGCTAGCAGTTGCCAGATCAGTATAAAGCTCGCTGTGGGCCCTATCGATAACTGTCTGCCTGACAAGGCGGGTCCCAACGAGGCTGGTCAGCAATCCAATGAGGATTGCCACACCGAGGAAGCCACCGAGCACCTTGTGTACAAG
Source organism: Desulfomonilaceae bacterium (assembly GCA_035506215.1). Classification (GTDB taxonomy): domain Bacteria; phylum Desulfobacterota; class Desulfomonilia; order Desulfomonilales; family Desulfomonilaceae; genus DATJPW01. Next base: position 2,639 of record DATJPW010000303.1, read on the forward strand.
GGAAAAGTCCTGTGCCCAAGCCGCAAAACCGGTCCAGACATTCCAGGGAAATCTTTTCAATTTGCTGGCCTCCATAATGGATCTTTCCTTCTAAGTGAGTTTCTTGAGAACCTCATTTTCGAAAATCTGTCTAGCTTCTTCTACGGAACCGGCATGGAAGAGTTCCTCGTCGATGAGCAGATTTGCTCCATCCGTGCACTGTTCCATACAGAAAGTACCTTTCAGTTCCACTTTATTTTCAAGTCCTGCCTGTTTTATGGCCTCTTTGAAATAGTTAATGATGTCATGAGATCCCTTGAGATGGCAGGCACTGCCTACGCATACTGTTATCACTCGCATTGTGGCTCCTTAACTATATGCACGAGGGCTGGCTTCTCGAGGACGCAGTCGGCGGCAAGCTCCGTCTTTGCGGCCGCACGGCACCTGAATTCTCAAAGAGAATTATTATTAATATATATCTTAGCCTTCAATAATGTTGACACGCAATAGCCTCCGACGTTTTCGGTTTCTGAATCTTCTGAGTCGGACGTGCAGGCGAATCAAAATAATCGAGTTCAAGCTATTGAAGCCGGTTGTGCGAAAGTGCGTCGATTATGAGACGCGGACCGCACTTAGTGTCCGGACCACCTTCTGCGAGCCGGCCGGTCGTGAACCTGAGCGTGGAAATGGTCCCACACCTGTTCCATAAAGGCTTCTACACGTGTCTTCTCATTAGTTTTCTTGAGCCCGTCATAAATCAATGTGAGCATAGATACCCCGGGCCGCGCTTTCAAAGCCCTCGAAAGGGAGGCCGTCACGACCGTCGCGAATAGGCAATTCAGTGTCATGAGATTCAAGATCCCATCCACTCCCGAATCAAGTTGCCGGACTGCAGTAGCAATAGGCGCCGTAATGCCGGCAGGCAATCGAGTATCCATATGCCGAGAAGCGGTTTTCCACATTCCCAGGCCCAGGAGATCGGATGAGTCCTTCGTCGCCTTTCTTGTTCTGAACCACCCCTTGACTCGGAACTCCGACGCGGCCATCAGCATATGAAAGATAGTGTGGCCGGCGGCCGCAAGTGAATGGCCGGTCCGCAAGTTCCACATGAGGTCCCTGAGAACTGACATTTTGAAACTATCAGACAAAGTAGGCGGCGGCCAGATCGTGGCGCCGAGCGTTTCGACCTCGTTATAGACCTGGTTGTTGGCGAAAGGCACAACGCGAGTGTAGTAGTCTCCGGTCACGGCAACCACCGGCGTCGGACCAATCTCGTGTCGCGGGACTTGATGGAGATCATGAAGCGCTTCATCCATGCCCTCTCGAATGCGGCCTTTGGATAAAGCATCAAATATCTTGCTACAAGAATCTTCGTAAACTTTGTCCAGCAACGCCCTGTCCACGGCAGTCGGCCTGATATAAGCAAAGAGCTGGAAGAGGATGTCATATGCGTTGAGACCTTCCCAGGCCCTAAGCAGTACGCGCTGGCGATTCCGTTCAGAAAACCCGAAAGCCTTCAGGCCCTCATCCACATCCTGTATGATCCCTGTTGACAGACCAAGTTGTCGCCTGACCTTTTCCATATAGACAGGATATTGCCCGACTCGGCAGGCATCAGGACCTATCATGTAGACAAGAGACTTCCCGGCAATATCCGCGGGCAATGACTGAGCTACTTTCAGGTAATCACCTAACACCAACACGTATGGATGACATTCTCCGCCGACTGAGTGGGGACGTCCAAGTCTCTCGGATTCCTGATCAGGGGGAGGCAGCACCCGTGCATCAACGCCCATGGAACGCGCTGCCGCGGCGAAGCCGTATGAATGATCGCAGAAATGCAGGATATAAAGCCTTTCCGGCCTGGAAGCCCGGCGGCGCATCTTCCCATCACCTTGGAAACCCCGTTGAGAGGCGCTATCAGCAGGCGACAGCGAGGATTCCTTTGTCTCTAGGCGGCCTATGGAAGCGGAAATTGGGGTAGGCGCGGTTGAAGAATACTTGGTCTGTGGCTGTTCCGCTGAAAATCGGCCGTGTTTGACACTGGTTTTCCCCGCGGCCGGCTTCGTACGGTACTTGAGTGAATGTCGCTTAACTTGATCGAGGAATGCCTCAATTCTCGTGGTGATTCCGGCTGTAGAGGAGTGCTCGTCCATCTCAAGGACTAAGAATGGTTTACCGGCGAGAACCTCCCGGATGTGCCTCAAGGTGAACGGGTCCGGACCGCAACCGAAAAAGGTTATCAGCACAGGGAACAATCTGGGGTCCCGAGCGAGTTCACGAGCCACCCTAATCATATCGCCCTGATGTTTCCAATAGACCGAGGACTCTGCGGTCCTCTGCTTCAAGGGATAAATGTCCGAGGGAATCGCCTTGATTCCCATACGTTGAAACAGGCGGCCAAGGTTCATGTTCAGGAAAGGATCCGCGGTGTGGTAAGGTTTACCGAGAACAACCAGGGCGTTCTCCGCGGAGCTCAGAGAGCCGAGAAACTGTTCACCCTCATGCCTGAGATGGGCCCGAAAAAGCTCAAGCTGTTCCATTGCGCTTTCAAACGCACTGACTGCCCTGCGCCGTGAGAAGCCACGATCCCGGGCCAACCGGAGATGGTCTCTCCTAAAGGAAGCATCGTCCAACCCGAATCCGATCGCAAGTTCCTGCCATTGGACATCAAACGCTCCCTTGAAGAATTCAACTGAACTTTGAATGTAAGGACAGTATTCCGTTGCCCTGTCGCCCGTGGCGCATGGCCGTTCATTCAAAATCGAAGGATGAAAAATCGTCTTCCGGTCCCGGTCCACGAGATCTTTGATCTGACCCGCCAAGACTTTCATGGGGAGGCAGGTTTCTACGCTGAGAAACCTTGAACCCGCTTCGAACTGTTTACGGTTAGCCGGAGAGGCCACGGTAAGGGAAATCCCGATATCTCCAAGAAAGGCTTTCCAAAACGGGAACCATTCATAAAAGTACGGCGAACGAGCCATGCCCCAGGAACACTCACGATCTGGAGTAGCTCCAGCCAGTTCATCCAACAGCCGTCGCCTCAAGCTAAACGGATCGGAGCCCGAGTCAGAACTGGGCGGTCGATCATCGAATTCCCATCGTTCGCACAAACCACCATGGAAGATTATTCGATCTCTCAGTCGATATTTGTAAATACGACACTGATTGGTGCATCCATGACAGTCGAACGGCTCCCTGTGAATCTCAGCCGTATTGCAAACCACTTCAGTTCGGTTTTTCAGGGAAATATCCTTGTTCTCGATAGCTCGCAATGCTTTTATGGCTGCTCCCAACGCTCCGGAGACCTTGTAAAAGCCCGGTCTCTCAAATTTGCGGCCGGTATTTTGTTCGAATGCGGCTTTCACGGCCAGTGTGCTGGCGACTCCTCCGAGAAACAGGACCTTTTTCCCAAGCGATTTGTGATTTGCCACTCTCTCCAGATAGTTTTGGACGATGCTGATGCAAACACCTGCAGCCAGGTCTGCGGGAGCCGCGCCGGTGTTCTGATGATGAATCAGATCGGATTCCATGAAAACAGTACATCGGTTACCAAGATCGGCCGGTGCCGCGGACGATAAGGCCGCATCCGAGAACCCCTCTCCCATGGGCAGATCGAGCCGCTGGGCTTGTGCCATGAGAAAACTTCCGGTTCCGGCGGCGCAGACCCTATTCATTTCAAAATCCAGAACGTCTCCCTTTTCAAGGGCTATCCACTTGGAATCCTGGCCACCGATCTCCACAATCGTGTCCACATCGGGATCGTAGCTGATTGCGGCTTCGGCCTGAGCACTGATTTCGTTAATGATGAGGTCCGCGTCCAGAAGCCTGCCCTGAAGATATCTGCCGCTGCCGGTAACGGCTATAGCGTCCGGCATGACACCGTCACGCGTAAGGGATTGAATCACCTCATCCATGGCATCAATGGGACGAGATTTCGACAGACGGTAGTCTTCTCTCACGATTCGGCCTGTCCCATCAATTATTACGCCCTTCACTGACACGGAGCCTACATCAATGCCCATCACCAACGGACGCTGCAACACGCCCTCGCCACCCCATCCAACAGGGGGAGCGGCTTCCTGACTAAGGGTGGTATCCAGCCGTGGGAGAAAAGACCGTGTCACCGGTTCGCGAAGGGCCTTTTCAGCAAGATGTCTCAACTTATTCAGTGTGGTTCCATGTAACGGATTTTCTCTTGCCGCCAGTAATGCGGCTCCGATGGCCCCGAGGACGTCGAAATAAGGTGGGACAATGACTTCGTTTTCATTCAGATTCAACAGATCGATGAAAGCACGCGGCACCGCCTGGTTGTTCATCACCCCGCCTTGTAGGGAAACTAGCGGGACAATCTTTTCTCCCCGGATCAATGTAGAGATGTAATTCCGGACAAGACCTAACGTCAGCCCCATAAGCAAGTCGGGAAGAGGAGTACCTTCCTGCGCCTGATGGATCATATCAGTCTTGGCGAAAACAGCGCAGCGGCCCGCGATTCTAGCTGGATTTTGACTGCGAAGCGCCACAGGCCCGAAGGATTCCACTTCTATGCCCAGTCGTTCCGCTTGTTCATCGAGAAATGCGCCTGTGCCCGCCGCACAAATTTCATTCATCCGAAACCCGGAGACTCGTGGCAGCACCCCGGACCAGGAGGGCTCAATTTGCATGAACTTCGAGTCCTGGCCGCCAATCTCAATGACAGTCCTGACTGTCGGCGCGACTTGGTGAACACCCGCGGCATGTGCACTAATCTCGTTGATAGCAGGAATTTCGAGGGCCCGCGCGAGAAGTTCACGGCCGCTGCCGGTTACCATGGCCCTGGAAATAGGCGGGTCTTGGCCGAATCTGTCGAGCAGCTCCTCCGAAGCCTTCACAAATGTGGCCAGTGGGCGTCCGCGTGTTCTACGATATAACGTTACAGGCGGTTCTCTCTCGTCAATGGTCAGGGCCAAATTAAGACTGATTGATCCGCAATCGATACCAAGCTCGTTGGCCATATTTGATCGCTCTCCCCGTGATCCCAGTCCAGGAGCTTTGTTCTTGCGATCTAGAACACAGGTGTTTGCCTCAATCCCAAGAGGTTCCGGCAGCCCAATTACAGGGCACGAAGGAACTCCGGCCGAAGGCGATGCGTGTCACGCGACCGGAGTACGTTGTCTATCGCTTCAACAATCTGCGTCTTTTGCTCCGGAAGAGTCGCCTTTACCGGTAAATAATTCGAGGCATGATTTGACCTGAACACACAATGACTAAACTCGGATTCCGCTATCATTGTCCGAAGCTCTCTTATCAGGCCGAACGGATCAGGCACCTTGAACCGGCCTTCAACTTCATCCTGATGTAAAGGCGTCCCCGGCACCACAATGACGCTCAGAGCACCGACATAATCCGGGTCCATGTCAGTCAATATTCTGGCCGTCTCGCGCGCATGTCGTTCGCTTCCGTCCACGCCCCCAATCCCGAGCAGCACGGTCACGGACAATGCTATTCCGGCCTCTTTGACTCGCCGAGCCGCAGCTACAAGCTGTTCATATGTAGCGCCCTTACAAATTTTTTCAAGCAGCTCGGCATCGCCTGTCTCGACTCCCAGGTAAATAATTCCCAGCTTCAGGGCCTTCAGAGCAAGGAGATCATCCAAAGATTTGTGAAGTATATTCCTCGCGTTGGCATAGATGCCGATCCTCTCTACCGAGGGAATGAACTCATTGACCGCTTCCATGATTTGCAGCAGGCGTCTCTGAGGAATAGCCAGGGCGTCGCCGTCAGCAAGAAAAACCTTGTCCACAGGTCCCATGTGCCGTGCATCTTTCAAATCCTCCCTGATTTCTTCGATGCTCCGGATCGAGAATGTCTTGCCTTGATAACTACCGCAAAAGGTGCACTTATTGTGGCTACACCCGATGGTTACCTGGAGTATCAAGCTGTGGGCCTCGCTAGGAGGCCGATAAACTGTCCCAACATATCTCACGTGAATTACCCCCTTTTTCAAAACGACCGACTTAAGTTAGCTCATTTCTGATGCTTAGCGATACTTGATGTCTTGCCGAACCAATTTTTCAAGCTTTTTTCGCGCGGGTTCAATGGCATCACCGTCGGCCCTCATCAGAATATAGTAAACATACGTATCTCCCGGCACAAGGTATAAGACTCGCTCCCGGCGAACGATCGGACCCTGGAGCACAGTTTCCGGTTTTCCTGTAAGAGGGTCTTCCATCGTCACCTGAGTCCATCCTTCCGGTATTTCGTTTTTTGCGGTCTCGGTTTGGTCACTCACACGTTTTCGCTTTCGAATGTATTTTGGCCTGAACACTACTTTATATGCGTTCCTTCCGTCTATCTTGACATATTCCTCAGAGTCTCCCGGTCTTATTATTTCACCGTCGGGGAAAAGCGACCCGTAATGAATGGCCAAGTTATCCATAGGGCGGGAACTCTCAACTCTTCTTACTTCAATGCTTGCATCGTCATCCGACCCTTCGAATTTAGCCGAAGAATCGTCCTCATGGATGAGATTATAAGGATGACCCGTTATCTCCGTGATTCCGTGCGCGCCAAGACATCCCGCAATACAGGTCACCGCGAGAAAACAGGCCAGAAATCCAAGCTGGAAACGCAATCGTGAATAATCTCCGGGCATCATCATCCGGTCTTCTGAAAAGGACTGAAACGTTGAATGCTATTTGCGGATGTACTTCAGCAGGTCCAAGCCCTGTCGCATATCCGGCAGCGGGATATTCGTAGTCTCTACCCGAGAGTCCTCGCTCTTGCCGGGGGGTTGCGCGATTAATTTCAAAACAGCGGCACGGCTCTTCCGCAGATCTTGGGCCGACGGATCGTTTGTTATGACTTCAGTGAAATCATCCACCGCGTTGGATAGGTTTTCTCTTCGCCCAGTCTTGACATAAGCGCTGGCCCTCAGCTTCTTAACTTCCGTGGCCTTTGGCTCTATCCGCAACACAGCGCTGTAATCGTTAACAGCAGCCTCATAATTACCGGCGGACTGGCTTGCCGCCCCCCGGAACAACAGCGCATCTGCATCCCTGTTTTGTCCTCTCAGGACACTGTTGAAATCCAAAATGGCTTTACCAAGCAAATTCAAACGCTTGGCGTCTCCCGGCTCCTTGGAGAATGCGGAGCCGAGATACGCAATGCCTCTGTCAAAATATACCTTTGGCATACCCGCCAGCAATTGCGATGACTCTTGGAGACTCTTTCCAAACTGCTCGGCATCACTGTACATTTTGGCCGCCTGCTCCAGATCGCCTTTCTCATGCAGCGCAACTCCGCGCTCGAATCTCTTGTGAAAACATCCCAGGATATCGATTTTGAAAGTGTTTGAAGCTTCACTTGAATAAGAGTTTCCTTTTTCATCGGTGAAATCCACTCTAAGGTGATACGCCGGCGCCAAGGGACCAAGATGGGGAACCGACGGGACCTTTAATAGAACCGGTCTTCCTTCCAACGGGGCAGCCGAAGATTCCTTTTCTGTAGAATCTGAGACCTGATCCAGTTGGATCATTCCCTCTTTTTCGTTTTCTCTATGGACCAGGAACACCTCCATCCGAGAAGGTTTGTTCTCCACTTTCATGTCCATCTTGAGAAAGACATCCTGGCCGGGGCACAAGGACTCCAAGGTTTCACCCTGTTCCGCGGTCTCCGTTAATCTCAGATTAGCGATTTCTGCCTTGACAGCCTTAAAATCCAGAGCGCTTGGTTGCCGGCCCAATTTGGCAATTTTATGAAACGGCGAGAAGCTGAACCCCTTCATCCGAGGTATTATTGCGAAGTAACCTTCGGTGAGCGATTCTACAAGAAATGACCCGCTCTTATCCGTTTGGGTTCGCGAAATTTCTTCATGATTATCAAGCTTTGCCAACACGATTTCGACCCCGGGCAGACCTGTGCCCTCGGGCAACGTTACCTTGCCCGGAGCTGTGAAAGCCACTCGAAAGCTCGTTTTCTTAACCAACCTCTGGTCCGCGTAAGCCGCTGTCACCTCGACCCGATAATTGCCGGGCTCAAGTCGTTTCTTCAATGACTTGCCGGTCCCTGCCTTGACTCCCTTGGGGTCGTTCTCCTTGAAAAGCATCCAAGTGAATTGGGCGTTTTCCTTCGTTTTGGGTTCATCTGTTCTAAAATCAGCCAGGAAAACAACTTCCTTGTCCACAGGAAACAGCTCATTCGATTTGGGGGCAGTAAGTTCGAGAATCGCCATGGCCTGGCCTTTGCCTTTTCTTGCCGACGGAGCAAAGGTGAGCAGTTGCTGAATAGATTCAGGCACCTTGCTCTTAATCATGCCCTCGGGATCGCAACCGACAAGCAACAATAGGCCGGCCAAAATAGAGGCAGGTTTTAGGAATCTCGAAATCATAGGTTTAACTCCAGGACTTAGTGCGGCCGTTCGGTACGATTGTCAACCTACAGTATTCACAACTTTACCTCAATCTAGAGTTGTCAGGAAGACTTTCTTAGCGACGAGAGAGTTCCAATTGCAGACCGAATCCATTGGATTTCTTGACCGCATTATGAACTTATGTTACACTAACCCTTGTAATTAGCTTATATTATGTCATTTACCTTATATCACATATATGAAATATATCCAATCTATTGTAACGATATTAATTATTTTTTTATTTCTCTCGGGGTGCGCTCGAAACCTCTCGGCTACCAAGCAGAGTCAAAAGCAGTTTTACACCGTAATGGGCAAAACCTATTGGCCGCTTAAGGAAGTCAGAAACGGCTTTTGCCAGCATGGTATCGCATCATGGTATGGTCCTGGTTTCAATGGTAAAAAGACTGCTTCGAATGAAATCTACGATATGCACGGACTCACGGCGGCTCACAATGTCCTGCCTTTGAACACTCTTGTCAAGATAACCAATCTGAATAATCAAAAGGATGTGGTCGTTCGAATTAATGATCGGGGTCCCTTTGTAGGTGACCGAATCGTGGACCTTTCTCTGGCTGCCGCCCGGCAACTCGACATAGTGAGAAACGGCACCGCTCCTGTACGCTTGGCCGTTATCGGTTCCACCAATTCCCCTCGTGTTCCGAGAAGGCAAATCTCCGATACGGGGACAGCTCGTCTTGCGGCCCCCAACCCATTTTATGTCGCGGGAACCAAGAGCTTGCTGGCGTTTGTGAAGGACTGATACCACTGCGCTATCAATGGGTCAAATCCAGGACAAAGGCCGGCATGTTCGGTATGGCAGTCGGTCACGCCTCAGGCGCGACGTTCGGATCGCAGGGACATGCCGGTCGCGGTCGTGTCTTCATCGATAAAATATGTTCGGTCAGTACGTTTCAGGAAAATACTTTTTGGGATACGAGGTCGAAAGGATTAAACTGTCAGAAAATATCGAAAGCGGGGCTTTGAGAATTGTTCGCAACGTTGTTGTCCGGTTTAAACTCCGCCCAAGGAGAGATTTTGGCCGGATAACCGTCTTGCTAAACTTTCTGGCCCAACCAAACAGTTTCTTATGCAGATAACGATCATAGGCGCGGGCTTGGCCGGCTGTGAGGCGGCATGGCAGCTTGCCCGGCGGGATATAAGTGTTCGACTCATCGAAATGAAGCCGGGCCGGTATTCGCCTGCTCATAGTTCGCCCGACTTTGCGGAACTGGTGTGCTCAAATTCGTTGAGATCATCTTCCATGGTGTCAGCCGCCGGACTCCTTAAGGAAGAACTACGAATTATGAATTCGCTCATCATGGAAGCGGCCGATGCTACTGCCGTGCCTGCCGGCAAGGCCCTTGCAGTGGATCGCGGGCTTTTTGCTCGTTTCATTACCGAGAGAATATCCAACCATCCACACATAACACTGGAGCGCCGGGAGGTGACAAGGATACCTCCGGAAGAGGAAGGACTCGTAATTGCTGCCACAGGCCCGCTCACTTCGGACTTCTTGGCCAGTGATATTGCGACAATACTAGGTTCAGAGGGACTTTCTTTTTATGATGCCATAGCGCCCATAGTGACCGCTGATAGTTTGGACATGAGCAGACTCTTTTTGGCGTCCCGATACGGAAATGACGAAGGTGACTACCTCAACGCTGCGATGGATGAGACTGCTTATCGGAGCTTTGTCGCTGACATCATGGCAGCGGAAAAGGTTGATCCGTATCCTTTTGAGGACATTCCTCATTTCGAGGGGTGTCTCCCCGTCGAAGAGTTGGCGCGACGGGGGGCGAATACATTGGCCTTCGGCCCGATGAAGCCGGTCGGGCTGACAGATCCGACTACCGGTAAGCGTCCCTTCGCCGTGGTTCAGCTCCGGGCGGAAAATCGGGAGCGGACACTGTATAACCTTGTGGGATTTCAGACCAAGATGACCCATCCTGAGCAGGAAAGGGTGTTTCGCCGGATTCCAGGGCTGGAACGGGCGGTTTTTGCACGCCTTGGGTCGATTCACCGCAACACTTTTCTCGAAGCCCCTCGGCTCCTTGACCGATTTTCCAGATCACGCACAGCACCGTATGTATTTTTTGCGGGCCAGATCACGGGAGTGGAAGGATATATTGAATCCACGGCTTCAGGGCTTGCAATTGGTATTATGGCCGGGCTGCTGTCGCGGGGAATAACACCTGATCCTCCGCCCGAAACAACGGCTGTGGGCGCGTTGCTCAAACATACCAGAGATCAACCCGCGGGAAAGTATGAACCGATGAACGTGAATTTCGGCTTCATGGCCCCGGCTCCCGCGGGGACCTCCAAGCAACGCAAGAAGGAAGTGATTGTGCAACGGGCACTCAAAGAAATTGATCGGTGGGTGGAACGGATGGACAATCTACAGGGTCTTGTCCACCATATGGAATAAGCGGAATGGGTTAGGAGAATGGATTTACCCAACAGGAAAGTATACACGGTCTCCGAGTTCACGGGAAAGATCAGGGAAATTCTTGAGAGAGAATATCCTTCGGTGTGGATACAGGGCGAGATATCGAATTTCCACAGCGCACCTTCGGGTCACCTGTACTTCATTCTTAAGGATGATGCGGCCCAGATTCGATGCGTTATGTTCAGGTTGCAGAGCCGGTTTCTGAAATTCAGGCCCGAAGACGGGCTTCACATTATCGCGTGGGGCAGAGTTTCGGTATACGCCCTTCGGGGCGAGTATCAATTGATACTGGATACGATGGAACCGCTCGGTTTCGGAAGCCTGATGCTGGCTTTTGAGCAATTGAAGAACAAGCTTGCCCAAGAGGGCCTCTTCGATGAAAGCCGCAAGAAACCTCTGCCGAGTTTCCCGAAGACCGTCGGTTTGGTAACCTCTTCGCGGGGCGCTGCCGTTAAAGACATGATTCGGATTCTCAGGAATCGAGCGCCGTGGGTAAATATTCTGGTGAGCCCGGCCTCGGTGCAGGGCGACAAGGCGCCTGACGAGATCACTGCCGCAATTCAGAGACTGTGTGCGGCCGGAGATGTGGATGTGATTATTGTGGGCCGTGGGGGAGGCCCCATCGAAGACCTCTGGGCGTTCAATGACGAAAGAGTGGTTCGCGCAGTGGCTTCATGTAGGTTGCCTATTGTGAGCGCTGTGGGTCACGAAACGGACTTCACCCTGACCGATTTCGCCGCCGATTTAAGGGCGCCCACTCCTTCGGCCGCGGCTCAAATGCTGGTGACGGACAAACGAGACTTGGAAGCTGTGCTGGAACACCTTGCGGCCAGGCTAAGAGGCTGCATGGTCGGTGTCATAGATCGTTTCGTTGCGGGGGTTGGTGAGTTGACTCGTAGGCTTCACGATCCCCTTAGGCAAATTCAAGAATACCGCATGAGAGTTGACGATCTAAACATCAGACTCACAAAGATGATTCGCCGGAAGCTCGGCGATCTGCGCAGGGACACCGATTCAGTGGTGAACAGGCTGAGACCCGAGCATGTCGAGAGGGTGGCGTCGGCAAGAAGAGAGCAAGTCGGCGCTTTGTTCAGTCGCATGGTCGCGGCAGCTCGAGTATCGGTCCACGAAGGCCGGCAGTCATTGGATAGCTTGGCGGGTAGACTAGACACTCTAAGTCCGTTAGGAGTTCTTTCAAGGGGGTACTCCATAACTTTCGAATCCAAGACCGGGATGGTGCTCAAGGATTCTCGGGTCGTCGACACGGGTCAGGAAGTTCGTGTACGACTCTATCGTGGGGAATTGCACTGTCAAGTCATAGGAAAACAGGATGAAACATAATGTGAATTCAAAGGATCTGTTGCCGTTTCTTAGCCAACTGACAGAGAGCGCAGGCAAAGTTATCTTAGGCTATTTTAACGGAAAATTCAGAGTAGATCTGAAAGACAGTCGGCCCGGCGCAATCGACATTGTGACGGATGCTGACCACGCTTCTGAAGATCTCATTATGGAAGCAATCCACCGGGAATTTCCGGACCACGATATCCTTACGGAAGAAACGAGCACTAAACTCAAGGGTTCCAGGTGGTTATGGATTGTGGATCCTTTAGACGGGACCGTGAATTTTGCTCATGGCTATCCGATGTTTTCCGTATCCATAGCTCTCATGGACAGCCAAACCCTCGTGGCAGGTATGGTTTATGATCCATTGAAAAAGGAGACCTTCTATGCCATAAGGGATGGCGGCGCGTTTCTGAACGGCCATCCGATCCGGGTATCCGGCGCGGCGCGATTGCCAGAAAGTATTGTCTCGACAGGTTTTCCTTACGATAAGGCTTATTCACCGGAAAACAATATTGCTGAATTCTCAAGAGTGCTGTTGCGAGTGCAAGGTGTGAGACGTGGAGGGTCGGCCGCGCTTGATCTGTCTTATGTTTCGTGCGGGCGACTGGATGGATTTTGGGAACTGAAGCTGAAGCCCTGGGACATGGCAGCCGGCATGCTACTTGTGGAAGAGGCTGGTGGACGGGTAAGTGACGGGTCCGGAAATCCGACTGACGTCCATACCAAATGCATTGTGGCCACGAATGGCATCATTCATGATATGTTACTTGAAGTCTTGAGACCGGGGTCTTAATTTTGAAAAAACGTCCGAGGCTACAGAAATGGTCGTTCGGTGCTCCCATTGCCAAGGAATGATGAGGTTGGACGAAAAAAGTCTACCGGCAACGCCAAGGGTGAAAATCCGTTGCCCTCATTGCCAGGGGTTGGGATATATCGAACGTCCGCCCGAAAAGAAACCTACGATGGAAGCGCCTCCCGTTCTACAGCCTGACGAACAATCGCAAGGGTCACACCCTCAATCAAAAGAACATATCGTTATTTCATCCGAAGCAAAATACGACGTTTCAATGCCTCATGATGCTTTTAAGGATTTTCGCTTTCCCGCTGAACAGGATTTAGCTGAACAGGTTGCGGAGGCCCGGTCGCGGAAGCCCGTGAGTAAAAGGCTGAAAATCTTGCTGTGGGTCATTGCGTCTGTGGGCGTGGTCGCTCTTTTCGCATTAATTGTCAATATTGTCCTTCCGGGACCTTCAGGCAGTACCGGGGCAATGCCGGAAGTTCAACAAGAGGAACAGAAGTCATCACCGAAGACCGGTCGAGGTAATCCAGCCGTGCCTTCAGATCTGGATTTGCGTCCTCAACGCCCTGCCCCTGTGGGAAGATAATGCTTCGGAATAATGATTAGCCATCGGCGATGAACAGCAACGCAAATCTCCGCTCAAATCGCATTGTCATCAAAAAAACCTCGGGACACGTATCGTGATCATAAAACGTTCGGCTCAAGAAGAGAGGGAGAGATTATTTCTGGCGCCTTATGGTGTGCGATCCGAGGACAGCCGAGGCCGAGTGCATCAGGAAGAAGAGTGTCCCTACCGCACAGCGTTCCAGAGGGACCGTGACCGAATCATACATTCCAGAGCGTTCCGCAGGCTGGAATATAAGACGCAAGTCTTTGCATATTATGAAGGAGATCACTATCGGACCAGACTTACTCATACCCTCGAAGTGGCGCAGATTGCCCGGAGTCTGGCTCAGTATCTTGGGGTTAATGAAGAATTGACCCATGCTGTGGCACTGGCGCACGATCTTGGTCATACCCCGTTCGGCCATGCAGGCGAGGAAGTTCTTCATTCCCTTATGCAAAACCACGGAGGATTTGAACATAACACTCAGTCTTTGCGTGTAGTTGATTTGCTTGAAGCACGTTATCCTGATTTCCCGGGTCTTAATTTGACATTCGAGACGCGCAGCGGGATTGTGCGACACTCCACGGTCTACGATCAGGCGCCTGAGCACGTGGTGAAGGAGTTCATGGTGGGACCGTGTCCCAGCCTTGAGGCGCAGGTCGTCAACTTGGCTGATGAAATAGCTTACAACTGCCATGATATCGAGGACGGTATAAGGTCAGGCTTCTTCGACGAGAGTGATCTTGGGGAGTTGGATATCTGGAACGAAGTCACTCAAATTATAAGAGATCGACACCCCGATCTGGATCGGGACACCTTTCGGTATCAGTGCACCAGGATACTTATTGATACATTTATCCGTGATCTGATACAGGGGACCGAGGAATGTCTCTCTAAAGGCAGTTTTCTGAGTCCCTCGGACATTGTGAACTCGGATACCAATGTGGCTAGGTTCTCATCTCGAATGCAAAAATGGAAACAGCAACTCAACCATTTCCTTCACACGAGGTTTTATACACATCACAAGATCTTGAGAATGCAGTACAAGGCAGCGAGACTCTTGACCGATCTTTTTCAAGAATATGTGAGAAGGCCGTCCCAACTCCCGCCCGGGGTTCAAAAGAGAATCTCGGAGCATGAGGATTCGGTTGAACGAATTGTCTGCGACTATATCGCCGGCATGACTGACAGGTTTGCTCTGGACGAGCACAGGAAACTTTTCCTCCCGTATGAGTACTGATGCAGGTCATTTCGGGCTTGGCCACACTCTAAAGTCGAGACACGCATTGTAGAAATCCTTCCACTGCTTATATTCAGTACCGGGGATTATCACGTGGAGGAAAAGGAGCTTACCCATGAAGCAACGGAGCGGCTTAGTCACTATGAGAGGGAATCCCGTTACTCTGCTTGGCGAAGAGGTCAAAATCGGCGAGCCCGCGCCCGACTTTGTAGTGGTGGGAAACGATTTGCAGCCGGTAAACTTTTCCTCATTCCGAGGGAAGGTGTGCGTTATCTATTCTGTTCCATCACTCGACACACCGGTCTGCGACAGGACTACAAGGAGATTTAATGAGGAGGCAGGCCGCCTTGGACTCGACGTGGCCGTTTTAACCATAAGCATGGACCTCCCATTTGCCCAGACACGCTGGTGCGGAGCAGCGGGGGTGGAGGCAGTGCAGACTCTTTCCGATCATAGGGATGCTTCGTTTGGGATGGCCTACGGGGTGCTTATCGACGGACTGCGTCTGCTAGCCCGTGCAGTCTTTGTGGTTGACAGGCAGGGAACGATTCGGCATGTCCAGATCGTGAAAGAGATCGCAGAAGAGCCCGATTTCGATGCCACTCTTGATGCGGTCAGGAAACTTGTTTAATACTTTTGATCGAGGGCCTGATTAACAATATCTTGGAGGATACATTATGCAGCAGTGGAAGTCAGTGGACGAAATTTTGGACTTCGCCATTGGGCAGGAGCAGCAAGCTTTTGATTTCTACACAGATTTGTCGGCTCGTATGGAGAGACCCTGGATGAGCGGGATCTTCAAGGGCTTCGCGCAAGAGGAACTTGGCCACAAGAGAAAACTCGAACAGATAAAATCCGGTAAACGGCTCCTGCCTTCTCAAAGCAAGGTGCTGGATTTGAAGATCGGCGACTATTTGGTGGATGTGGAGCCGAGTAAGGATATGGACTATCAGCAGGCGCTCGTCGTGGCCATGAAGAAAGAAAAGAAAGCATTCAAAATGTATAATGACCTGGCCGCGTCCACGGAAGATACGAACCTGCAAGAAGTCTTTATGTCGCTGGCTCAGGAAGAGGCCAAGCACAAACTCCGTTTTGAAATCGAATACGACGATTACGTCATGAAGGAGAATTGACGGGCCGGTAGGACCGGCAATCCTGTCCCGCGGGGGACGGTCCTACAATTTTGGAACCGCTTTCGGTGTGGTTTCCCCGATCATCTTTTCAATCTCGGCCAGCAGGGCAGGCAGCAGGTTCTTTTCAGAGTATTTTCCGAAAATTCGTCCCTGCTTGAAGAGCAGGCCCTTGCCTTTGCCCCCCGCTATGCCGATGTCTGCCTCTTTCGCTTCACCGGGGCCGTTGACCGCGCAGCCCATGACAGCCACCTTCAGCGGCTGCTGAATTTTCGAGAGGGATTTCTCCACCTGTGATGCGAGTCGAATGACGTCAATTTCCGTCCGGGAGCACGTGGGGCAAGAAATCACCTCAACCCCTCGGCTGCGCAATCCCAGGGCCCTCAATATGGCGTATGCGGCTGTGATTTCATGAATCGGCGACGCTGTGAGAGAGACCCTGATGGTGTCGCCTATGCCCTCAGCCAGGAGAAGTCCTATGCCGACCGATGATTTTGCTGTCCCGGGTATGAGCGTTCCAGCTTCGGTTATTCCCACGTGAACGGGATAGTCAGTCCTTTGTGCCAGCATCCGGTAGGCGTCAATGGTCCGTAGAACGTCCGAGGCCTTTAATGAGATCTTGATGAGGTGAAAATTTTCCCTTTCTAGAAGGGCTGCGTGGTCCAAAGCGCTTTCCACCATGGCCTCCGGTGTCGCAGAGCCGTATTTTTGTAAGAGTCCTTTTTCGACGGACCCGGAATTCACTCCGATACGTATCGGGACCCCACGTTCCGCGGCCGCATGGGCCACTTCCCGAATCTTGAGGCGTGAACCGATATTTCCCGGATTGAGTCTTAGGCCGTCCGCGCCCTGCCGCAGGGCTTCCAAAGCCAGTCGATGATTGAAATGTATGTCCGCGATTAGAGGTATCCTGATTTTTTCCTTGATGGTCCGCAGGCTGCGAGCGGCATCCATGTCCGGGACCCCTACACGTATGATCTCACAACCTGCTTGTTCCAATCTCCGGATCTGACGCACGGTTGCTCGTACATCCCTCGTATCGGTATTGGTCATGGATTGGACCGCGATGGGCGCTCCATCGCCGATAGGTACCGTCCCTATAACGAGCCTACGAGTTTTGCGTCTCTGAATGTTCATGAATGAAGCGGTTTATAGAAACGAATTTCTTTGAAAGCCTTCGCGTCAGCCCCGGAGGGAACATCTCTGACAGAAAGCGTAACCCCGTGACTATTTTGTGGCAAGCTGATGTCTATGAGCGTCGCTCGCTGTAAGACAAACAAATTAGGAGTTTTTGGGGTGAGGGTCCGGGGGAGGGACTTTTTGCAAAAAGTCCCTTCCCCGGAGAATATCTTCGCTCGCCCCTCCAAAACTAGCAGCCGCAGCGGCTGACGTACCATTCTTTGTAGTAGGTCAGATATTCGCCGGTCTTAATTCGGCGCCACCATGCCTCGTGCTCCAGGTACCAGCATATGGTCTGATCCATTCCTTGATCGAATGACATAACCGGACTCCAGCCAAGTGACCTCTTCAATTTAGAGGCATCCATAGCATATCTACGATCATGGCCCGGCCGGTCTTGGACGAATCGAACAAGTGATTTCGGCTTGTCGAGTCTTTCCAGGATGTATTGAACGATATGAAGATTGGGAAACTCGGATTCCGCTCCTACATTATAAATCTCACCCGGACAGCCTTCACGCAGCACAAGATCGATAGCCCGGCAATGATCTTTCACGTGTATCCAGTCCCGCACATTCATGCCATCCCCGTAAACGGGGAGTTCCATATCTTGGAGAGCATTGGTAATCATGAGGGGTATGAGCTTTTCAGGAAACTGGAAAGGACCGTAATTGTTTGAGCACCTGGTTACCAGGACCTCCAGTCCATAGGTCTTGTGATAGGAGCGACAGATCAGATCGGCGGCAGCCTTGGACGCGGCATACGGACTGTTGGGAGCCAACGGATGATTTTCGGTAAATGCGCCGTCTGCCGCCCCGAGCGAACCATAGACCTCATCAGTGGAGATCTGAACAAATCGACTCACTCCGAATTCACGGCACGCTTCCAATAATACCTGAGTCCCGAGCACGTTGGTGCCCAGGAAAGCGGAGCAATCCATGATCGAGCGATCCACATGGCTCTCTGCGGCGAAATTGACAACAGCGTCCGGCTTGGAACAGAGAAGGTTGCAAACCAGTTCCCGGTCCGCAATATCGCCCCGCACGAACCCGTATCTATCGTTATAAGGCTCCGCATCCTGAAGATTTTCCAGATTCCCCGCATACGTTAGCAAGTCCAGGTTCACTATGCTAACGTCGGGGTAGGATTCCAGCATATGCATAATGAAGTTGGAACCTATGAAACCGCAACCTCCTGTCACCACGAGCTTCATTTACCAACCTCGAATAGGATTTCTTGATGGTTACTCTTCCGGCGGATGTTTGCGGAATCAATTCATCAAGAGGTTATCATCCGTCTTTGGTAGTCCAATCATAGGGAATTTGTCCGCCATGTGGAGCGACGCGATACTCGTCGGGTTCAGAGCGGTTGTAAGGCTCTGATGGGATATTGATCACATAAGCTTCGCATTCGCCGACACACTTCCACCCGTGATAAATACCAGCGGGTATGACAATAAGGCAAGGATTGTGTTCACCTACATAAATCTCGTTGAGGCATCCTCGAGTGGGCGAGTCTTCCCGGTCATCGTACAGCACAGCCTTCACCATCCCGCGGACGCAGGTAAAGCGGTCCTCCTGGATCTTATGATAATGCCATGCCTTGACTACACCTGGATACACCGTGGTGACATACACCTGGCCGAAGCTGGAGAAGAACGGGTCATCGCGCCTCATGATCTCCATCACTCTGCCGCGATCATCAGGAATGACCCTTAACGGGTGCACGATTAGCCCGTCTATTTGCTTTGATTCAGGTTGCTTAAATTTTCGACGTTTCATTGCTCAAATTAATCATTGTTGGCGCCACCCTTGGCTACCAAGTTGCCGGCCCGAAGCAGTGATTCGAATGTTCCGGCATCCGTCCACCAGCCGTCGAGCGTGGACCAAGTCATGGTACCTTCTTCGATATAAAGATTATTGACATCCGTTATTTCCAGTTCCCCGCGCTGTGAGGGCGTCAACTTCCCTATGAAATCAAATACCCGCTTGTCATAAAGATAAATACCGGTAACTGCGTAGCTCGAAGCCGGATTTTTCGGTTTCTCTTCTATGCGGACAACCGTGTCCCCTTCCAACACCGGCACGCCGAATCTCCACGGATCATCAACTTGCTTTAGGAGAATCTTGGCCCCAAGTTCCTGGTGCCTGTATTCATCCACAGCGGCTGCTATATTCTTTTCGATAATATTGTCCCCGAGCACGACGCAAATACGCTCGGAACCTGCGTGCGCTTCCGCCAAGGCCAGCGCATCAGCTATTCCTCCTTCCCCTTCCTGGTACGCATAGCTGATATGTTCGACGCCATATTCCTTTCCATTGCCCAACAGTTTGAGAAAATCACCGGGATTATTGCCGCCGGTAACTACGAGAATGTCCTTTATCCCCGCCTTGACCAAGCATTCTATCGGGTATGTAATCATAGGCCGGTTGTAAACCGGAAGAAGGTGCTTGTTGGTAACCTTGGTCAATGGGTAAAGCCTGGTTCCAAGACCTCCGGCCAGTACCACTCCTTTAATCTGGTGAGCCGGCATAACAGACTCCGACAATAGATAATTGAGAGCTGATCCTAGCACCCGACACGCTGATAGTCAAACCGGCTTTTCGCCATTTAGACCGGATTACTTATACGATTGGCCTATAATCTCCGACCTTGGTGGCTCGCCGGGCCTTTTTGCACTTAAATACTCGACGCGGCCTGACATAGCCGATATAATGCTTTTGTCTAATCAACGAACCACCACCGGGGGGATTAGCCGCTGATGGCCAGAAATCAATCAGCTTCAAAGCTTCCGCCCCGAGAGGCAATAATGCAATTGCCCATTGAAGATATATTGGAGGGTTTTCCGGATGGGGCTGCCGCAATAGGCCCTGACGCGCAATTACTCCATGTGAACTCACGTTTGTCGAAGGATGTAGGACCCTGGGCCGGCAAATCATGTTATGAGACGCTCGCGGGCCTCAAGACCTTTTGTCCTTTTTGCCCATTCGAAAAACTGGTGGACGGCTCGGCCGGGCCGGAAATTAGAGCGGTTCAAGTCAGATACGACAAGAAATGCGCCGTCAAAGTCCGTTTCATACAGCAAAATGATGTGGGGTTCATTCTTGAGTCTGTGACTGACCTGACGGAGCAAGAAAAGTCAAAACAGCTATACGACAAAATATCCAATCTCGAAACCGAACTGACACAATCCCGCGAACTGTTCAAAAAGCAAGCTGAGGTCTTGGAGGAAGAGGTAAAGCGGAGAACTGCGGCCCTAGAAAAAGAGACCGGTTACTTAGAAGGAATTCTTCGTTATTCGGAAGATATGATCATAACCACCGATCTTGAATCGCGTATCGTGAAGTTCAATCCATGCGCAGAGAGAATGCTGGGATACACAGCACAAGAGTTGCAGGGTCGAGATGTTTCCGAACTATGGGTAGAAGCGCCTGAACGACAAAAGATTCTCGATGAGGTTAACGCCTCAGGAGGAGTCCGCAATTATGAAACTCGCCTTAAGAGTAAAGCCGGCGGCATTGTTGAAATATCGCTGACATTGTCCCTTCTAAGAGATCAACAGGGCAGATTACTGGGCACGGTAGGGGTCAGCAAAGACATCGGGCGTGAGAAGGCTTTCAGGAGAGAACTCGATCTGGTCAACCAAAATTTTCGAGAAGCGGTACATTTTATAAATCACGAAACCAAGAATTCGCTGATAGTCATGGGCGGCTTTCTCCAGAGGTTGCTGAACACGGAGAGGGATGCAGCCAGGAAGGAACAACTGCAAATTGTCTATCATCACTCACAGTTCCTCGAGGCCATGAGCCGAGACTTTCTCGTCATGGCCGAACTGGAGCATGGCGAATTTAAGATAAGAAAACAACTCATACGAAATTTTAATGAAGAAGTGATACAGCCGGCTATGACCGGCCTTAAAGAGCGTTATCCCGATTCCTTCGCAAGCTACGATATCAGTATGGGAGGCGTGGGAGCCATTCAGCTCAAAGGCGATCCGGCCCTGCTCGAAATAGTGTACAGGAACCTTTTCGGGAACGCTCTGAAGTACTGTCACCCAGGGGGGAAACTCGCATACGGGTTTGAGGACCAAGGAGACTCTTTTCTATTTAATGTCTGGAATGCCGGTCCGGGCGTGGCTCCTCATTTGGTCGACAAGATATTCGACAAATTTTATCGGGTTCGCGACGATGCCACGAAAGGGAAAAGAGGAACGGGTTTGGGGCTTTACAATGTTCGCAAAATTATCGAAGCCCACGGCGGACGGATCTGGTGTGAGACTAAGCCCGGAGAATGGATCAACTTTCTGTTTGTGCTTCCAAAGGAATGATCTTCCTTCAGACACTTTTATACGTTTATCTCAATATCCCTGAATAAACACCTTGTTGCGCCATGAAGCGCGGGGTCGGGTCAGTTGTTCTGATCGGTTCTTGTTGCAACCTGTCTTCGGTCTCTTCCTGAAGGCTGGAGCTGTATCCGGCTGGCTTCCTTCAGTGCCTTGCGATATACGAGACGAGTGTCGCGGAAGTGGTCCGGACTACCGAGCACCACGATCAAGAAAACGTTGCGTCCGGGTGTGAACGCAGTCGCGAGACAGTGCCCCGCCTTAGCAGTATAGCCGGTCTTACCGCCTACCAACGGCAGATCGTCTCGTAGCAATTTGTTAGTGTTCTTTATCGAATAGCCGTTTTTTTCCGTTGTGCTTGCCAAGACGTGAGTCTGTTTTCGGCAGATTTCGCGGACTATTTTATTGGAGAAGGCTGCTCGTGCTATTTGAGAAATCTCTCGTGCCGTCGAAACGTTCGAATCAACGTCCACGATTTTCTTGCCTTCTACTGTATGGTCCACTTTCTGGTCCAGGCCGCTGGGTGTGTAAAAACGGGTGGAGGACATACCCATTCCGGCTACTTTTTCGTTCATAACTTCGATGAATTTCTCTCTTCCTCCGGGATAAGCGCAAGCGAGGGTTTCCGCGCAATCGTTTCCAGAATTTATAAGCAATCCATGAAGCAGATCCTCGACCGTCAGTTGGTCCCCCGCCTTTAATCCCACTACAGATTTGGGTACTGTCTTTATGTGATCCGGGACGGTCACCTTTTGCTTCAACGGCATCGTATCAAGGGCAACAAGGGCGGTAACTAACTTGGTGAGACTGGCCACTGGTAACTGTTTGTCCGGGTCTCGGGCCAAGAGGGTCCGCTTGTTTGCCAGGTTCTCACAATAAAACGCTTTGGCTTGAATCCCCTTCGGCGGTTGTTTGATTTTTTTCTTGTCAACTTTCTTCATTGTTCGCAATTTTTCCAAACTCTTTGAATAGCCTTTTTTCTTTTCAATTTTCTTCTTAAGAGATTTATTTTGGACCTGCCGGATTTTGGAACCGCGTTCATCGGCCTGAGAAGTCCCCACAGACCATGCAAAAACAACTATTGAAATGATCCCTAATATGATTAAGGAACGATGCGATGATACAAACAACGATGTCATAGGCATACTGTCTTTCACTGGGGATTTTGGGGATGATTTTGTCTTATCAAATCCATCAGTTAATGATCTCTTCTATAACACACTTCCACTGGTTTTTAAAGTCCTTTTTACTCGATATAGATATTCGCATGGAAATACTGCTCACTTATGTGAGAAAATGAATGTCCCGGGATTCTATAAACCGAGATTCTCGATGGAGGCATAAAAATCATGATAAGAGCGAGAGTATGGTTCCGTTGCGCAGCAATGCACGATCCGGTAATGCCGATTCTGGTTCGCCCGGCAGTCCTCGGATGGAAAGGCAAGCAACGTTCCATCGACTTGGTAATCGAAAGAGAGTTCACCGGTGATGAACTTGTGAAAAGAATGAAGGGATGGATCACTGTTGATCCTAAACAAGCTGTAAAGGTTTTTGAACAACATGGTCGGCTCAAATGCTTTGATAATGGCGAATTAGTGGTGGAAGTTGAAGACAAGCCGAATCTGGAAGCCTTAGAGCAGGATCTCAAGACTCATTTTGGCGATCAATGCCATGTGGAACCTATAGGTCCACAGAAATGACTCCATCAAGATATGGCCTCCCCATCCATGTCGCCTGTTCGGATGCGGATTGCCCTCTCGATTTTTTTCACGGTTATTCTGCCGTCTTCGCTCTTGCCTGTCGCCCCATGAAGGCATAGGGCTTCTATGATTCTTTCCGCCAGCACGGCAGGGACTGCTACCTGGACTATGACTTTGGGGACCATGCCCGAGGCTGTGGGCGAGGCGCCGAATGATCGGCCCGCTTGTTTCATTGGCGTCGCCTGAAGCACTTCCGTGATGGTCATACCTCCAATACCCAATTCTTCCAGGGCCTCTTTCACATCGTCGAGTTTGAACGGTTTGATTACAGCTTCTATCAGGAGCATCGTGGTCTCTGCAACCATGCGTATTCCAATTCTTGGCAGTCGGAGACGAGAACAAAACGGTTGACTTGTTCGGAAATGGTAACATAAATTTGTCGGATAGGCTATAAAGAGCATTGGACGTAACGTGCCCCCGTAGCTCAGTGGATAGAGCGACGGATTCCTAATCCGCAGGCCGTAGGTTCGATTCCTACTGGGGGCACCAGAAAAGTGTTATGATGTTGCTAAGTCAATCGCCTGTAACGGGGCGGTTTTCTTTTTGAGGATCACGATTGTGTCAGTTTTGTGTCTCCCTTCAGGGCAAACCGTATTAGCGGCCGCTATTAGACTCACTAACTCGGGCGCGGAGTAGTGGGTCGTGATTCTGTGGGACTTGTGACCGAGCAAGTCTTGTCGATCCTCGAAACTTACGCCCGCGGCCCGAAGTCTTCGGCCAAAGGTGTGCTTCAAGTCATGGACCCTCACATCAGGGAGTCCGGCTCGTTTCCTGGCATTTTTCCAGACGGTGCCGTACATGCTGTAGAGTGGATTTCCCTTGTGCGAGAATACATGGGTAGGATGCACGCCTCGCATCTCCTGAACGACTGCCCTCGCAAACCGATTGAGGACCACAAGTCTATCGGTCCTATTCTTCACCGCGTGGGCAGGAATGATGAAGACACTGGTGTTAAGTTCAGGAACTGGATGCTCCCATTCCCATCGTAGGTTGCATACTTCCTGATCCCTCGTTCCGGTATTGACCTTAAAAAGAGCCATCTTAGCGAGGTATGGGGGTAACTCAGCAAAGAGCCTAGCCTGCTCTTCCCACGAAAGGGGGTACGGCTCTTTCTTGTCATCCTCTTTGAGAAGCCGGATCTTCGGAGCATGGGGAAGCCAAGTCTCTCCTCTCTCATCAATCCATTCAGAAGCGCAAAGATTAAGGATATGTCGGACTGTTTGCAGGGCGCAGTTGATCGTTCGCTTGCAAATATTTCGGCTTCCGCGGTTCTCTTGCTTACCACCCTGGAATTTTCGATCCTTAATGAACTCTTGCAAAGATCCCATATGTACCGCTTCCAGTGTCAGA
>DATJPW010000304.1:0-23198 GCA_035506215.1 Desulfomonilaceae bacterium
CGAATCAGACATTGAATACCGATATTCGCTGGATCTGCGGTACGTAAAGCAGTACCACGAAGTGGAAGTGCCTGTTACTGCACAAGAAATAGATCTTTTCAACATCGAATCCATGGCAAAAAAGTTCCATCCGGCCCACAACGCGCTTTACGGTTATTCCCTCGAAGACCAAGGGACGCCCCTGGAACTTATCAACATGAGACTTGTATGCATAGGAACTACTGAAAAACCGAAGTTCCAGGGACAGGATTTGGCGACCGAAGATGCTTCGCAGGCGTACAAACGTGAACGGCAAGTATATCTTCCCAATCAAGGTGAGTTCCGTGAAGTCCCGGTGTTTGACGGCCTCGCGCTCCAATTTGGGAATCGAATTGAAGGGCCGGCCATTGTCGAGCAGGTCAACACAACCACGTTTGTAGCGCCGGAGTTCAATGTCTTAACGGATCGTTTTGGGAGCTTCACCATGTATCTCAAGGATCATGAAAAGGAAGTCAAAAGGAGGATCCTGTCATGAGCAGAGAGATTGACAAGGTACTCGTCTCCATTTTGCAGCGTCGTCTGAAGTCCATCACTGAGGAGATGAGCATTGCTCTGACCATGACCACCCGATCGCCGATACTCTGCGAGGCAAAGGATTTTGTCACAGGCCTGTACGATTCCAAAGGAAGAATGCTGGAGCAGACGGAAAACCTTCCGATACTCTCCTTCTCGCTCGGTCCGGTTTGCCAGTACATTGTGAAATATTTTGGTGAGGACATCTATCCAGGCGATGTCATTTTCCACAACGACGTTTTTTCCATGGGCAATCAGAACAATGATGTCGCAGCGTACAAACCGATCTTTCACAATGAAACCTTGGTGGGATGGGCCGCGTGCAAAGGACACCAGGCGGACATCGGGGGAGCGGTCCAGGGCGGTTACAATCCGAATGCCACAGAAGTCTGGCAAGAAGCGCTGCGCATACCGCCTGTCAAAGTGTACGAGAAGGGAAAACTTCGCAAAGACGTCTGGGACCTGATTTTCGCCAATATCCGGCTTGACATAGTCCAGGAGGACATGCGAGCGGAGATCGGTTCATGTGTTGTAGGCGAACGAGGCATGCTCAACATCATAAACCGCTACGGTCTTGAGAATTTCGAGTTCCACAAAGAATACTTATACGATTCTACCGAAAAGATGATGCGGGCCGAGATCCGTACCATTCCCAACGGAGTGTACCGTGGGGAGTCCACTTGCTATTATGATGGGAAAAACCCGGGCTCCAAGTATCAGATCAGGGTGGAAATAACGGTTGAGGACGAGCAAATCACCTTTGATTACTCGGACACGGATGCTCAGACAAACGGGTTCGTCAATGGGACCTACACGTCCAGCGCTTCAGCCACCATCCTGACTTTTCTGCAAATGGTTAATCCGGATATTCCTCACAATGACGGCATGGTTAGGCCGTTGAAGATCATTATTCCGGAGGGGACCATTCTGAACGCGGCCTACCCCGCGGCGACAACCTATGGGAACCATCTGTGCCCCAACAATGCCGATGCAATAATGAGAGCACTGGGCCCCGTGATTCCTGACAGAGTCACGGCTGAATGGAACGAACTGCTCTGTTCGCTCACCACCGGCATAGATCCCCGCAAGCGAACCGCTTACGTGGACATCGGATTCATGGGCCTGAAAGGCGGCTCAGGAGCCATCAAAGGGGTGGACGGATATGATCACATCGGCATGATAGACGCATCGGGAGGTGTCTTGGACCAGGACTACGAAATGTTTGAGCAACAAACCCCTCACCTCCTCTTGAAGCATGAGTTCTGGGAAGATTCTGCCGGGCCGGGTCAATGGCGCGGGGGACTCGGCGTTGAGACTGAGTTTATGATCGGTTCCGACGACACCAAGGTGGTGACATTTGGAGACGGAGATGTGGAACCTGCCCGAGGGGCGCACGGAGGAATGGACGGCACTCTGAACAAAATCGAACTCACTTACCCAGACGGCAGGAAATATCTTTGCACAACCAAGGACTTGGTCGAGAGTGTACCCACGGGGACAGTATATTATCAACAAGCCGGCGGGGGCGGGGGATACGGCGATCCGTTCCTTAGACCATTTGACAAGGTGGTTGAAGAAGTCCGTAATGGCGTGATCTCGCTTGAAGCTGCGAGAAGGGATTACGGCGTAGCGGTGGACCCGGTCACCTTCGCGGTTCTTTCGGAAGAAACCGACCGGCTTCGTTCCTCTCGTGTCAATAAGTGATGATGAGGTCTATTTCTATCCGACGAAAGCGCATCGAGGTCCTTGCATGAAAACATTCATGCCTTCATATTCATCTTACGAAGAGCTGGCCGACTTACAGCGTCGGGGCCTTCAGTGGACGGTGAATCATGCGTACAATGGGTCCGAATTTTATCGGGCCAAGTTGGATGAGGCGGGAGTCAAGCCGGAGCAGATCAAACACCTGGACGACTTGAAACGACTCCCCTTTACCACGTCCAAAGATCTGGCCGCGGGCTATCCTTTTCCTTTGCTGAGCGTTCCGATGAGTCAAGTGGTACGTCTCCACGCCTCATCCGGGACCACAGGAAAGCGGAAAGTTCTCTGTTACACCCAAAAGGATATCGATGACTGGGCGCATTTCTTTGCCCGATGCTACGAGATGGCCGACCTTACCCATGAAGATCGGGTCCAGATATGTGTCGGCTATGGCGTCTGGACCGCGGGGGTAGGCTTCCAGCTCGGATGTGAAAAATTTGGCGCCCTTGCCATACCCGCAGGACCCGGCAACCTTGATATGCAGATGGAGTTCCTTGCAGACTTTCAGACCACGGTCATGTGTTGCACTGCATCCATGGGACTTTTGCTGGCCGAGGCTGTGGAACGCCAGGGCATCCGAGACAAGCTGAGCCTAAGAAAGATGATTTATGGGTCCGAACGATCATCGGACGCGATGCGAGATAGGATAAAGACACTGCTGGGATTAACCGACATGTATGACATTCCGGGTATGACGGAGCTTTACGGTCCTGGGACCGGCCTGGAATGCCGCGAGCACGACGGGATGCATTACTGGGCCGACTACTACATCCTGGAGGTCCTCAACCCGGAAACGCTGGAGCCTGTGCCCGTGGGAGAAGTCGGCGAAATGGTTGTAACCACATTGAGAAAGGAGGCGGTCCCGCTAATTCGGTATCGCACGAGAGACCTGACCGCTTTAAAGCCGGATCCATGTCGGTGCGGCCGCTTACTTCCGCGGCATGACCGGATCATGGGAAGGTCCGACGACATGTTTATCATCAGAGCGGTCAATGTTTATCCCGGACAGATAGATAGCGTGCTCAGCAGTATTGAAGACATCGGGAGTGAGTACCAGGTCATACTCGAACGTCGCGACGGAAAAGACTTCATGCTACTCAAAGTTGAACGTTCCCGTAACGGTGACCCTGCCAATGATACTCTGATCACTGCTGATGTGACGGAGATGGTCAAGAAAAAGATCCTGGTGACTCCGGAAGTCCAGGTGATTGAATACGGGGCATTGCCTCGAAGCGAACGAAAAACAAAACGAGTGTTCGACAACCGGGAAATGTGAAAGTCGGAGAAAGCAGCATGTCAGAAAGAATTTTCGCACATTTCCCTGGAAGGACCCTATAATAAGTTATGGCTCACGATTTTGTTTTTGCTTACGGCTCCAACATGAACCGGTCAGATCTGCGGGCTTGGCTGGAAGCCGATGGGTTCGATTCTTCCCTCATCATCGAAGCGACGCCGGCTACGCTGGACGGTTACGACTTTGTTTGGAATTTTTATTCGACCTCGAGGGGCGGCGGGGCCGCCAACCTGGAACCCAAAGAGAAATCGACAATTTGGGGAATGCTTATTGAATTTGATGAAGCCCTGTTGAAAGCGTTTGATCGGAAAGAGGGGCATCCGTTCTTCTATTCGCGAGGTGACGAACGAATCTCTGTCCGTCGTGCAGACAATGGAAAGACCGTTTTCGCGTGGTTGTATATTGCCAGACCGAACAAAGGAAACAGACGGGATATTTGGCCCTCGCGCGATTACAAGAAAATTGTTCTCAATGCGGCCACGTTCTGGGGTTTCCCAGAGGATTACATCGAAAAAATCAAGGCTTGGCCGACGCAGTGAGCACTTTTGACCATCTGTGGCTCAATGCCCATCGCATAGGCTCATCAGCTCCATGAGCAAGCGCACGTCTTCTCGTGCGATCTCCAACTCCAGCGGACGAAAGGTATTCCTCATTTTTGTAGGCTCCCATCCCGCAGGAGGCGAACGCCACGCTTCTCTGTGGTTCTGCAAGGCGGCAGCCTTACTCAAAAACTCGTCACAGGGGCAAAACGGGCCGTAAATAGAGCGTACATCCTTGACTAGTTGCTTCAGTGCTCCGTTGTAGAGTTCCCGTCTTTCCAACGGATCAGAATAATCTCTAAAAATACGTGTGTTATTCAAAACAAACGCTTCTATGATCTTATCGCACTTTTCCCCTGCCAATGCTGTCCCGGGTGCAAAAAGCAGACTGCAAAGAATGAGTTGAATAACTTGAGAAGCCCGCCGCCTCACCGGCTGTTCCTCTATCCTTTTTGTTTGCGGGGATTATGGTACTCATTTAACTCCGAAACCTCAATGCTCAGACAATGCAGCGCTCCGGTTTTTAACCTTCCCACATGCGTAGTACAAGTTCGCCTTCGGACGGTGAAGATGACTTCGTTTAAGATCAGCACTGACCCCGCGTCTCGCGAGGTCAGTGGCACCCAAGTGTCAACTAGCATCGGTATCTGGGTGCCACGGACCTGAGCACGCTCAGGTCCATGCCGGATCGAACAGACTATTCACTGTTGGAAAGCGAACTCGGCTTTTTGCATATTCCAAGCGAAGCCGGTTGGTTCTTCTTGCGAGAAATTCGTCAAGCTCGAAGATCATTTTTCTTGACATGTTTTGTCGAGTGCGGCGTTAAGGAATCAATGATATTTGATCAAATATCAACGATCTTCTACCTCGCAAGCACAAAATAATAAACAAACCCAAATTTTTCCCACACCAAGGCTCTGTTGTTGCCCCCATTCCACGAACAGATCCATAGCCATTATAAAGATTAACGACCATAGGCCGAAATATCCACAGAACAGCGGAAAGTCCGACAAAGATTTCGGCAGTCGATGTGCCTGCTTCAAAAGACGATCACTGTGAGTCTGCTCGGACCGTGGACCCCTATCGTTAGGGTCATCTCGATGTCCCCGGTTCTGCTGGGACCGGTTTCCAAAGTGATATTGGTAGGAGGAGAGTCGCCCAAAGACGAGAAGAAATCGTCCAGGGTCTCGTGTATGCTCTCCTCGGATACCATAGCCACGTGGTGCGTGCATACCAGGCCGGCCTGAACGGGCTTTCCTCCTTGGCTGGTCCAGACAAGGCTCCCTGTTTCGGCCACCGCCGCGAAGACCTCTTCCACACACGCGGAGGCCGCTGTATAGTCGCGAGTGAGTTTGTCGGGAGACAGTTTGATCGCTTTCTCCTGCTCAGTCACAAAAGGGCAGAAGATCAGGTCACTCCCGGCCAAAATCCTTGCCAGGACGCCGTTCAATTCATCGCTGCTGCTTATTCGAACCGGTTCCGCGGCGGCTTTGGCAGTATTATCGATGAACAGATCGATGATTTTTCCCCGTGTCATGAAACTATCTTTCGGAATGTTTTGGAAACAGGCCGCGGAATGCGGTCGAGTGAGTCTTTCGGTCCGATCTTTCTTGCAATAGGCCACAGAAGGTGTGCAGCGGCTTGCCCCAAATTAAAAAGGGATGAGGATTGGGCGACCATGCCGAAGCCCGCCATGCCCATTTGTTCGAGCCTAGAAGTAAAACCTTTCTCCACCCTCTGTTCCCGCAAGCTGTGCAAGAGTCTCGGGAGCGGTACCTTCACCGGGCAGACATCACCGCACGCGCCGCACAGGGTCGTGGCGTCGAGGAGAGGGTGAGCCCTCTCCATTCCATCCAGTAGGGCTGTCAACACGATTCCCATGGGTCCGGGATATGTGGAGTCATAGGCATGCCCTCCAACCAGCCGGTACACGGGACAGGCGTTCAAGCAGGCGCCGCAGCGAATGCACTTGAGCATTTCTCGGTATTCGCCCTTAACGATTTCCGACCGGCCGTTGTCCAACAAGACGACGTGCATCTCCTCGGCGCCTGTAGATTCCCCAGGCTTTCTCGTACCGGTTATCACCGACATATAGCTGGAGAGTATCTGCCCTGTGGCAGACCGTGGAAGCAAGCGGATAAATTTTGGTAGGTCCGAAAGCGAAGGAACAATCTTTTCAATAGATAACACTGCGATGTGGACAGGGGGAATAGAGGTGCACATCCGTCCATTGCCTTCGTTAGTGACGAGAACGATGCTGCCTGAGTCGGCTATCGCGAAGTTAGCGCCTGATATTCCCGCTTTCGCGGAAAAGAATTCCTTTCTAAGTATCTTCTTCGCAATCGCAGCCAGAACCATTGGATCGTCCGAATACTCGCACCCGAGCTTTTCCGCAAAAAGTTTACCTACTTGTCTGCGATCCTTGTGAATCGCAGGGGCAATGATGTGAGAAGGTCCTTCTCCTGCGATTTGTATTATGTATTCGCCGAAATCAGTCTCCACCACTTTGACACCCTGTTTCTGCAGGAAATCATTTAGATGGATTTCTTCACTGATCATGGACTTTGATTTAACCACCTTTGCTATGCCGTGGCCTCGCAGTATGGAAGCTATGATTTCTCTCGCTTCTTTAGCACCCTCGGTCCTGTGGACCTTGGCGCCCGCTCTCGTGGCATTTCTTTCAAAGAGATCGACGTAATCGGACAGATGGTCGAGCACACGCAGACGCAGATCGGAAGCTTGATCTCGCCATTCTTCAAGGGGCACGGCTGAGACTGTTTCCGCTCTTTTTGTCGCGAACGTCTCCGTGGCGTTGCGCATGGCCGCCCGTAGAGCAGAATCGCTTAGTGCCCTTATGGCATTGGCTCTAAAGGGGACGCCGGTTACGGGATCGCTCATGTTAGACCTTCCGCCAGGACCGCCGCTATATGCTTGACCTTTACGGGACTGCCCTGCCGCCTGAGCGCATCAGCGATATTCATCAGGCACCCATGATCGCATCCCGTCACCACATCAGCTCCGGTGCTCATGATGGTCTCTACTTTTTCATCGGCCAGTGCCATGGAAATTTCCGGCATTTTTGCCATGAAGATCCCTCCAAAGCCGCAACAGCGATCCGCGGAGGGGAGTTCGATGAAGTCAGTCCCTTTCAGGGACTTCAACAATAGACGTGGCTCTTCTCTGACGCCAAGCTCTCGCGTGAGCTGACAGGAGGCATGGTATGTGATCTTGCCCTTTCCAGTCAGGCCAGCCTCATGGGCCTTCAGGACATGGACAAGAAACTGGCTCAGCTCATAGGTACGGCGTGCTATAGCCTCGGCCTTTTCTCGCATCTGCCAATCGTCTCGAAATAACTCGGGATAGTGATTCTTAACCATAGATGCGCAGGAACCGGATGGGATCACAATGGGACCGTCGGTCTTTTCAAAAACTGAAATAAAATGTCTCGCTGCCATCCTGGACTCATGGCTGTACCCCCCGCTGTCGGCAGGTTTGCCGCAACAGGTCTGTCCCGCAGGATATCCCACATCCACTCCGAAATAGCGAAGCAGTCGGAGAGTAGCCTCACCGGTTTCCGGAAACATCGTGTCGATAAGGCAGGTACCAAACAATTGAACTCGCATTGACACACCTCAAATGGGAGACAGGCCCTCCCGAGGAATGAACAGGAATTAATGCCGGCCGTCAATGAAAAAAGTGGCACGGGTGAGCGTATTCTGGGGTATTAGGCCCAATGGGAACCGCCGGGGCTTATTAATCCTTGCGGCACTTCAAATACAAACTCGTTTAACGGGGACTTCCCGATGTTCGTTCTTCCATGGACTTTGCCAAAAGCTCTACGGGATGCACCACGCGGATCAGTTCCGATTCCAAATTGCCGGAGATCTGGAGACGACATCCCGGACATCCGGACGCTACCAGGTCGGCGTGCGTGTCTCCGATGGCTTCGATCTTCTTGTTGGTTATGCCCGAGGCCACGTCAGGATGTTCCCACTGAAAGGACCCTCCTCCTCCGCAACAGGTATCGGCGCCAAACATTTCCACAAATTCCAGCTCAGGAATCATCTTCAATAGATCTCGGGGCTCTTCTTTCACTGCTTGGCTACGGACCAAATGGCAAGGATCATGATAGGTGACCCGACCCTGAACCGGCCCGAGAAGTTTCCGGATATCGAAACGTGACAGATATTCTGAGACGTCCAGCACCTTGCTTGCCAGAGCCTTCGCTGCTTCAGTATTTTCCCCCATTTCTTCCAAAATGTGTATGTATTCCTTTTTGAGGGCAGATCCACACGTAGCGCAGTCTACAAGGACCGCATCCACGTTCCCTTCATTGAGTATCCGGAGATTGGTTCGAATGTTATTCAATGCCATCTTCCTGGCGCCCGACAAAAAGATCGGCAGACCGCAGCACATCTGCTTCTTGGGGATGACCACCTCCACGCCTAGTCGGGTCAAGACTGAGATCACTGATTTTCCAACATTTTCGAACAGATAGTTGGTGGCACAGCCAACGAAATAAATCACTCGCCCCACCTTTTCTTTGTCCGGCGAAATAGTCTCGGGATATTGTTTGATCAGGGGGACAGGATTGATTCGCGGAATCTTGGCATAGGGAATGGTACCCAGCTTACCAGTCTTTGCAAACAGGGACAGCAGAGTGGTACCGAGAGTTCTTCCCCAGAACATGGCAAAGGGCAGAAGGCGAGAACCACTCAAGAGATGAAACACCATGCGCTTCTGCCACGGGAGCCCGAACTTGTCTTCCAGCTCCGCCCGCATGGCCTTCAGGAGGCGATCTATCTTCAAACCGCTGGGGCAGTTTACGCTGCAAGTCTCGCACAGCAGACAGGTGAATAGAAGATTGTGAAAGTTTTCGGATGGATCCAGTGTTGCGTCGAACACCTTCTTGATCAACTGCACCTTTCCTCGTGGGGAGACTCCCTCGAAGTAAAGCTGCTTGTACACAGGACAGGCGTTCATGCAAAGTCCACACTTGATACATTTGTGGACTTCTTCTCTCAATTGCTCAGATATCATGATTTAAGGTCCTCAAGGAAACTGCCGGGGTTTAGAATGCCCTGGGGATCAAAGAGTTTTTTGATGCCCCGCATCACATTCAGGCTGGTCTGGCTCAACTGTTTGGGCAAATACTTGGATTTGGTAATACCAATTCCGTGCTCCCCGGAAAGCGTGCCGCCCACCGAAAGGGCATAGTCGACGATCTCGTCCATGGCTTTTTCCACCCTCGCCATTTCATCACTATCTCGCAGATCGAAGAGTATCAGAGGGTGAAGATTCCCGTCGCCCGCGTGAGCAAGAACTCCAATCGGGATATTGTTTCGTTTCCCGGCTTCAATGACTTTCTTGATTGCCGACGTGAGATAGCTCACTGGCACTGTCGCATCTTCGATTAAGCAGTTGGGGCGCATCCGGGCTACGGCCCCAAAAGCGGAGCGGCGTGCAACCCATAGTTGCTCGTTCTCTTTTTCAGAAGCGGAAACCCGCACTTCCCTCGCGCCCTGTTCTCTACAAAAACCGGCAACGGCAGCCGCCTGTTTCTCAACTAAATCAGGATCTCCATCTACGTCCATCAACAGGACTGCCTCTGCATCCAGCGGCAATCCCAAGTGGGCGAAATCTTCCAGGGCTTTGATTATCGTCTTATCCATAAGTTCCAAGGTGGCCGGCACAATCCCCGCCTCGATGATCTTTGAAACTGTTGTCCCGGCGTCATCTATTACGTCGTATACAGCTTGCAAGGTTCGTTTGGCTCGCGGTTTGGGAAGAAGACGGACGATTATCTTGGTCAGCACTGCCAGCGTTCCTTCGGAACCGCATATCAATCGAGTCAGGTCATAGCCGGTCACATCTTTAGTGGTGACGGCCCCTGTTGTCATTATCTCGCCCGAGGGCAAAACGATCTCCAATCCCAGGAGATAGTCTCGTGTCACTCCGTACTTGACGCCTCGCATCCCCCCGGCATTCATCGCTACCGCCCCGCCCATTGTCGCCACCGCGGCGCTCCCTGGATCAGGTGGATAAAAGAGGTTATGTTTTTCCACCTCTTTTTGGAACTCAGCTATCACTACACCGGGCTCAACCACTGCATAGCGGTTTGCCTTGTTGATCTCCAGGATGCGGTTCATCATGGTGAAGCACATCACAACGCCACCTTGCTTAGCTAAAGCCTCTCCCCCTAACCCAGATCCAGCTCCTCTCGGAGTGACGAAGACACTATGCGTCTGTGCAATTTTCATAATTTCAGACACTTCCGTGCCCGATTTGGGAAAGAGGATCGCGTCCGGGAGGAACTCATGAATACAGGCGTCGTACGCGTAGGTCAGAAGGTCTTCTTTGGTGGCCTTGCAACGCTCCGGACCGACAACGGATATGAACTTTTGCAGGATGTCGGGTTCTAGCATCAAAAATACCTTTCTTGATCATATTATACTTTTCGGAAGTTCTCGTCGAGTCCGGGGGCCGGCGGGAAATTCCGACGACTGCAATAACAAAGCTCTAGTTCTGTCGATATAACGAAAAGGCACTACACGCATGCATCAAAAGGCCGGGCGTGAAAACGCCTTTGGGAACGAATTCCCAAAGAAAATTACTCGGACCGAGGCAGCTCATGCAAACTCAATTATGCAAAATAAGCCCTCCGAGGCCCTCTGGTTCGGACGTATTCCTGCATGTTATTATCCGACGTCTGGCTCCCAAGAGCCTTTTGCCGCTTAAATCTCCGTGAGAAGTGTTTCCAACCGGCGGCTTCTGGTCTACCTCTGGTTGCCGCGCTGGTGTGCAAAAAACATGACGAGAATCCCCCCGATGATTACCAGCACTCCTAAAGCATAGAGGCCCAAGGAAAGGCTCTTGGTCGCGTCCTTGATGTAACCCAGCATGTACGGGCTGACGAAACCGCTCAAATTGCCCATCGAATTAACCAGGGCGATCCCGCCTGCTGCGGCAGTTCCCGCGAGAATTGCAGTGGGAACGCTCCAGAAGATCGACAGACAAGCCATGATTCCCACTAGGCCGACGGTCACCGCAACGACGGCAATCGTGGTGCTTGACCCGAAGGCCGCGCTGAAGCCCAAGCCCAAACCGGCTACGATGGCGCAAATCAGCGTGTGCCAGCGTCGCTCCAGGGTCTTATCGGAACTCCGGCCGATCCACAACATTCCTACGATAGCCACCGCGTTGGGGATCGCTGTGAGCAGCCCAATGTATAATGCATTTTGCACTCCACTACTCTTGATCATCTGAGGAAGCCAGAAGCTAATCCCATACAAGCCCGCCACGAAGCAAAAGTACACGAAACCGAACAGCCAAACCCTCCAGTCTAAGAGGCCGTCCCTCAACGAATGCCGGCTCTTTTCTTGCTTCTCTACTGCGATATGGTGCTTAAGCACCTGTTTCTCATCCTGAGTGAGCCACTTCGCTGAATCAATTCCGTCGTCGAGGTACCAAAGGGTTATGATGCCCATCACTAGAGAGGGTATTCCTTCCAGAACGAAGAGCCACTGCCAGCCGGCCAAACCATATGTGCCGGAAAAGCTCTCCAGGATCCACCCTGAAAGCGGGCCGCCGATCACTCCGGAAACGGGAATCGCCGTCAAGAACAAGGCCGTAGTATGAGCGCGCCTGCTCGCCGGATACCAGTACGTAAAATAAAGAATTATACCCGGGAAAAAGCCCGCTTCCATAACTCCCAAAATAAATCTGCACAGATAGAAAGTCCCGGCCGAGTTCACAAACATGGTCAATGCGGAAACCAATCCCCATGTGATCATGATACGCCCGATCCACCGCCGTGGCCCCACTTTCTCCAGAAGGAGGTTGCTCGGGATCTCAAAAATAAAGTAGCCGATAAAGAAGATGCCCGCGCCCAGCCCATAAATGGTCTCACTAAAGCCGAGTTGCTGTTGCATCTGGAGTTTTGCAAAACCTACGTTCACTCGGTCCAGAAAACAAAAAATGTAACAAATGAACAGGAACGGCATCAGCCGCCAGTTCACTTTCGAGTAGGCCGACGCCTCCGTCTGAATGGTACTCATAGCCGCTGACCCGGATTCGGCAACCGTCATGTCCTTACCCCCTTTTGCAAGCGATCATAAGCAAACTGACATTTGGGAAATAATACCCTTAGCTAGTGATAGGGCGACCGTTCGATAAATTGTTCCACCTTTTCCACTTCATTTCTCTTTATGCAAGTCCTCCAGGACCCCTAATGTTCGGCTGATTAAACGCTCTAAGTCCGATGAAATAGGACTCATCACTCAAATTCGTGCCGCTTGCCGAGCATTTCCATATGGCCTCCTATCTTACGGAGCAGTGCTGCAGCAAAATCGAGCACTCCAGCGCTGTTCGGGATTTATCCGGCTCAACATTAACTTGATGCCGGTCTGCCGGTTCGACTCAAAAACAGCATGAGAAAGCGTGCCGCTGCCTGCATCAGCGGAAATGGTATTTCGACAGAAAAAAATCAAAGGAAAGCTTCAGCCTGGGCGGCCTTGGCACATTGCGGTGCGTCGCCGCCCTCCGAAGCGTTAGTGTTTAATTGACTTGTGACTCGCGTGTATTGCTTATGATTGCTTACTTATACATCATTTGGCATTAAGCTGCATAGCTTAATTATGACGAGTTACGCTGGGGCCGTTGACCAACTTTCACGCACATTCGAGGCCAAGCATGGTCGAGGCTGCTTGAGCAATTCTTCCGGGTCAACATCCAGCTTGATGATACGTGCAAGTTTGGGATTGATGGTTGGCGTGAGATGTAGTACGCTCGAAGACCCGGTTGGGACAATGAGGTGAGCTTATCGGGTCCAGAGGAACCATCCCCGACTAAGTACGGTTCAAAAGTCTTCAAGATAGCAAGAGCGTTCCATATCTCAGATCTGATAATCCTAAGCGCCAGAGGCCAGGATCGCATCGGAAAGGAGGGTGATGCCAATGTGGCACAGGAAACTGGTCATAGGGCTGGCATCGTGTCTTATTATTGCGTCCGTTGTCTTCGCCCAACATGATGAGTGGAACGAGCTGAACCGGCAGGTGGTGAAACTTCAGCAGGAGGGGAAATATGCTGAAGCAACGAAGGTTGCCGAAAAGTCCCTGCAGATGGCAGAAAAGACCTTTGGATCGGACAATGCCAATGTAGCCGCCTCGCTGAACACTCTGGCCGAGCTATATAGATCGCAGAAGATCTATTCAACGGCGGAAGCCCTGTACAAGCGCTCGCTGGCCATATATGAAAAGGCCCTTGGACCTGACCATCCCGAGGTAGCTACATCTCTGAACAATCTGGCGGAGCTGTGCAGGTTGCAGAGAAGGTATTCAGAAGCAGAGCCCTTGTACAAGCGATCACTGACGATATACGAAAAAGCGTTTGGGCAAGATCATCCTGCTGTTGCCAGCTCTCTGAGCAAGCTGGCTCAAATGTATAAGCAAATGGCAAATGAGAAAGAAGCCCCGGAATGTGAAGAATGCCCACAGAGGATTGAACGGCCGAAACAGAACCCCTGAACACTGAATTGGTCGGATCGTTAACTTTCTACGAAAGAATGGTGGAGACCATGAAAACAAAAGAAATGAAGAAAGTAGCCATTTTAGGCACAGGAACCATTGGAGCAAGCTGGGCGACTTTTTTCGCCGGTAAAGGCATTCCTGTTGCGATGTATGATGTGGACTCTACCATCCTTGAGAAAGGTGTCCAGAGGGCCAAGGAGAGTTTGGCAACTCTTGTCGAGTACGACTTGTGAGACAAGTCGATGCTCGACCATGCAACGGGAAATGTCCTCTCAGCCGGCAATCTTCCGGAAATGGTCGAAGGCGCAGACTATATCCAAGAATCAATTCCCGAGAATTACGAAATCAAGAAGAAGATAAATCTTAATTCCGCTCCCGTATCTCTTCCGTTTGCCGCCAGGGAGAGGGTCTTTTAAGTCCCCCTCCCTTGACGGGAGGGCGAAGGGGGAGGGTGATAACTTGCTGAAATGACATGCATTCCGGCACGAAGTTAGCGCCTATGAAGCGGAGTCTGGAAACGAGGAGAAACTAGGGGTTCTGGAAGGCACCGGCGCCCCTCCTGGTGCGAAAAATAATCGACCGGCACAGAGGCCGGTCGCTACCCGAAATTCCGTCGAGGCCGGTCCACGCAAGAGGCCCCTTATGTCAATGCCTGTTCGCGGCTTTATACCATCAGGTATTTCTTTCTCACCTCTTCGTTGCTCTTGAGTTCCTCCACTGTTCCCTGAAAACGGATCATTCCCTTGTCCATAACGTAACCCCGATCGCTCAAACCCAGGGCCAAACCCACGTTGTGCTCGCAGATGAGCATAGTTAGCCCCAGCTTCTTGATCTCCCCCAACTGCTCCTCCATCGTCTTGATCACCAGTGGAGCCAGACCTTCCCCGGGTTCGTCCAGAAGGAGGAGCCGTGGATTCGTCATCAGGGTCCGGGCGACAGCCAGCATCTGCTGCTCTCCGCCGCTGATCTGGGTCCCCATATGGCTGTCCAGCGCCCTCAGTACGGGAAAGAGGCCATAGATCCGGTCCAAATTCCAAATTGCCCCCTCTCTCTCTATTCGGCCGACCAGAATGTTCTGCCGAACCGTCAGGTCCGGAAATATGCGCCGAGTGTCCGGAACATATCCAATTCCCATCCGGGCAATACTATAAGGGGGTTTCCCGACGATCTCGGTTCCCAGAAACCGGATACTGCCGGTTTTGGGAGGCGTGAGCCCGATGATGCTTCGGAAGGTCGTGGTCTTTCCTGCACCGTTCCGACCCAGGAGACAGACCGCTTCCCCCTCCTTCACTTCCAATGAGATGCCAAACAGGATATGACTGGTGCCGTAATAACTATGAATGTCCCTGACTTCGAGCATCACGCAGTTCCCCCCAGATAGACTTTTTGAACCTCTTCACTTTCTCTCACCTTTTCGGGGGTTCCGTCTTCAATCAGCATCCCTTGGTGAAGGACGGAGATTCGTTTGGCGACTCCGAAAACCACGGCCATGTCGTGCTCCGTAAAAAGGATGGTCAGTCCTCTCTCGGAAGAGAGCTTGTTGATCAGCCCCATGGTGATCTCTGTTTCTTCGGGGGACATCCCGCAGGTAGGCTCATCCAGCAGCAGCATTTCAGGCTCGGTGGCCACGGTGACTGCCAACTCCAGTCGTTTTTTATCGCCGTGGGAGATGGACTCGCCCAAGACATTTGCCTGGTCGGCCAGACCGACATCCTCCAGAACGTGCCAGACCTCTTCCTGAAAGAATTTGCTTGCATTGGAGAAAAACTTGAGCGTGACACCTCGATGAGATAACAACCCCATCAGCACACTATCGTAGACCGTGAACTTGGGATAAATGCTGGTGATTTGAAAAGACCTAGTAATCCCAAGCTTGCAGCGACGGAAGGCCGGCAAATCGGTGATATCCTCTCCCTTGAACAGGACCCTTCCGGATGTGGCTGTATGATATCCTGTGATCAGATTGAAGAAGGTGCTCTTGCCTGCTCCGTTGGGGCCGATAATCGCGTGGATATCTCCCTTCACTATTTCAAGGCTCACCTGTCGGACCGCAAAGAGCCTCCCGAATTCTTTGGATATGGACTGAGTCTCAAGAAACATGGTTCATCCCTTTGTCAGGGTGGTTTTCCTTATCTCTTCGCTCC
Source organism: Desulfomonilaceae bacterium (assembly GCA_035506215.1). Taxonomy (GTDB): domain Bacteria; phylum Desulfobacterota; class Desulfomonilia; order Desulfomonilales; family Desulfomonilaceae; genus DATJPW01. The sequence continues at coordinate 15,818 of DATJPW010000304.1, forward strand.
TTGATCGTGTCGATTGCAAAACCCAAAATCCCGCCTGGCAGGAAAAAGATTATAAACAGAATCAGGGCCCCCATGACAACGGGCCAGTAAACCGTGAATCCCAGAACCCATGCATGGAAGAAGGTCATAACGAACGTGCCCAGAACCGGCCCCAGGAAGACAGCGGGCCCCCCCATAATCGCTGCCATAACCGGCTCACCCGATTTTATCCACGTGAGATAGGATGGGGCGACTGAGCGATAAAACGGGACCCAGACGGCGCCGGCAAGTCCGGCAAGGGCTGCTGCAATCACAAATGCCATCAACTGATATCGGGCAATGTTGATGCCCAGGAATTCGGTCCTTTCAGAATTCTCCCGCATGGCCTGGATGGTGTGCCCGAACGGGGAATGCACGATCTTCCAGATGACCCACGAGGAAATCAGGAAGACGACAAGGATCAAATAGTAATAGGATGAGGGCGCTTTCAGAAAATCGGGCGGAAACACGCCCTGGATTCCGTCATCTCCACCCGTAAAATCATGCCACTTAAAAACGACGGTCCAGATCAATTGACCGAAGGCCAAGGTAAGCACTGCAAAATAAATTCCCCTGAGTCGAACACAGAAGTATCCCACGATCAATCCGGCGATTGCCGCCACTAATACTCCCGCCACTATGCTGAGCCAAAAGTTGAATTGCCATTTGACCATCAGCATCGCTACAGTATATCCTCCCAGCCCGTAGAAAGCGGCCTGGCCGAAGGACATCTGCCCCATGTACCCAAACAGCAGGTTAAAGCTGATGGCCAGCATACCCATCACCAGGGCCTCGCACAGAACCGTTAAGTAGAATTCGTTCAGGACAGCCGGAGCGGCGAGAAAAAGGAGGATGAGAACGACGATCCACCATTTTCTTTTGGTCCAGCCCTCATTCTCTTTGGTACGATTGGCTTCCATTGTCACCTTTCCGGTCTCCCGAAGATTCCCCACGGACGAATGATCAGTACCACGGCCATCACGAGGAAAATGAATGCCAACGCCAGGTTCGGCAAGAACATAATCCCGAAGGCATAAACTTGCCCGACGATAAAAGATCCTAGCAACGTTCCCGGCAGGCTCCCCATGCCGCCGATGACGACCACGGCAAAGCACTCGATGATGATCTCAATATCCATACCCAAGGCAACCGAACCAAAAGGCGCCGTGACCGCTCCACTCAGTCCCGCGATGGCAGCGCCCAGCACGAAAACGGCTGTGAAGAGCCAAGGAATCGGGATACCCAGTGCCGACACCATTTCCCGATCATGGGCCGCGGCCCGGATGATGTCACCCAAACGGGTGCGGTATACCAGCCACCAGAGAAAGACTACAAGACCCGCCCCCAGAAGAATGATGAAGAAGTTGTAGGACGGAAATGGGAAATCAAAGAGGAGCACGGCCCCTGTAAAAGGCTCCGGTCTTGGAATCGAGAGAAAAGCCCCGCCCCATCCCCATTTGACCAGGTCGGTGATGATCAAAATGATGGCGTATGTGGCGAGCAACTGTTCAGGCCACCCTCTCGAATACAGGCGTCTGAGTAGACCGAATTCGATAATCAACCCGACGACTCCCATGATCAGGGCAACCAGAAGGGCCGCAATATAAAACCCGAACGTCGGCATCAGGAGGAATGTCCAGACGCTGTAAGAAAGGAAGGCCCCCAACATGTACAGCGACCCGTGGGCAAAGTTCAGTACCCGGAGCACCCCAAAGGTCAAGGAAAGGCCCGAGGCTACCAGAAACAGGAGGGCGCCCCGGGCTATTCCGCTCATAAACTGATTGAACAGCACATCAAAGGACACGGCTTCAGCTCCCGTGATAGTGGGTTATCTCTGAACCCCGGTCTTCTTCCAAATCTCCCGAACCTGCGCCTCAGGACGAATTACCTCATCCCCCGGGATTCGACTGAGGTCCTTCCAGATCTTAAAGGGGTACTCGGGGACCTTCGCTATGACTCCCTGATAGCAGGGTACGGTTCCCATATGGTCGAGCGCCCGGATTGTATATGGCCCTCTCAACATATCAAACTTCATCCCTTCCAGGGCCTTGATGATTGGCTCGCTCTCGATGGACTTGGCCTTTTCAGCTGCTGCTTTGTACAGATAAAGGGTCTCATAGGCCATGACCGCCCACGAATCAGGATAGGCGCCTTTATTGGCCTTCTTGTATTTTTCCACAAATTCCATCATCTTCGGATTCGGGTCCATAAAGAAGCACCCTCTACCAAAAGCCAGAGTGCCTTCCGGGGCGTCATTGCCGAGGGCTTCAAGCACAGACAGGTCATAAAGTGCAACGAAGGGAATCTTTTGAAAAAAGCCGTAAGGCAATGCCTGCTTGGTGAAGGATACCAGGTCCCCACCAAAGAGGGATCCGTGAACTGCATCGGGCTTCTTGGCCATAATGGCGGTAATGAAGGAGGTGAAGTCTTTCTCGCCCAGTTTCGGCCAAGCTTCGTACAGGATTTCCGCGTCCGGTACCAACTTCTTGATCTCATCTTGAAACGCCGTTTCCTCGCGGCGACCGAACTCATAATCCGGACCTATAGTGCAGAACTTCTTTGCCTTGGGAAACTTCTGGTGAAGGTACCGCGTGTTAGCAGTGGCTTCCATGTAAGTGTTGGGGACTATCTGGAAAATGTACGGGGTGAACTTGTCTACTGTTTGGGCCTCAGTGTTGGCGATCCCGGCGATCCTGATCACCTTGTACTCCGAATGGACCACCTGCATGGCCAGACCAACACCGCTGCTGCATGGTCCCATGAGAAAATTCGCCTTTTCCCGAAGGATCAGGTCTTTCACTTCTCTCACGGCTACATCGGTCTTTGCCTCTGTGTCACGAGTGAAATATTCGAGCTTCTTTCCGAGGACCCCTCCTGCGGCATTGATTTCCTCGACCGCCATTTTGATACCGGTCATGGCGGATTCCGAGTACATGTGGCAGCCGCCGGCAAAGTCATAGATGGCGCCGAACTTGATGGTCTCCTGTCCCGTCGCACTGGTCCATGGAAGTAAAGCCACTGCCAAAACTAAGATAGTAAAGACTGCTGACCTCTTCATCCTTGTCCCCTTTCTTTTGAGACTTCGACGTATTACAGCAAACCTTTCCCCCGCTGAACGTGGTTTCGAGTCGTGCGGTGCAAAAAATGGTTAATCGGTGTTAAGAAATCCCTCTCGTGAGGCCATTTTCGTAACACCTGACGCAAATGTTGTCAAGGACAACGTGTGCCAATTTCGATCCTGAGAGACACGGACAGGTGACGTCGAGAATCCTTTTTCTCAACGCCAACGGCAAGCAAACTTCTGTGATATGAGGAGTCCACCTGCACGCACAGCCGGCCTTCAATCCCTAATTTTTCAGCGTCACCTCCTCAGTTTATAAATATTGCAGCCCTAGGCCGGTTTCAGACAGACCCGATCACTTCTTGAGGCACGGCAAAACTAATACGTTAAGACCATGCCTCCGTCGAACAGCAGATCACCGCCGACCAGATACCGGGCATAGCGGGAAAATCCAAAAATGAAGAGATTCGCGACCTCCACGGGAGCCATCATCTCCTTGACGCGGGACGTACCCATCATCACGTCGCTGACTACCTCCTCCGAAGTGATGCCTCTCCGTTCGGCTTGAGCCGGAATCTCCTTCAAGGCCAAACCGGTCTTGACAAACCCGGTACTCACGGAAAAGGACCTTATCTTGCCCTGTCCTTCAGCAGAAATGGATTGGCTCAGCGCTCGAAGTCCAAACTTCGTAATACTGTACACCGACTTATTCATCGTACAGATGTGCCCGTGGACGGACGACATGTTCCCGATAACTCCTGTCCCGGATGCGCTCTTTTTCATATGTGGGATACACAACTTGGAGAGCAAGAAAGGGGCCCTGAGCATGATTCCTTGCATAAGATCGTATTTTTCCATAGGAAAATTTTCTACCGAATCAATATGCTGAATGCCCGCAATATTGGCCAGAAACTTGATTGTTCCCAATTTCGCCGCTTCCGCTACGGCGTGTTCCACATCCGCGTCCCTTGAGAGATCCGTGCGAAGAAAAACCATCTGACCTCCCTTTTCCTTGGCCATCTGTTGCGTCTTTCTTCCTTCCTGTTCATCTATGTCCAGACCTACGGTTACGAGGTTGTTTGCCGCCGCTGCAACGGCCGTTGCTCTTCCAATGCCGCCGGACACACCGGTCACTATACAGACGTTGTTGGGATTGAAATCGTCGTCCAGGAGTATGAGTATTTCTTCCGACTTGATTACCGGTTCTGCGATTTCCATTTTCGCAGACCTCCCCCTTTCCAAAATTGCACTGCCTAAAGGAAGCAAATTCGATGCCATCATATCGAGTAGCCGAGGTTCAAAAGGGGTACGCACCTGAACATCCTGTGTTTGTAATATGTTGTCTATCACGAACCCGATGCGCCAAAAAATGCAGTTGCATTGAAAAGGGGATTGGCCCACTATACGCGTATCAAATCAGCTACCATCTGTAGCAAACGTGAGACATGAAGGGCTACCACCATGCCACAACACGCGTCCGGCACGCCTCGCCGAAAACGGCCTAGAGGACGATCAGCGGCTGAAGCTCAAAGCTCTCATCACGATGAAACTCGGGAACTGGGGCTTCTCCGGCTGATCATAGACAATATCTATCACGGAGTGATGATAACAGATGCGCAGGGTTACGTCACATACTTTAACAAACCTTATGGGCAATTCCTCGGAGTTGATCCTAAATCCCAGATCGGTAAGCACTGCACAAATGTTGTTGAAAACTCTCGCATGCACCTTGTGGCGGAGATAGCGAGGCCGGAAGTCAATTATCCCCATCGGATCAAAGGGAACGACATGGTGGTCCAGAGAATTCCCATCAAGCAAGATGGGAAAGTGATAGCGGTCTTTGGACAAGTTATGTTCAAGGATGTCCGGGACGTGGGCAAGCTCGCGCGTAAGCTGGCCATGCTGGAGTCCAAAGTTCAGCTTTACGAACAGGAACTCCTCACGCTGCGATCCACAAGATATACGATGGATAGCATAGTGGGGGTAAGCCGGGCAGTCCAGGAATTAAAGAAAGAGGCGCTTAAGGCTGCTGCCACTCATCTTCCCGTTCTCATCACCAGTGAATCGGGGACAGGCAAAGAACTGTTCGCCCACGCGATACATCACGCGAGCCCAAGAAGATTACATCCTTTTGTGCGCATAAACTGCGGCGCAATTCCGCGAGATCTTATGGAAACGGAACTTTTCGGATACGCAGAAGGGGCTTTCACCGGCGCTTTGTCCAAAGGCAAACCGGGCAAATTCGAGCTTGCCCATCATGGAACCGTCTTTCTGGACGAAATTGGAGATCTTCCGCTCGATATGCAACCAAAGTTGCTGCGAGTGCTGGAAGAAAAAGAGCTGGAGCGGGTGGGCGGCACTTCGATCATTCCTGTGGACTTTCGCTTGATTGCTGCCACCAACCAAAATTTGGAGCAAATGGTGGCTCAGGGGAAATTCAGAAGGGACCTCTTCTATCGTCTGAACGTCATACCGCTGAATATTCCACCGCTCAGAGAAAGGAAAGAAGACATCGTACCACTGGCGCGGTATATGCTCGAGGAGCTTTTGACCGATACGACCGGTAGGGCAATAGAAATGGATCCTCAAGCAGAGGCGATACTGAGAAATTACGATTGGCCGGGCAACGCCCGAGAACTTTCCAATGTCCTTGAAAGGGTGGCTTCTTCACTCGAGGGGGCCAAGATTTATCCTCCGGATCTTCCCAGGTATCTTCAAAATTTTCCCAAGACGCCTTCATTACAGGAAGCCTTCGGTTTAAAGCAAGCCATTGATCGCGCGCAACAGGAGGCGATACGATATGCCCTTGTCATTGCGAAAGGAAACAAGGCGCAGGCCGCCAGGCTATTGGGAATCCACAGGACACTTTTGTACAAGAAGATGAGGAAATATGAGATGTGGCCTGTATAAGACGTCCGGACTTATGTAGCCGTTTTGATACACTAACTCATCCGTTGAAATTGACATGGATATCATGTGGAATGTGATAAGCGCCGATCTACCGGTACTCAAGGAAAAATCTCAAAGCGGGCTGGCGAGTGAGTTTAAGGACGAGATGTGATTGGATCTGTCGAGCCCACTCGCCATTCCTCCGTCATTTCTGAACCTGGTAGCGCAGGTAATAGATAAAACATAAACCAAAGGCAGTGCAAAGCAGGCTCGCCCCCGCCGTTTAGGGACTTGCTCTTTGCCGCTCCTGTCTCAGTACGCCTCGTCTGACGCCAAATCTTCAGTCGTCACTTTGTCTTTGAACAAATAGTAGCCCCAAATCTGGTATATGAGCACTATGGGCACAAAAACTAATGCCACACCCAGCATGATCTTCAGAGTAAGGGGGCTGGACGCGGAATTAAAAATCGTGAGGCTGTACGCCGGATCCAGACTTGATGGGAAAAGGTCGGGATAAAGCCCAACGACACCGAACAAAGTCGCGCCGACAATTGTCAGCGACGATGCAAACCATGCCTTCCACCACGCCTTCTTTGCAATAAAGACCCGGGTGGCCAAAAGTGCTACCACTGTGATCAGTGGAATGAGCAAGAGAGCAGGATAAGCCAGGTAATTTTTGTACAGGCCTGTCGCGAACCATGTGGCCCCGAGAAATATGACAGCCACGACCAGCAGGACCCACCATATTCCACCTGCCGCTTTCCCGGCTCGCTCCTCAAGGGGAACCTCAGCCTTGATTGCCAGCCATAACGCCCCGTGTACCAGGAATAGGAGAACGAAGAGAATACCTCCCAACAATCCGTAGGGGTTAAGCAATGTGAGCAAATTGCCCTGGAAGTCTCCTTCCGCGTCAATCGGTATGCCCTTGAAAATGTTAGCAAATGCAACACCCAGCAAAAGGGCCGGAACGAAGCTACCCAGGAAATGGCACGCATCCCACAGCTTTCGCCACCCGTCGTTATTAACTTTGCTCCTGAATTCCAGAGCCACCGCACGAAATATCAAGCCGAAGAGCAACAGCAAGAGAGGAGTGTACAAAGCATTGAACATGACCGCATAAGTTGTGGGAAACGCGGCAAACGTAACACCACCCGCGGTGATCAGCCACACCTCGTTTCCATCCCAGAAAGGTCCCATGGAATTGTAGGCCACTCGCTTGTCAACATCACTCCTCGCTATGAACGGCGCAAGGGTTCCAAGACCGAGATCAAAACCATCAAGCATAAAGTAAACAGCCCAAAGCACGCCCCACAACAAAAACCAGATCGTTTCCAACATGACGTATTCCCCCCTTCTTACCTATTTCCCACGGAAATCGGCTCAGGCCCTGTTCGAGCATATTTGTAAATCAGG
>DATJPW010000305.1:0-5938 GCA_035506215.1 Desulfomonilaceae bacterium
GCTTGGGAAGAAAATCAAATTCTTGAGGGAAAATATATTAACAAGTGAAAAGAATCTGGTTTCCTCGGCCCTGAATATGGCCAAGACAGAGGAGATGTTGCTCAAGGGCTCGTTCGATCAGGCCACAAAAGAAGCTTCACGGGTGCGATCGCTGGAGGCTCAGTATGCCTTTCTCAAGAAAGATGTAGATACCGGCGCGGAATTCCAAAAGATCCTACTCAAAGAATATAAGGAGATGGATATTCGGGCTCGCACGATAAGCAATGATATCCGGATCGTAGACCGACCCAGGGTAGGGCCCAAGCCATCCTGGCCGAATAAATGGCTATTCTTGCTCATTGGTTCCATTGTGGGAGTGGTGGCCGGCGTATCTTCCGCTTTTTTGGTGGATCGATTGGACGATACCGTGAGGAGCTCGATGCAAATTGATACAAGTTTCAAAGTCATGCGACTTGGCGCTGTCCCTCACATAGCAAAGATGGCCCCAGGAATGGTGGGTGGGAGGGCAATTGTCACCCGACCCTATGAGTTCATGGCTTACGATCACCCCAAGACTTTGATTTCAGATGCTATCAGAAACATTCAGGCTTCGATTTTACTTTCGAATCCCGACACTCCAGTCCAATGCATGCTGGTTACAAGCTCATCGGCTGGCGAAGGGAAGACGCTTATCGCTGCATCCATAGCTACCGTCCTTACCGGCGATAAAACGAAGAAAGTTGTCATTGTGGACGCGGATTTGCGTAGACCCCGTATTCACGAGGTATTCGGAAACTCCAATTCTGAATTGGGGTTGTCGAGTTTTATTAGCGACACGTCCCTGAACGTTTCGGACCTGATTCATCTGCACCGAATTCCAGGCCTGTACTACATCACTGCCGGGCCGGTTTTAGATAATCCGGTTGTGCTGCTCCAATCCGCCCGAATGGACCTCGCTATTGAAGAGCTGAGAAGAATATTCGATTACATTGTTGTCGACAGTCCGCCGGTTTTGGGATTGCCCGATGTGCCCACAATTTGCACAAAAGCGGATGGCGTTATACTGGTTGCCAGGCAAGGACACGTCGGACGCTGTGAGCTGAGAGAATCGATGGATAGATTGACGTCAGTGCCCGGGTGTCGGCTGCTTGGACTGGTAATGAATATGGTTTACGCTCCAAGATGGTCCGGATACAGTTCACGATATGGTAGCCAATATTATTACAATCTGAAGTTTATACTTAACAAACTAGCCGTGTGATCGTGCGGCTCCTTTAGAAGTCTCACGGCCACCCGGATGACACTGCTGAAGACTGCGTGTGATTACTTCTTCGGCCCCTTGAACACGACGAAGAAGGTAGTGCCGCCGGATTCCCTGCATCCGCGCTCGTCGTTGACATGTTTACACACGGAGATGTCACCCGGGCAGCGTTCTCGGTTGGTAGGGAGGTATTTGCATCTGGCGGTTTCGAGTCTAAGATCAATGTAGCCTGCGTCGGAAAGCATCTTCAACTGCATCAATTCCAACCCTTTGCCGCCTGCATTGAAATCAAACGGTCTCTTCGTGGAGTAGGTCTCCGTGGTCTGGGAGTGATGGAACGCCTCAAATATGAACGGCTGATCCTCGTGGAGGATGCCCACTCCACGATCCTCGACACGCACCAAAGGACCTGCCGGCGTTGCCTCCAGACTAACCGTCACCGTTCCTCCATCCGGGGTATTCTCAACGGCGTTCTTCACCAGCGTCTGGAGCACCCTTGTGAGCACATCCGGATCTATTACGGATGAATCAACCTGTTGGAGCTTGTGGAGTATCGCCACAGACCGCTTCGAGGCTCGCTTCCTAAGCGTGTCCAGGACGTCGAGGACGAGCGGAATAATCGGAAAAGGCCGAGGCTCATAACGGATGGGGGCAATGATCTGTTGCACGACCTGCTGGATCTCGTTCAGTCGGGTTAGATTTCTCCTGATCCTGTCAAGGCTTTTCTTACGTTCTTCCGGCGGAACACCTTCTCTGATCAGTCGCGGCAGCGAAGCGTCTATGATCGCGAGCGGCGTGGTCAGTTCATGAGAGAGATGATTCACTGCTCTCTGCCTGGCCCGCTGCATAGATTTCCATGCTGTTATGTCACGGAGAATAACCAGAATTCCAAGAGGTTTCCCCCGATGATCGAGATATCGTGAGGCACTGATGTTCACATCCAAGACGGTCCCGTCTTTTGTGATCCTCTTGGTCTCGAAACCGCTCATCTCTTTTCCGTCTTGAATCAGACGATTTATCCGAGCAAGAGAGGCTTTCTCTTCTGATTCCGGCATAAACGGCACCGGTTTGCCCAAGATCTCCTCTTTGGTCCACCCGAACAGGCGGGTAAACGAGTCACTCACATATTGTGCATTTCCGTTCAAGTCGTAAATGATGATTGCGTCCGCGGAGGAGTTTACGGCGCTCAGGATGCCGTGGAGGAGCTCTTCAGTGCTCCTTGCCTCCGCCTCGCATTTTTCCAGGCGTTCGATGAGCTGCCCGACATCGGACTGTTCAGGCGATATTGAATTGTCCATTTGGTCGACCATTGCGGCACCTTTGATGGGCTGTGGCTCGATCAGAAAACCAGAATCAATTTACAGTGACGCGTAGCCTCGTCAGTGCAATCTCCGATAAGAGGCTTCTTAGTTCCCATCCAATCACAATTTAGCACAAAACAGGTCGCTAGGCCACTAAGCCTGCCTGGAGAGTAGCTGACGACTTTGAGATTCGGTAGATCCGGCACCACAGGCATCCCCGGCGATCTCCAAGCTTGTCCCGGCTGCGCCGGAATCCAGGATTCTCCCTGGTGACGACCGGAGCACCTGCCGGTCGGTCTGCCGAAATCGTACCGGCCTCTCGCGATTTCGCTGGACCGACGACTGCCGACCGGTTCCGGAGTTCCGACCTTCGCGGGGTGACTCAACTGAGTCGCCCGGAATTGAGAATAGCGGCCCTTAAATGATTTGCGGTTCCAGAGTGAGTTTATACGGACTGAGCAAACAGCACTCCCTGTCATGCCTTGTCGGAAAGGATCTTGTCAGCAAATTCCGGGTAGAGTTTCTGTAAGCATTCCGGGCAAATGCCATGGCTAAACTCCACCTGAGAATGATGTTCGCGAATGAAATGTTCGACGGCTTGCCAATAACCTTGGTCGTCTCTTATTTTCTTGCAATTGAAGCAGATGGGCAACAGGCCGCTGAGAGTCTTGACTTCGGCCAAGGCTTGTTGCAACTCTCCGATTTTCAGTTTTAAACCGGCTTCGGCCTCCATAAGCTCGCTTTCTAAGCGCTGACTGTTCAGCATGATGAAAGCAAGGTCTTCTCCCAGTTGAAGGACAACCACGGAAACAAAAAAGATGAGGTGAACCGGAGAGCCGGCAAGTACTTGAAACTGTGAGTCCGCGAACGACCATATTCCTCTGCCGAGGGTTATTACTCCGGCCAACGCTAACAGATACCCTATCACGCCATAAAACATTGACCTCGGTCGGAGAGGCTTGGAGAAAATTAGGAAAGCCAGCGCAAAATGTATGGCGGCAACTGCTATCGAAACGATCAAGGTACGCAAGCCAAGTGAATCATATCCGTAGTAGAAGACGGCCGAGAGGATGACGGTTGCCCCAGGGAGAGCGTACCATAGTCGCGGCATGGGGGTTAGTTCCAAGAAACGCCGCATGCCGGCTAGGTGCAGCAACATACCCAGGGGAAACGCAGCATTCACACCGAAGATTGAGATAGCTTCGGGAATATATCCCCTCAGACAGTAGAAGAGGTACCCGAGACTCACCAGGCCAACGCCGGCAGTCCAGAGGCCAAACCCCGGATATGTTTTGCGGGTCTTCTGGAAAAAGGCCATGCTCAGGGCCACGAAGCCGCTGATCAAGAATGCAATGACGAGCACTAATCTCATTGACTGTTACCCCCGAGCCTCCCCGGGAATTTCACTCTGGTCTTGTCAGCTACTCCCCACAGCCACTTATTTATCGAATTTCTTGTAGCTGATGGAAACGCCGGCGCCCTTGTCGTCAAAGGTTGTCTCGAAATTCTTGAGGCCCTTGAGATAGTCGGCATAACCGCCTAATCCGAAGTACCCACGTCTTTTATCCGAAACATTATGCGTTGTATAGCAGCCACCGACGATCAACTTCGGCGCCACGGCGTCAAAATAATTCTTGTACCAATCCTTGTCCGCATCAGAAAAGACGAAATCGAATGGTCCTTTCAGTTTTGGAACAAGCTGGTGTGCATCCGCGAGTCTCGCATCAATATATTCCGAAAGTCCGGCTTTTTTGAAATTTTCCAATGCCGTTTTGTGTCGCGATTCATCAATCTCAACCGTTATCAATTTGCCGCCGGTTTTGCTGAGCGCCCAGGCAATCCAGATTGCAGAATGCCCGGTCGAGGTGCCGATCTCGAGCGCTTTCGTATACTTATTTTTGATGATGATGTCGTAAAGCAACTTGCCGTCCGCTTCCGGAATATTCATGTCGTGCCACTCTCTTCTTTGACTTTCGAGGAACGCTCGCACCCTTTTGTCCAAATCTGCTGGTGGCTTACCTTCCTGTGAAAACAGCACGGGAACGAAGGCGAAGACAAGCGCAACAGTCATGAGCTTTACGATCATGAGCTTTCTCACGTGGATCTTGCTCCAAATTCGAACTATCCTGAGGCATTGGTTTGTGCATTTGATCTAATCGCTTGCTGGTACGCTGCCAACAGATCCGAGTCATCGATGGAACCGTGGTGATGAACTTGCCGCCATTCTCCGTCTATCAGCCGAAAGACCCTGCTTGTCCTGATCGCCATATTCAGGGCCGCTTCGCGGGCCTTGTACTCTCCTCGCTCTCTGCCTACAACGTAGAAGAGCTCTCCAGCTTCATGGTAGCTGTAGTCATAGAACTCGAACCAATATTCGGCAGAGCTGGTAAAGATCCGCTCGTATACACTCCTGATCTCTTCCCATCCGCGCTTGATGCCGCCCACGGGATTGTCCATGACGGCTTCATCCGTCTGCACCCAGTTGCGCGCCATTAGATCCATGTCTCGGTCGTTGAGGGCCTGATAGAACTCGGACAGTGCTCTCATCTGCGGGCTAAGGCGGCCCTTTTCTTCTCTCCCGGTAATGGGTATGCGTTTCACTTTCATAATATGCGCTCCCCTCGCCGGTCAAAGTGCGAGCATAACTGCCGCTTGGAACTTTTCCTATGTTATGGGCGAAGACACCCAACTGAGATTTCCGGCGGATACTGAAACCTTAAGGCATGTCCCGTCAAGATAGCAATTCAAGAAAGGCGTCGACACCATTTGCCGGGACCGCCGGAAGCGCGAATACTCCATAAACAGTCACTGTATCTTCAGCATATTCGTAGAAAACTGTATACGGAAAGCCGCGCACCAATCCGCGACGATAGCTTTCGTAGACAAGGGAGTGCATTTCGGGGGTCCGGCAGATAGCTTGCAAACAAGCCTCGATGCAGCTCAAGAACTCTTCACCCAAACCAAGCCGCCGAGCTTCATGCCAGGCGTAGCCCTCTGCGATGTCTTGCTCGGCCTCTGGTGCGAGAATCAGTTCAGCGTCCATAGAGACTCCGGACCCGTTCCTTGATTTCTTCCCACGTTAGGCCTGCAGCAGGATTCTTCACCAGATTGGCCTTTCTCCTGGCCAGCTTTTCTTTCTGCCGGTCATTCACAGGTATTGCCTCGGGCTTGGCCGGAAGATCGTCCCGAAAGTGTTGCGCGGGCTGCAGTTTTTCAGACGAGGACAGGTCAAAGATCGAAGTGCTGTTTTGGTCCAACTAATTCTCCTCCTGCAACGGTGCCCTTCGGGTCCCGGCTTCAACAACCACGCATGGCATCTCCGGAACTCTTAAGAATTCTTCTCTTGTTCCATGATTTCCAGTATGTCTTGGCGAAGTGCGGGAATCTTGTTTTCCAC
>DATJPW010000306.1:0-47933 GCA_035506215.1 Desulfomonilaceae bacterium
GTTCGCCGATGATGGAGCGCAAAGAGGAAGCCGGTATTCGGGTTTTATCTTGCCCATGAGGCCCAAAGCCGCTTTAATTGGTATCGGGTTCGTTTCAATGAACATCGACTGACAAAGCTCGAAGATCTCGAAATGTATGGATTTCGCCTCGTCGATATTACCGTTCAGCATATGTTTCGCCAGATCGGACATCTTTCTCGGGACTATGTTTGTAACCACCGATATGACCCCCTTTCCGCCGAGAGCCATCAGGGGGAAAGTAATTTGGTCATCTCCGGAGAGCACATCAAAATCTGTCCCACAAAGGCGTATCACCTCGCTGATCTGCAGAATTGATCCGGAAGCCTCCTTTACTCCAACGATATTGGGTATTCGGGACAACCGCTCCATGGTCGAATTCTCTACGTTGACCGCTGTGCGACTCTGAATATTGTAAATTACGATTGGAATATCGACTGCTTCGGCTACAGCCTTGAAATGTTGGTACAAACCCTCCTGCGTAGGTTTGTTATAGTACGGTGATACCACGAGGGCGCCGTCCGCACCGACTTGTCGGGCATAGCGGGTCAGTTCGATGGCTTCCTCGGTGCTGTTCGAGCCGGTCCCAGCGATGACCTTCACATGGCCTGCGACCTCCTTGACTACGATTTCGATGACGCTCCTGTGCTCGTCATGGCTCAGGGTCGGGGACTCGCCGGTGGTGCCGCACGGGACAAATCCGCTTATCCCGCCATCGATCCCGAACCGGATTAGTTCTTTTAAAGCGATTGGATCGAGGCTGCCGTCCTTGAAAGGCGTGACTAGCGCGGTAAAGGCTCCTGAGAACATAATTTGCTCCTTCAATTTGATGCTGCGGTGCTCGGCGGAATTCGTTCTCCCCTAATTAAGTCGTCGTAAGTTTCGCGTTCGCGAATCACGGAATAGTCGTCTCCATCAACAAGAACTTCGGCCGCACGAGGACGGGAGTTGTAGTTTGAGGACATGGAGAAACCATAGGCCCCCGCACTCATCATCGCAAGCAGTTCGCCAGGTTCGACAGGCTCCATGTGTCTTTCTTGAGCGAGGAAATCGCCGGATTCGCATATCGGACCTACCACATCCGCGATTATTTTTTCCGTTGGCACTTTAACTTCCGGCGTCTTTTCGACTTTCCAGATCGAGTGATGCGCCTTGTAAAGGCTGGGTCGTATCAAGTCATTCATTCCTGCATCCACGATGATGAAATATTTTTCAGGCGCTTGCTTCCTGTAAAGTACCCTTGTAACCAGAATAGCCGAATTGCCCACGAGGACCCGGCCGGGTTCCAGAATGATTTTCACATTCATGTCCGCGGCCTGTTCAACTATAGCCGCACCATAGGCAGCAGGTAATGGAGGGCTTTCATCATCGTATGGGATGCCCAACCCGCCACCGATATCCAAGTAGCGGATTTCAATGCCCTCTGAAACAAGACCTTCTATAAGCTTTTTGAGGTGCTCCATCGCGTACAGAAACGGGGACAGTTCAGTCAATTGGCTACCGATGTGGCAATCAACGCCTACAGGTTCAATCCCTTTTAATTCCCTTGCCCGACGGTAGATCTCTGCAGCGCGTTCCATCTCTATTCCGAATTTGCTCTTTCTTAATCCGGTGGCTATGTACGGGTGGGTGTGCGGGTCCACGTCCGGATTAACTCTCAAAGCAACACGGGCTCGCTTTCCCAGCGCCTGAGCCCTCTGATCCAGGACGAGCAATTCCTCTTCCGACTCCACATTAAACATTAGAATATCGGCAGTCAGGGCTTCATCCATCTCCGAAGCCTTCTTGCCAACCCCGGAATAAACAATGCGAGATGGATCGATCTCCGCCTGCAATGCTCGGTAGAGTTCTCCTCCTGAAACGATATCCATGCCTGCGCCAAGATTGCCGAACATCTTAAGGATGCCAAGATTCGAGCATGCTTTCATGGAGTAACATATTAGGTGATCGACGCCGGAAAAGGGTTCCTGAAAAATCCTGAAGTGTCGTTCGAGGGTTGCGCGGCTATAGATGAAGACGGGCGTTCCCAAGTCATCGCAAATGCGCCTCACAGGAACGTTCTCGCAAAAAAGCTCATCATTTTGATAATGAAAATAATGCATCGCACTTCCCGATCAAGGCCGTAACTTTACGGCTTCAGAAGCTGATCGGCTCGATTCTTCATCCGGCTTTGTTTCGGGGAAAGCCGTGACCGCGTATCGGTAAGTCTTACCTCTGCCGACTTCACTATCGTTGTACCACGGGTTCCTAAGTGGTTCCTTATTGACCTTGGCAAACACCTTTCCGGATTCGGACCGGTAAAGATTGTACCGGGTCTCCTGGCCCTCAATTTTGACGGGAGTCCAGTATACAGTCATGCGGTCTCTCTTGGGCATGACGTTCACATTCTCCGGGGGTTGCCACCGCACAGCCGGAACCACAATCTTAACGATTTGGGACGGAACGGATTCCACCGGAATACCGCGATTTGTCTTGATAGATCTCACCTCGTAATAATAGGTTTTTTCCTTCTCGACATCCTTGTCCAAGAAGTTAGTTTCAGCCCACTTCGTGCCCCCTATGGGTTTCATGTCCTTGGAGGAGCCGGACTCGTCGCGATATATGCGGTAGCCCTTGATGCCCGAGGGCCTAACCGGAGCGTCCCATTCCAGGACAGTGCCGCGAGAGTCAAAATCCACACGCACGTTTTCGGGTGCAGGCGGGGGTTCTTCCATCACTACAGTAACATCCTGACTCGGCGACGCCTCTTTCCCTTTGAAATTGTAAGCCGAGACGGAATACGTATAGGTGTTCCCGGTCTCGACCGCTGTGTCTGTGTATATAATCTCTCCTTTTTCGATCATTGCGTTGCTGGGCTTCTGGAAATCTATATTTGCATGCAGTTCCTTTTTTTCATCGCAGTTCTCGCATTCTTCTCCGACCTTCTGGGCCAATCGCCATACCTTGAAGCCCGAAATATCATTCAGTATCGACCCGTCAGCATTTGCAGTCGGCACGTCCCACCTCAAGACTACGCGATCAGGATAAGACCGTGCATCGAGAAGCCCGACCTCGCCGGGAATCGTTTCTGTGGCCGGTCTTGGCCTGGTTTTGTACCCACATCCGACCAGTAGGCACACGGCAACAAAAAGCCAAATACATCGGGCTGCATTCTTCTTTCCAGACCCTTCACCCCTACTTTTTTGTTCCTGGTAGTGTTGTCTTGGCATTGTCTTGCAGGAACGATTTTGCCTCTCGAATTTGATCCATTACTTTGGCGCGTGCAGTGCCCCCGATATGGATTCGCGCTTCCACGAGCTCGTCGGCAGCCGGGACCGAACCCAAGGCCTCTCTATTCCCGGGACCTTTACTGTCGGCACGAATCATTGCTCCTATTCGGGAATGCGCCTCTCGGAAGGGAACGCCCTGGCGTACAAGCCGATCTGCCAGGTCCGTAGCCGCCATATGCGGATCGGACGCCGCTGCCAGCATTCGGTCCGAATCGAATTTGATGCCTGCAATTAAGCCCGTCATGGCCGCCAGAGAACCCCGGACTGTGTCGGTTGCGTCAAAAACAGGTTCCTTGTCCTCCTGCAAGTCCTTATTGTAGGTGAGCGGGAGGCCTTTCAAAACCGTAAGTAAGGCTACCAGATCGCCATATACTCGTCCTGTTTTTCCTCGGATCAATTCACAGGCATCCGGGTTCTTTTTCTGAGGCATCAGGCTCGATCCCGAACAAAAGGACTCGGGAAGCGAACAAAAACCGAATTCCGTCGTAGACCATAGAATCAACTCATCCGCGAGGCGAGACAGATGCATCATCACCATCGATGAGTTGAAAAGGAACTCCACAGCAAAATCTCTGTCTGAGACCGAGTCCATCGAGTTTGCCGTCACGCTGGAGAACTCAAGCAATTGCGCCACCATTTCTCGATCAATCGGCAGCGTGGTGCCTGCCAAGGCGGCCGCCCCCAGAGGCATTTCATCCAGCCGATGAGCCGCATCTGTGAAGCGTTCCCAGTCACGGCGGAACATCTGGAAGTAAGCCATCAAGTGATGCGCCAACCGCACCGGCTGGGCTCGCTGTAGGTGCGTATATCCCGGCATGATTATGTCAATCGATTCCTCGCTCTTTCGCACAAGTGTGTCGCACAAGGCCAACAGATCGCTTATCACAGATTCGCACTGATTTCTGATGTACATGCGCAAATCGAGCGCTACCTGGTCATTGCGGCTCCGGGCCGTATGCACTTTACCGGCCACATCACCAACCTTGGCTCGAAGCGCTTCCTCGATGTTGATATGTATGTCTTCCAGGTCGTCTCGGAATTCAAACCGTCCCTGCTCGATGTCATCCAAGACGCTCCTCAAACCGTCCTCGATAACACGGCAATCTTCGGAGGTAATTATACCTTGCGCAGCAAGCATTCGGACATGAGCGATAGAACCCTGAACATCTTCGTGATAGAGGCGCTTATCAAATGAAATCGAGGCATTGAACGCGGCAAACAGAGGGTCCATTCCGTTTTTGAAGCGGCCCTTTCTAATGCCGGACACTTCACGGGTGTCAGTCTGTTCCGTTTTCTTGCCCCTTTTCGTCATCAGTTGCTCCGATTTTGTCTTCGAAGTCGTTGAAGACCTACCGACGGTTTTCCATAAGGGCGCGTATCCGCAATCGAAGGGCATTGAGCCTTATGAAACCTTCGGCATCCGCTTGTGAATAGACCTCATCTTCTTCAAAGGTGGCAAATCGGTTGTCATACAGAGAGTTGTCCGATCTGCGCCCGGTCACGGTCACGCTGCCTTTAAAGAGTCGCAGCCTGACGTCACCCGAAACAGCGCGCGCAGCCTCGTCAATAGCTGCCTGGAGCATTTTCCTCTCCGGAGAGAACCAGTATCCGTTGTAAACTAGTGTCGCATATCGCGGTATCCACTCATCCTTCAGATGCATTACCTCTCTGTCAAGCGTGAGCGACTCCAGCGGGCGTCTCGCCGCATAAATCACGGTGCCGCCGGGAGTCTCATACACGCCTCGGCTCTTCATGCCCACGTAACGGTTTTCAACCATATCCACCCGTCCGACCCCGTGGCGTCCCGCGATGGAGTTGAGATTTGCCAAAAGGGTTGCAGGCGATAATTCACGACCATTCAAAGCCACGGGATCGCCTGCTCGAAAAGATATGATGATCTCTTCGGGTTTATCCGGAGCTTTGATAGGATTAGCTGTGAGAACAAACATATCCTCCGGCGGTTCAGCCCAAGGATCTTCGAGGATACCCCCCTCAAAGCTCAAATGAAGCAGATTCCTATCCATGCTGTACGGCTTTTGTGATGTGGTCGTCACAGGAATCCCATGTTCTTTGGCATAGGCTATAAGATCGGAACGTGAGCGCATGTCCCAGATCCTCCAGGGCGCTATCACAGTAATATGAGGATCAATGGAAAGATAGGTCAACTCGAACCGGACCTGGTCATTTCCCTTTCCTGTAGACCCGTGACTTACAGCATCGGCCTTTTCGCGGGCCGCAAGTTCCATCTGGGCCTTCGCTATGCACGGTCTGGCAATGGATGTGCCCAGAAGATAAATGCCTTCGTATACTGCATTCGCTCGAAACATGGGGAAAACATAGTCCCGCACGAATTCCTCTTTCAAGTCCATTATATGGACGGACTCTGCGCCGGCCGCCTCTGCCTTGCCTCTAATCGTCTCCAGCTCTTCTCCTTGTCCCACGTCCGCGGCGAAAGCCACTACCGAGCACTGGAAATGGTCGATCAGCCAACGAAGTATTACCGACGTATCCAGACCGCCAGAGTAAGCCAGAACAACTTTATTGACTTTGTTAACGTTCACGAAACCTCCGTAGCTCACGTTAAAGTCGTTTAAGGACAGCAATCAGAAGACCATCCGCCGGAATCAAATCAACCTCCCACAAGCATCTCCAGGACCGCCTTCTGGACATGGAGTCTGTTTTCCGCCTGCTCCCACACAAGCGATTGAGGGGATTCAAGCACTTCGTCTGTGATTTCTTCCCCTCTATGAGCGGGAAGGCAATGAAGAACATAAACCGGATCATGAGCGAATGTCAGAAGTTCCTTGTTCACCTGGTACCCCTGAAAAGCATGGAGCCTGGCTTCCGTTTCAGCCTCTTGGCCCATGGACGCCCAAACATCAGTGGAGACTACGTCCGCCGCGCGAACCGCCTCCACGGGATCTCGAACGAGATGAACATTTGCAGAATCTAAACCCAACGCGGGTTCATATCCTTCCGGGCAGGCCAGCGCCAGCCTGAAACCCATTATGGAAGCAGCCTCAATCCATGAATTCGCCATGTTGTTTCCATCCCCGACCCAGGCTGCATTCATCTTGCCAAGATCGGTCCCGGCTTCATGGAGTGTGAACAAGTCACCCAGAACCTGACATGGGTGATGCAAATCAGACAAACCATTGATCACCGGTACCGAAGACCAGGCCGCAAACTCTTCAAGAATTGCATGACCAAAAGTCCTGATTACAATCGCATCAAGATATCTGGACAGCACTCTTGCCGTATCACGGATCGGCTCACCCCGGCGGATTTGGATGTCCTGCCAATTGAGGTAAACGGCATTTCCACCCAACTGGGAGATGCCGACGTGAAACGAGACACGGGTCCGCGTGGACGGCTTCTCGAATATCATTCCGACAAAACGGCCCTCCAGAGGCTTCGAGGGACCCTGTCCCTGCAAGCATTTTTTTATTTGCGCAGTCCGGCCGATGAGCGCCAGAATCTCGTCGCGAGAAAAATCGGACAAGCTAAGGAAATGCCTAGTCTTTCCCATGTCTATACACCCATCTTCAGAACGGAATCCAGCTTGACCGCCATTTCGTCAATCTCCTCATTCGATACGACGAGCGGCGGGAGAAACCTGAGGACAGTATTCGCCGTGCAATTTACCAGGACCCCTCTTTCGCGAAGTTCTTCGGTCAAACCCGCCCCCGGCGTCTTCAGCTCAATTGCTTGCATCAAACCTTCGCCGCGAACTTCTTGAATCAGATCATGTCGCACCGCCAATTCCTCCAGGCGTCGCCTTAAATGCATTCCCTTTTCATGAACTTCTGCCAGAAAGCCATTTGAAAGCACTATCCCCAGTACTGCCAAAGCGGCCGATGAAGCAAGAGGATTGCCTCCGAATGTGGCCGCGTGCGTCCCGCGATCTAAGGACTCGGCTACCTGGTTCCTCGCCAGGATCGCACCCATAGGCACTCCTCCGGCAATCCCCTTGGCCAGAGTTACGATATCAGGGATTATTTGCGAGTGCTCATACGCAAAGAGTTTGCCTGTTCGACCTATTCCGGTCTGCACTTCATCAAGGATCATCAAGCATCCGTGATAGTCGCATAGCTTCCTGACATCCTGAAGGAAACCGGGCGGAGGAACCCGAACTCCCCCTTCTCCCTGTATCGGTTCGATCAGAATGGCTGCAGTGCGATCTGAGATCGAATCCTGCAAAACTTTGATGTCCCCGAACGGGACGTGCGAAAAGCCGGGTACTGTGGGTTCAAACCCTTGACGATATCTGGTCTGCCCCGTAGCTGCCAGTGTGGCAAGTGTTCTCCCGTGGAAAGACCCCTCCATCGTGATGACATGGTACCGGTCGTGCTCACCCCGATCGTGAAAGTACTTTCGAGCCAACTTGATAGCACCTTCATTGGCCTCAGCTCCGGAATTACAGAAAAAGGCCTTGTCTGCGAACGAATTATTGATCAGCAGCTCTGCGAGCCTTATCTGCGGCTCGATGTGAAAAAGATTAGAGACATGGATCAGCTTCTTTGCTTGCTCGTAAATCGCGTCAGCCAGGGCGGGATGACCGTGCCCCAGCGTGCATGCCGCAAGGCCGGCAATAAAATCCAGGTATTCACGTCCGTTGCTGTCTCGGACTCTGCAACCGTCACCTTCCACGAGCATTATAGGGATTCTGGTATAGGTATTGAATAAATAATGATTAGATTTCACTATGAAATCATTGGAATCCATGGTCCTGTCTCCGATCACTTGGCAATCAATTGAATGGACTATGAAATCAGGTACTCATACGCCCGATGGCCCTTCCCCAACTATCTCTGTGCCTATGCCCTGGTCGGTCAGTAGCTCCAGCAGCAGAGCATGAGGGACTCGCCCATCAATTATGTGAGCTTTGGGAACGTCTCCTCTGAGTGCACTAATGCAGCAGCGAATTTTCGGTATCATTCCGCCTGACACAACACCACTACGTATCAGCTCGTCGGCCTCCTCTCGCGATAGGCTCGATATCAACTGCTGGTTTGCATCAAGTACGCCCGGCACATCGGTAAGCAGGATAAATTTCTCCGCTCTCAGGGCCGCGGACAACGCACCGGCCGCTGTATCCGCGTTGATGTTATACGGCTTCCCATCAGGTCCGCTACCTACCGGGGCAATGACTGGAATGAAATCTCGTGCCTCGAGGGAGGCTATCAAATCGGGTTCAATGGAGTCCACTTCCCCCACGAGCCCGAGGTCCTCGTCGATGTCGGCGCCTCCTGTCGGCGCGGCTTTTTTGGCCTTTATGAGGCCGCCGTCCCGACCGGAAATCCCCACGGCCCTTCCTCCATGGTGGTTGATCATGGACACGACATCCTGGTTGACTTTGGCCACCAGGACCATTTCGACCACGTCCATGGTTTCCTCGTCAGTTACTCGAAGGCCCCTTACAAACCGAGTTTCCTTACCGATTTTCTTGAGTAGTTCCCCGATCTGAGGTCCGCCTCCGTGCACGATTATAGGCTTCATGCCTATGAGACTCAGCAGCGTCACGTCCACGGCAAAGTCTCTCTTGAGGCTGCCGTCAGTCATCGCGCTGCCGCCATATTTGATGACGATGCGTCGGCCGCGATAATGTTTGATGTAAGGCAGCGCTGCCACCAGGATTTCAGCGGCCTGTCCGGGGACCATATTTCCGTATTCCGGCGAGTCAATCATGTTCTTAGATCACTTTAGCCTATACGACCAAGGTGCCGTAATTAAGAGATTCGCAAGCCGCGCGAACACGACATACGCGCAGTACGCGCGAAATTTATAATTATAGCACCCTCCTCTTTTCAACTCCACAACATTAACGAAGGGGTAGTGTCCTAATTTGAAGATGAAGGGTCAAAAGGAAAAGATGAACCCGAAAAGTACTTCCAAGGGATCTCCGGTTTTTATTAAA
Source organism: Desulfomonilaceae bacterium (assembly GCA_035506215.1). Classification (GTDB taxonomy): domain Bacteria; phylum Desulfobacterota; class Desulfomonilia; order Desulfomonilales; family Desulfomonilaceae; genus DATJPW01. Next base: position 9,205 of record DATJPW010000306.1, read on the forward strand.
GCCGCGATCAGGAGGGCGACAAAAATGGACCATATAACCACATATGCAATGTTCTTTGAAACAAAGCGGCTTATGCGTTGTAGCATCATGGTCTCCCTGTATCTTTTATTCCTTCCCTTGACGATACTCAGCCACAATTGCAGCGCGTACCGCATTCAAGGGGGAGTCAACCGGCCCTTGATGTAGGACGGCGTAGAACTTTCGTTTGCCCGTCCTTTCGTCTGTCACACAGGACCATGCCGTGGCGCCCCAAATTCGGAATCCGGATCTAAGCAGACCCCTGGGGTTTGATCGCCGTTACGATCATCTGATGACCATATCTCGTGAATCTGACAGCTTCATCGATCAGCTTTCTGAAAGGAAGCAGTACGGGAAACCTCACGGGCAATTCCTTCTCCGGATGATAAAGTTTTCTTCTCATGTTGAAGGACCTCGTGCGAATTTCGATTTGCCGGAATCCCAGATCTTCCAGAAGCCGGGCTATTGTGGGCGGTTCGAACAGGAAAATGTGATCAGCCCCGTTAAGATAGACCCATTCAGGTCCGTTGATACGCCGCGACAGTGAATCGAAGTTAGTGGTCGCGAGTTTCAGCATACCTCCCGGACGCAGGACTCGAAAGATGTTGGTTAAAGCCGTTCTTGGTGAGCCGAGATGTTCGATGACGTCCCATATTCTGACAACATCCATAGAGTCTTCGGGTGTATCGAATTCTTCCGCTGGTTGGACGATGATTCGCTGAATGCCGTTACGTTTCAAATAGTTAACCGCGTCGGTGTTTATTTCAACAGCCCAAGTTTCCCATCCCAACCGGGCTGCTTCGAGTAAAAACCAGCCGCGGCCGGCCCCCACTTCCATAATTCTATTAACGCGGCGGAAAGATCGCATGGTTGCAAGTTCTTTTTGGAAACGCCTTCTTTGTGACCGGCTAATATAATCATCCCCCATAGTTCCCGTACCGGACCTCGTTTGAATGGTCAGATGCTCGGCAAGCCTTGGGCTGACAAAAACCATTCCGCAATTGAGGCAACGGACGTGATGGAATCCCTCTTTTACAAACAACAGTTGTTGTTGTTCACTGCCGCACAGGTCGCAGCTTAATGCAACTTTGTCTTGACTTTCCACTATGATATTCATGCAGTAATACCAATTGCCTGTTTACCGAATGAGGCTGTTCGGCCGGAATTATAGATCAAAATCGACCAAGAAAGTGAAGACCGATTTTGGCAACGTGTTACCTGACGCCCTCAAGCTCTGACAATCTGTTGAATGTTCGTACATCGCTCTTGCGCCGGCTTGGCTTTTCCAAACGTTTGCCGGTCTTGTCAAGCAAAACCCTTGATGGATTGTGAGAATCGTGATACTGAAGCCGCAATTCTGTGAGTGTGACGAGGTTGGGAAAGTGGAACTAAAGAGAATTGCAGATTTTCTATTCGAGGTGGGAATGTTAAAGAGGACCCCTCGATCAGGATTTCAATTTTTGGGTACAGGCGATGAAACAGTGGCGGAACATAGTCTCAGGGCCGCGGTGATAGGCTACGTGCTGGCCAGGATGTCGGGCAGATACAGTGTGGAGAGGGTTGTTATGATGTGCTTGTTCCACGACCTGGTCGAGGCGCGAACCGGCGATCTTAATTACGTAAATAAGAGGTATGTCAAAGCCGACGAGGACGCTGCAGTTCGAGACATGACGGCGGACCTCCCTTTCGGCGAAGAGATACGCGATTTGACCAACGAGTTTAATGGGGCCGGCACTCCGGAGGCAAACATAGCTCATGATGCAGACCAGTTGGAAATGATACTTCAACTTAAGGAACTGGGCGACCTGGGGAATCGGTATGCCGCGGATTGGATCACATCAGCCGTAAGAAGACTTAGGACTGACGACGGCAAACGACTGGCTCGGACCATCTTGTGCACCGATTTCGCAGCGTGGTGGTTTAAAGAGAAAAGTGACGCATGGTGGGTCCATGCGGATCGGCAAGAAAAGAGCCAAAAATGAAGTGTTGGGCCCCACACGCATATAGTCATCTGCTGGATAAATTAATTATAATTTCTATGGTGTTCGCCTTCTTTCTTCAAGCCCAGGGCATTTGGGCAGAGTCTACTACCACTCGGGTTCCTACCTCAGGGTCCACCGATTCTACTCCGGCTGCTCAAGGTCGAACGAAGCCGGACAAAGAGCCGGCGAAGAAATACCAATGGCTTTTCAAGGAACGCAAGGCCCAAGACGCCGCCGGTGGAGTGGAACAGGCTGTTATCACGCACAAACTTGACAGAGAGATTAAGGAAGCTCGCAGACTTTATCTATCCGGAGAAACCGACAACGCTATTGTTAAGTACCGACGGGTCATCGACGATTTCGAATCCATGCTGGACGAGATACCACCAGGCCATCCTTTGCTAAAACAGTTCGAAGAGCGATTTCAGGTATTTGAGGAACTTGCCAGCAAGGTCCTTGGCCCCGTAAATGTTGCTCCACGCGAAGATTTGGCTGAACAGATCTTTCAGCTCATGGAAAGGCGCCGTGTTTGCAGGAGAAAGCTGGCATTGAAGAAAGCGGGACCGATCGAGTTCTTTGATGTCCCCAAGAACCTTTTAAGCGACGAGCGAGAGCTTCAGAACAAATTGTTGGAACTTTGGGCAGAGGTGCCGACCACCGGGTCCCGGCAAACCCAGGAAGCCATTCGATCTTCACTCGCCGACATCCGAAAGGCGCTTGAGAAGAGTTCCCCGCGTTACGCTCTTCTGAGCAAGGGATCGCGCCTTGGGCTGTCTGATGTTTGTCAAAAGATCCTTGGCAAAAACGAAATGATCTTGGATTTCAATCTGCTATCGGACCGCATGGTGGTCGGCATGATCACTTCGGAAAAGGCGGTTTATCATCAGGTCTCCGTTAATCGAGCAGAGGTGGACAAAGCAGTATTGAATCTGCAAGAAATGTTGCGTGAGTTCACGTTGCAGGGCCGATCTACTTTTATGGGGCACGCTTGGAAAGAGCCTTCCCGACGTGTTTACAGGTTGTTGCTGGGCAAACTTCCGGCCCTACCGGAAGAAAAGGACACAACATTTATCATACCGGACCGGTCTCTATGGTATTTACCCTTTTCGGTCATGTTGGATGCCGATGACAAGCCTTTCGGAAGCGACAGGTTGATTTCATCCATTGCATCAGTGGACGCATTATGCTTTCTCAGATCTTCATTTATGAAGTCCGAACAATCCGGCTACGAAAACGATCTTCTGCTATTGGAATCAATCCCGTGGATTGCTAGCGAGGAGATTCGCGAAGCTACATCTGACCAGCCCGTTCGCAAGAAAATCTCAGAGAAAATCTCAGAAGAGGAGAAAGTGGAGAAGCTCATTCTTAACAACCCCGTCTATCCGAGACCGTCCGAGGTTGTAATCCACATTCAAAAGATGTTCAAAAAATTCACTGCATGGGTAGGGCCGACAGCCACGTTCGAACGACTGATGAACGACAAAGAAAAAAAAGAAGGCGTAGCAGTTATCGCTGTGCCTCTGGCAGTGAACGATAGTTTGGGGATCGATCGACCACCCATTTTTTTCTTTTCTCCGGACAAGCGAGGACAGCGTGTTTTGGATGCGCGCATGCTGTTCTCAATTCCCATGCCGTGCCAGCTCGCTGTGCTTCCCGTGGCGTGGTTCGAGGTGCGAGACAGGGAATCGATCACTGGCGAAGGGCCGCTGGTGCTTTGCACAGCGATGTATTATTCGGGCACAAGAATGTGTTTGGTGAATTATTCCAATCCGGATTGGGGATCCGACGAGCACTTTCTGTTGAATACTCTGAAGAAGGTGTCGGAGAAGGTTCCCGCCGGCAAGGCATTGGCCGGATACACGCGTGAGATCCCCAGCACGTTGGGGACCTCGTTTGCCGGTAGGCCGCCAAGTTGGGCCGGTTGGATCTTGATGGGTGATCCGAATTGACTAAGAGCAGGCGTGAAGCTGATTCTGCGGGACCGAGGCCGGTGCAGGGAGAAGTGGACGTTGCTCCTGCCAAAGGCGATCATGTTGCCGAAATCTTGTTCAGCTCACCGAAAGCTTCTTGGCCAAGCTGGATATTTTCCGGGAGGCCATATTCCTGTGAATAATGCCCTTGGTCACTCCCTTGTCAAGGAGCGATACGGCCTTTCGCAGAAGGTCCGGTCCATCGGGGGCTTTATCTGCGGCGGCCTGGATGAACTTTTTCACGGCGGTCCGTACGCTGGCTCTGTAAGACATGTTACGGAGACGCTTCTTTTCGTTCTGATGCATCCTCTTGAGGGCGGATGGATGGTTTGCCATTGAGAACTCCTTCGAACTAATTCTTCCAGACAGGTGATCGGTTGTGACTCAAGCAAATTTATTTGATGCTCACCTGACGTCGTCCGCTGGGGCGGTGGCAGCTCCAACGCAATTTTTTATTATGTCAGTGAATAGCGACCCGAGTCAACCCTTTTCGTCTTACCATAGGAGATGTGCGCGTGTCTGAACAAAGGGCCATGGCACGCGCGGCCGGAGTTGTCGGCACATGGACTACTGCCAGCCGAGTACTTGGGTTCATTAGAGACATGGTGATCGCCCTGTTCATGGGCGCGGGCATGGGAGCAGACGCCTTTTTCGTCGCTTTCAGAATTCCCAACTTGCTTCGGAGATTGTTCGCTGAAGGCGCCCTGTCAGCCGCGTTTATTCCTATTTATGTGGAGACCCTCCAAAAAGAAGGACATTCCGAAGCAGCGAGGCTGGCTAGAACCTCATTCACCTTCATGGCCATTGTTCTTGCGGCGATAACATTGCTCGGCATAATTTTCAGCCCATTGATCGTGCGATTGACCGCCCCCGGTTTTTTCGAGAACGCTCTCAAGTTTGCGCTTACCGTTGATCTCAACAGGATCATGTTTTCGTATATATTCTTTATCTCCCTCGTAGCCCTAGCCTCGGGTGTATTGAACTCGATGGGCCATTTCGCCGCACCCGCGGCTGCGCCTATGCTGCTGAACCTTTCCATGATCGCGAGCGTGGCGTTGTTTTGCACTCACTTTCATGTAGCTCCTTTTTATGCCCTTGCGTGGGGTGTAGTGGTTGCCGGAGTGCTGCAACTAGCGCTTCAGCTTCCGTTTATGTGGGCCCTGGGAATCAAGCTTCGGCCTGATTTTCATTTCGGTAACCCGGCCTTGAGAAGGATGGGTAAGCTGTTTGTTCCCGCTGCCCTGGCGGGGGCCGTTTATCAGGTCAATGTGTTAGTAGGCACCATTTTAGCTTCGCTGCTTATCTCCGGTTCGGTCTCCTGGCTTTACTATGCCGATCGACTGGTAGAACTTCCGCTGGGGATGTTTGCCATCGCGCTCGGGACGGCCGTACTGCCTTCCATGTCTCGACAAGCGAGCAACGGTGATCTTCGCGGCCTCACGCGTTCAGTGTCTTTCGCGCTCAGACTCATAGCCTTTTTTACTATTCCAGCATCAGTAGCGTTTATTTTGCTTGGAGAACCTATTGTTGCCTGCCTATTCCAGCGGGGTGTGTTTACGTTTCATGACACGCAGCAGACAAATTACGCCTTGCTCTGCTACACTCTGGGATTGTGGGCGTTTTCCGGGCTCAAAGTGGTCACCCAGGCTTTCTTTTCTTTAAAAGATACCAAGACGCCTCTCTGGGTTTCGATCATTGCGGTAGTCGTGAACCTCGGTGGAGGAATAATCCTGATGGGGCCGATGGCCCATGGCGGGCTTGCCTTGGCCACGTCCATCGCTGCCGCGGTAAACGTAATTATTTTGTTCGTAATCCTGATCCGACGTCTTGGTGAATTTCCGACCAACGAGTTCGTTCAATCTATCATGAAGATTTGTCTTGCCTCACTCGTAATGGGGATCTTTATCTATTTCAGCGGGAGTTTTGGTGAATGGCACAGGGGGCTTACTGCGAGGAACGGCTTGGTGCTCTTAGTTTCTGTCCTTGGTGGGCTGGTAGCGTTTGCGGCGGCAGCGCATTTATGCCGTTGCGGGGAATTGCGATCACTATTGTCGGTTCTGCGGCCCGGCGACCGCTGATTTGGACCCAAAGCGATTTTCCGGCAGCAGTAATTTGAGCGACAATACCAGGCGAATTCCAAGAAATGGGAAGGACAGAATGTCCCGCGAGACGGGTGGAGTAAGGCTCACAATACGGCAGGCTGACTCGTTGCGGTGCGATATTAAGAAGAAGCTTATAAATGATCTGATCGCAAGGCCGGTGTGTCTAATAACAACATCGGATACATGAGGCTCAATAGGTGGAACGCGGTTCGAAGATAGCCAAAAGCGATCAGATGGTCGAGACTGGGTTGGACGCTCACGGCCATGGGGGTAGAGGATAGGAAGCGCCTGACAAGTTGAATCGCAAACCTATTATGAATGGGGGCTCAGGTTGAATGCGCTCACAGATCGCCCCGCGGAGTGGACTTGAATCTCCTTGAGTCCAGCGGTAAGATCAATAATTGTAGGGAGATTATCATGTCGGTGGATGAGGAAATAATCGTCGGACCGGAATTGAGCCATGACTTTCAAAGTTTTGAAGAGTTGTGCACGGAGAATTCGGGCCAGGAGTTGACTTACCTGGAGATGGTCGGCAACAATCCTCTTGAGATGGATGCAGTGACTCTCGCTTTCAGCCTTACTCATTTCATACGCCTGTCCCGAGAATTGATGGATACCCTGCTCATGTCCATGAATGCTGAATCCGAACCTGAGCTCAAGACTGTACTGGCGTTGCAAGGCATTCAGCTCGACAAGAAGTATGCGCCGACACTCCGAGAAGTGATTTTTGCTTTCCGTGATTCCGAGGAGCCGGAAACGGCTAAGAATCTGGTGAAGGCACTTCAGTTGATGACCATACGCCGGGAACGTGCAAAGGTCACACTAAATCTGGGAGAATCTTATTCTGCGCCTGAGGATAGTTGGACCTCCGAGGATTTCGGTGGTGACGAGTCTCTCTTGGAAACAGTGCGTGCAATCGAGGATCCCCGCTGGATCGGAACAGAGGAGAAATAGAAGATATGGAGCAGGACACCAGACTGGTTCCAATTTCGGAAAATGGTCAACGAGTGCTCGACTTGATTAAGACAGATCGGCACGAAGCTTCACAACTCATGCAAGCTCTCTCTCGTGACGAGCAGATATCACTGGTAAGTCATCAGGCTACCCGGAACCCAAAGGGAGCTCAGGAGCTGCTTTTCTTGCTTGATGACGACGAAGGTCGAGAAATCGTACAGGATTTGGGCGACAGGCCGCTGTTTCGGATAATGAAGTCGCAGAGTTCCACTCATATTGGAGTACTGAGCCTGGTCAATCCCGAACGTCTGCAAGCTGTCCTCGACCTTGATCAGGAATTGTTCTCTACAAAAGGAGTGACTGATCCGCAAACCGCCTATCATTGGTTGGTGAGCTTCTTGGAAGAGCACGACGAGGTTTTCGGAAAGATACTGAAGAGTATAGATCTGAAGGTAGTGGCTTCGGCTTTTCAGGACAAAATTATTCGGCCGACCAGCGCATCTCCTGATGAAGTGGAAGATGAAACAGGGATTCCATTTCCCGCGGATTTCCTGGTCAAACTTGACGGCGGAGAACTCAAGCCCGACGACCTGGAGGTCACTGACGAGGAGACGCTGGATGTTCTGACCAAAATACATATGGTGGACCAGGAGTATTTTAACGAATTGGTCTCTTTGATGATTCGAGAGGAAGATCTGAAAACGCGAGCCGCAGAAGAGGCCCTTGACAGGATACATCAGCAGGTGGGAGATATGAGCGGAGTCACCGAGGAGGCGGAGGCAATGTTCATCCCGCTGGAAGAGTGATTGATGGGTTGGGGCTAATCCAACTCATGCGTCATGCCATTTCAACCGGCTCTGTCAGGTCGGTCTCAACAAGCGATATAAGATCAGTGTTCTGAAAAAGGGGGGAGCGGGGACTCCCCTCTTTCGTATTGAATAGACTCCTGAATCCTGTCCGTCAAAAGTCAGTTTCTCGGCCCGGCGGTCGGCCCCGCGGGGAGGGCCGGGGCTGGTGATGGCTTGTCCTCTGACGGCTTGGCCACCTGCACATTCATTTTCTTTCTCAAATCGGCGGACAATTTTTCGTACTGATCCTGCTGGGTCTCGAATTTCAGGCGTTCTATTATAGAATCCTTGACTTGATCGAGGGAGGTTTCCTGAGGCGGCCTCTTGTCTTCCAAGAGCAGCACGTGGTAACCAAATCTACTCTTTACTGGTCCCGCGGTCTCTCCGTTCTTCATAGAAAATGCCTGGTCCTCTATTTCTTTCACCAGGGTTCCTTTGGGCAGCCAATCCAGACTGCCTCCCTTGACCCTGCTGGGGCACATGGATACTTGGGTCGCCACGTCGCCGAATTTCTCGCCTTTCTTCAGTCGGGCGAGGACATCGTTGGCCTCTTTTTCGGTTTTCACCAGAATATGGCGCAACAGGACACTTTCGGGGATGACGAACTGTGACCGGTTCTTCTCATAATAAGCCTTTGCATCGGCATCAGTCGGTGCGGGGAGGTTCTTCGTCATCTTGTCCAGATAAACCCTTGCCAGCAGGTCCTTTGTTGTGTAAGCCAACAGCCTTTGAACTTCCGGGTCCTTGTCCAAACCCTGCTTTTCAGCTTCAGCGGCCATTACGTGGATATTTACCAGATAATCCAGTGCCTTGGCCTGTCCTTCCGGAGTCTGGTAAAATCTGTCAGGGAACGAGGCAACCATCTCGCTCAGGTCCTTTTCAGTTACGGTCTGGTTGCCGATCTTGGCCAGGACTTTTTCCTGAGCAGACGCGTCTGGCATGGTTACGACGACCGACAGAGCGGCTGCCATGAGCAGTATGTAAAAGAGGTGCTTTGAGAACAATAAGTTAGTTTGCACTTTTTTCTCCTTTTATAGGATAACTGGATTAGTGGTTGGAATTACGGTACTTTGTGGGTCATTCTTCAAAAAGAATTTATATCACACTCCATAGCTCAAGTCAAACTGTGTACAAAGACAGGCGCTTGACTGATTCAAGAGGTGAGACAAAACAATAACTGGGCCTTCTTCAGAGAAGCGGTTAAGGGAGAACGCGATGACTTGTCAGGATCTCAGCAAAACCATTACTTGCCGGATCGACTAAGAGCCTTTATACTGACACAAGTTGGTTGGACACGGGGGTTCATGTTTGTTGGAACGGATTCAAGGGTTATTGATTTCTGTTGTACTCTTTAGCCTTGCAGTGCTCGTTTCGTGCAGCTCGATTGGGGACACGGCGGGGTCTCGCAAGCCGCCGGTTCCACCTGAGGGCATTCAAGTCAGAGTTGGGGATCAGGGTTTGGAGGTTTCCTGGAGCCGCGTTCCAGGAGCGACGCATTACACGTTGTTTTGGGGACCTGACAGCGGTCAATATAAAAACCTTGCGAATTCCCCCAACTGCCAGGCATTGATTTCCGGACTCAACAAAGGAGACATGTATTACGTCGCCGTGACCTCGTGGAACGCGCGCGGGGAAAGCAATTATTCACAAGAACAGACAGTTGTTTACGATGACAATCCTGCGCGTGCCCGTGTACATTTGGCCCAGGGGCAAAAGGCCATGAAAAGAGGGCTGAATGCGGAGGCGCATGCATATTTCTCCGCAGCCATCCGCCTGGACCCTGAGAATGCAGAAGCCTACCAATGCCGCGCTGTTCTGTACGAAATGATAAACGAATCGGAGTTGGCTCGCCGCGATCATCAGACCGCAGAGAAACTCTTCAAAAAACAGTTGGCATCAACTAAGGTTTCCAGTAATTAAACTTGGTTATACTATCATCGGATCCTATCATTTATGCTCACAGGGGGTGCCTTCAGCTCGAATCGTAAGCCGAGAACCGCTCTGGCGGAAGCTTCTTATCCCGAAATTAGGATGCGCCTGCTGGATCGTCGCATCTACATTCATCCCTAGTTATTGCCCGTGATCCTTAGTTTGCGCTTTCTACGGTAACTTGCTCCTGGACAAAAATTAAAAAAAAGCTAAACTTACCAGACTTATTATTCAACTTATTATTTATAGGACGGTCACCACGAATGTAGGATGGAATATTTCGATGCTGTTGCCGTCGGGGCATTCGGGCCTGATTGTCGGGTACCAACGCTTGGGTGCGAGAGATCGTATAGTGGGTGACCGCCTCGCGGAAACTGAACAGGATAAATGGCGCGTCAGCGACATTATGGCTGTATGCGAGTGCGAGTTTCATGTCTTGAAGGCGTTTCATGGATTCAGCTTGGGCAACGGCAGGATAGTTCCTTTCGACACAAGCATAGCGTGAGGATGAGAGCGGATGTGGGTTGATTTGGCTGCTTGGGCCGGTGTCATATTCCTTGTAGGGGTTCTTATCGAACTCATCCGTCTCGATTTCGTTTTTCTCAGAGCTTTCTTGACTGAGCCTAAGATGGCCGGCCCGATAAGTCAGAATCCGGGCGAGGATCTCCCCCTTATTTCTGTGGTGGTGCCGGCTAAAGACGAGGAACGTCATCTTGAGAGATCGGCTCGGGCCGTCCTTGCGTCAGATTACAAGCGCCTGGAGCTCATACTCATCAACGACCGCAGTCGGGACAATACCCTGGAAATCATGGATCGTCTGGGTCGAGAAGATGCCAGGGTAAAGGTCATTTCTATAGAAAACTTGCCGAGCGGTTGGACCGGAAAGACTCATGCCATGTTCCAGGGCGCGGCGAGATCGTCAGGTGAGATTTTGCTCTTCACTGACGCAGACACTGCTTTGAGGCCGGATGCCCTGTCGAGATCGCTGAACTTTTTTGTGAAAGAAAGACTTGATATGCTGAGTCTGTTTCCCGCCTTTGCACGAAGGGGATTCGTTGAAGACGCCGTATATACACATCTGGCACTCGGAATATCATTTTTTTATCCGCTCACTGAGGTCAATGACCTTGCCAAGCCGGGTGGTCTGGCGTCCGGCTGTTTTATAATGTTGCGGAAAACGGTTTATGATGAAATCGGAACGTGGCGTCGGCTCAAGAACGAGGTCACTGAAGATGTCGCGTTGAGCAAGGCGGTAAAGGCACAGGGTAGAAGGTTGATGGTGCTCCGTGGAGCTGGTGTGCTCAGTACAAAGCCTTTTGATAGTGTTTCTGACGTGTGCCGATTCTGGAAACGGACGTATTATGGCGGCCTGGAACGAAGCGTCACGAGAATACTTCGGTTGGCCACCAACTACACTGCATTAACTGTGACCGCCTTATTATTTATTTTTTCGGGGATTGTTTGGCTTAATGGCGCCGCCACATTAGGGATGACCGTGCTTTTCTTCTTGGCCGCATTGGCAACGGCGGGTGTAGTAATCCCCTTCTGTTTCTTTATAGACCAGGAGGAGGGCAACTGGCTCTATGGACTCACGGCGCCGGTTGGAATAGCAATAAGCGCTTGGGTGGCATTCACTACGTTGGTGGCGGTGCTTTCCGACCAAGGAATACGATGGCGCGGATCAACATACAAATAATGGAATTTTTCGGTTCACGGAGAGCGATCCGTAATTTCAGTAGACGCACCCTTGAAAAGGAAAGAGAAGAGAATTTTAGCTGAGATGAGCATCAGAGAAAAGAATTGACCGATTTCGGGTTTTCCTGGTATCATTCCAGACTTGCCTACTGGAGCGCCGTGTGAAAGGAGCCAGTTCCATGAACCTGTTAAAAACATGGTTGAACCTGATAATCTTTGTGTTGCTGACCACGTTGTTTTTTGTCCTCCCTTCAGCGCTGCGCGCCCAGGACTATAAAGTGTTCACGAGTGAAGAATATGGATTCTCCATGCAGTATCCATCGAGTTGGGTGAAGGTAGAGAAGCCGAAAGGTAACTACTATGTGGTATTTCAGTCTCCTGATTTAACAGACAATTTCCGAAGCCGTATCCATGTTGCCGCTCACAATCCCGTTAAAGATCCACTCAGCGTCTACCTTCAGGAATTCCGTAATGGCGTTGCCGACCTGCAAAAGCAAACCCGTGCAGGAACCAAGGACCATCAGGAAGTTCGGCTCCTGGACGAAGGAGAGTTTAAATGTGAGGTCCCGGGGGCGTACTATTTTTTTGTCCAAGCATTCGAGACCAATCTCAAAATCTGGATGGACATAGTTATAGTGTACTATAAATTTGACCAGACCCTCCTTAGGGTTTCGTGTTTGGCGCCGTCATCTGTGATGGAGAAGTTCCAGCCTGTCTTTAACGATGTTCTCGTTTCCGTGAAGTTTACTTCGGAAGGAAAGCCGCAGGTACAACAGCCCGGTCCTGCTGCAATTCCTCCTCCGACTCCCGGGTCATCTCAGCCTCCGGCTAGGACAGTTCCGACACCACCAGTTCGGGAGATGAAGCCGGGCCTGCAACCCCGGGAACCGTCCGGCCAGCTTCAGCCGGCGCCTCCTTCTCAGCAATCGATTCCCGGTCCGAGACCTGCTCCCAGGGGACCCGTAGGTGAGCCCGAGAGACCGGGTACCGGGATAGTAAACTGATTCTTATCCGACCTGCGCTTACCGGCCTGCTATTGAGGTTAAAGCTGGATGAATATGCGCCGCATATCAGAGTTGTTTGACTCGTACGATGAATACTTGGAATTCAAGGGATCTGTCTGGCGTGGGGTGCCCTTACCGCTGGACTCTGTGAATGTGGGTGAGCGGGCCATCGAGCTGGCGGAGAAGTACGAGCCGAGAAGTGATAGAAGCGAATTGAAAAGGGCCCTTTCAGAACTTAGAGTTTCTTTCGACCAGACTACGTTTCTGCAGATGCGTTCCATGCTGCAGTTCCTGGCAAGCAAGTTATTTACGGACCTGTCCCGCCCGGTTCCTCCGGCGATCATCCGCAAGATAAATGAATTCCCTGGTCCCAAATTCTTCTTCGTAGGTCACACTTCATATTTTGATTACATTCTCACTACTTGGCTAATTGAGCGTATAGGATTGCAGGAACCGATCATTCACGCATCCGGAGCGATTACTCAGGGCTGGTTATCGCGGCTGCTCAAAGGTTTTAAGGCCCTGATATTAACGAAAAGCTTTTCGCCTGTTCAACATCGTGCCTATGCGTGGTACTCTGCGGCACTTGCAGAAATCAATGAGCTCCAGGCATTGTTTGCCCGAACCAGCCGATATACGGTGAGGTCTCGCGACGGTATTCTACGCGAACCGTATGTTCCACACGGTGTTCTCTCAGCGGTTAAAGCCACGGGAAGAGTGCTTGTAGTTCCGGTCGCCATTTCCTACTCAATTATTCCGGAAGATAGGTATCTGGTTTCCCCTAACCTATTTCCCGTTCTTTCGATGTTTCCACGAGGCTGGCATCTCTTGGTTCGTTTGCTTTTGGGATCGGGACCCGCTGAAAAAATATTCAACGGACTGTCCGGGGTCTTTGGCGAACTAAGTGTTGACGTCGGCGAGCCTTTTCAACTAGCTGACGACGATTCTCTCAGCTTGCAGAGGATATCTCACAGAGCTATCGAAGAGATTGCCCGAAACAAGATGATTCATCCGAGCCAACTGGTTGCGAAAGCCATGCACGGCTTGGAAAAAGTTGACGCGAGAACGCTTCGCGATCGGGCAGAGAGAGAACTGGATAACGTACGATCTCTGTTCATGACGCGGTACCACAAAACGGCTCCTCTAAACCCTCTGATCGTATCGGACTTGGCTGAAGCACTTGAGAACGGCCTTAAAGAGCTCACCGCCCGAGGAGCGATTCGGAAAACGATTACTCGACGCAAGTATTCCCCCAAGAATCCTTCTCTGCTGGGATTCTACGCTTATCAGGCTGACCGGAGGATTTATCCTCTCAGCGGCCGTAACACCATGACCGTCGTGAACGCCGGGGTCTGGGGTTACACCCTCGCTCTGCATATTGGAATGAACCTCCTACGAAATGAAGAGCTTTCAGAGCATTCTGTCATCCTGTATGACTCCAGAGAAGACCTGATCGAAAAGCTCACTGTCGAGGGCAGGCATCCTTGGCACTTCAGGGATATCCAGATGCCGCGTACAGTTAGACCTGAAGCTGATCTTCTCTCGGCTGTCGGAGACACCTCGCTGATTTTGATTGTCACCCCAAGCAAGTATTATCATTCCACACTTGTAAATGTCCTGGAGTTGTGCCCCGATGGGGGCGATTTAGTGATCGCCACCAAAGGATTCATACCCGAGACCGGTTTGCTCCCGTGCCAGACAGCTCGCCTGGAGATGGAACGATTGGGCAAGAAACTTAGGATCTCAGTGCTTTCCGGCGCCAACCTTGCTCACGAAATAGTAATAGGAGGCGCGGGGGTGACGCAGATCGCTTGCGATCAGTACCAAACATATGAACGACTGCGACCGTTGCTGGAGACTCAGTTGTTCCGTGTGGTCTATTCCGGAGATGTAATCGGGACCACCATTTCTGCTGCTCTAAAAAACGTCTATGCAATCGGTTTTGGCATACTTGAGGGGTCCAAACGGGTGCCGGAGAATTTTCTTGCTACTTTTGCGACCCTTGCTACTGCCGAGATCAGGACTTTCGGGATCCTGCTGGGGGCCTCACCGGAGACCTTCGACGCTGAAAGCCAAGTGTGGACCGCGGATCTGCTGGCAACTTGTCGCGGAGGAAGATCGGCCCAGTTCGGAAAAGATCTCGCCCAGATAGACGATAAGCATGGAAAGGGCCGTGCTGCCTGGACTCTCATGGAGCAGTACAGCAAGAAAAGGATAGCGATAGAAGGCTTTGAGGCTTCCCGGTTCGCCCAGAGGATGGCTTCACAGAGAGGCTTTCATCCACCGATCCTCGGAGAGATTTACTCAATCCTTCATGGAGGAAAACCTGTGGACGTGGAAGCATTCATCGAGAAATGTCTTGATGCTCTTGGTCAAAAAACCAGCTATTCTGTCCCCACCGCCTTTCGTTCTCGACCGATGAAATAAGTGCGGTCCGATAATTTAAACTTTCGTGAATCATAACGGATCGTAAGTATTATCACGGGGATTACGCGCAATGGATCAAAACCATTCCTCTGAATCGGGTTTTATTTGCGTCAAGGACCTTAAGGAGGGTGACAACCTCTTGCAATATTTCCATCTGAGGTCCAAAGATCTGCGAAAGACACGGTCCGGACAGGACTACCTCGAACTTACCGTAGGTGATGCGACAGGAACAATATCCGGCAAAATGTGGTCGGATGCTGTTCGCAAATGGGGCCATGATTTCACCCCGGGGGATTTCATCAAAATAGAAGGCCGAGTGGAAACGTACCGGGATCGATATCAGATTGTCGTGGAAAAGATTCGCCGTGCAGACCCGTCCGAAATCCCCGATTTGTCTATTCTCATACGGAGTAGCCAATGCGATCCGCATGCTCTGTTGATGGAGCTTAAAGGGATAGCAGCGACGCTGCAGCCGCCTCCACTGGGTGAACTGGTTGTCCACATTCTGGAACAACATTCATCGGCCCTCAAAGACTACCCGGCAGCGCGTATGGTACACCACGCGTACAAGGGTGGTCTTATTGAGCATATTTCCACAGTAACTCGCAAAATCGAGGCAATACTACAAGTCGAGAAAAACATAAACCGCGGGGTTGCCATTGCGGGCGCCATACTACATGATATAGGCAAGATCGTTGAGCTGACTCCAAGCAGTCAGGGTCGGACGCTTGAAGGGAGATTGATAGGACACGTGATCCTTGGCACGAGGCTGGTCCGGGAGGCTGCTGTTGAAAAGGGAGTTGCCGAAATGCCCTGGTTGACAGAGATAGAGCATATAATTCTGTCACACCATGGGGAGACCCAGTTTGGCGCCCCGGTAAGGCCCATGACGCGCGAAGCCATGGTGGTCCACTTCATTGATAACTTGGACTCGAAACTAAAAATAGTTGAGGAGGCTCTTGAAGCTGCGGATTCCGAAGGTTTTAGCCCCTACAATAGGTGGCTGGAAGGCCGTGCTTATGCAGGAAGCAGTTTCTATGACGCCCAGGAGGAAACCGATGTCAACAATTCAAGAGAAATTAGCTGAAATTAGAGAGAAATCCGACGAACTCCGAGGTTATCTTTGACCTGGATGCCAAAATGTCCCGCCTGAACGAACTCGCTCGTAACCAGGAAGCCAGTGAATTCTGGAACGATCCGCAAGCAGCCAAGACGCTTCTCAAGGAACAGAAGCAGATCTCCAGGTTGGTAGACAGATTTCTCGGTTTGGATAGGGATATCAATGATACTGAGGTACTGCTCGAGCTTGCTCTCGAGGAAGAAGACCAATCCGTTCTCGTGGAAGTAGCTCAGAAGTTGGCCGTTATTGAAGAAGACGTCCGCAAACTGGAAGTGGAAAGGCTGTTCGCCGAACCCGAAGATGCAGGTGAAGCGATTGTGGAAATACATGCCGGAGCCGGCGGTACCGAGGCCCAAGACTGGGCTGAAATGCTGTTAAGAATGTACCTCCGATGGGCGGAACGGGAAGGATACAAAAGTCAGATAATGGACACCCTTCCGGGAGAAGAAGCAGGAATCAAATCCACTACTTTTTCCGTCGAAGGCGAATACGCGTACGGTCGGCTCAAAGCTGAAGTGGGAATACACCGACTGGTGCGAATCTCGCCTTTTGATGCCAATTCACGCAGACATACGTCATTCGCCGCTGTTTTTGTATACCCGAGCGCAGACGAAACGGTAGATATCGATATCGACGAGACAGACCTCAAGATCGACACTTTTCGCTCGTCAGGGGCAGGCGGGCAGCATGTTAACACCACTGATTCCGCCGTCCGCATCACTCATGTTCCCACAGGGATAGTGGTACAATGCCAGAATGAGCGATCGCAACACAAGAATAAAGCTATGGCTC
The DNA here is from genome assembly GCA_035506215.1 of Desulfomonilaceae bacterium. GTDB lineage: Bacteria > Desulfobacterota > Desulfomonilia > Desulfomonilales > Desulfomonilaceae > DATJPW01. The sequence continues at coordinate 26,046 of DATJPW010000306.1, forward strand.
TTAAAATCTTGAGATCCAGACTTTACGATCTTGAATTGCAGAAGAGACGTGAAGACAAGGACACTTTGCACAAGAGCAAGAAGGATATAGCGTGGGGGTCCCAGATTCGTTCATATGTCCTACATCCCTATCAAATGGTCAAAGACCATCGAACCAATTGGGAGACAGGGAATGTCAGTGCGGTATTGGACGGTGACCTGAACCGTCTGATCCAAGAGTGGCTGCTCTATGAAGCCCGAGAAAGTACCGCCGTAGCATCATAGCCCCGTGAGGCAACGGGGAGCGGCATATTGCCGGGTCTCGGCTCAACCGTCACCTGAGCGCCTAAACAGAAATACTCGGCGAGACTTGAATGCTGCATATATGCCCCAGTGATTTGGAACGCCTAAGTCCCTATTCCTGATCCTTCCAACCTTTGGTGGACCTACCTGCCGCATAGTTGTCCCAGAAACTGCGAGCCGCTTCATTGTCGGCGACAGGGGTCGCGGGCAATGGCACTTGACCGAAGTACTCCTCAACCTTAGTCATCATTTGTGAAGCTATGCCTTTGCGTCGAAAAGCCTCCGCGACCCAAAGATTGTTTACCTGGGGCGCCCATCCTTGATTGGCATACCCATTGAGGTAGGCTATAACTTCTTCGCCCCTGAACACTTTCACTTCGTACCAGTCTATTTCTTTATCATATTGAAATTCCAAGAGAAGCAATGTCGGATATTTGTCGTCGGGGAGCTCGAAAAAGAATCGAAATTGCACAGCTATTTCCTTCGCCACACCACAAGGCCTCGTTTCACATTGTTAACTTGTGGATGAAGCCGGTTGAGTCAAGAGGGTTCCACCGCCCGATCAAAGGAAAGATCTTCGGATATCTAGTTAACACAGGAAGATTGCAACTAAAAGACATCGAGCGCGTACGAGAGTTTTGCGATCACAGGTTGAAATGGATAAGTATGCGATTATTCGGGCTGTCAATCTTCTTTACGCTGTTGTCCTTTCTGCCAACTTGGCATTCTTTTCGATCACACTTATCCACAACTGTTTATAACTTTATCAGCCGCTAGATTGCTCGGTTGGGCCAAGTACTTGGAATTCTTGAAGCAGATTACATGCTGATATTATTTGTAAATTTTGAATTACCTGTAGTCGGCCCGAGGATTTGACTCCCACTTTTCCTGTGCTGCCGGAATATCCTGGCAGGTCTTTAGCGAGAAGTTATCCACAGGTCGTTATCCATATTTCAACCGGCCATTCACCAGCGGAAAAAAGTCAAGATCAGGGCGATTTCTCCGAAAGAGTTCCCAAATAAAAAATTTGGCATCAGGCGGGTGACATACCCAGGGCTTCTCTAATTTCGGTTTCTCGAAATCCGACAATGACCTTTTTACCTATAATGATTGTTGGAAACGCGCATCTGGCGGTGAGCCGTTTTATTTCATCAATGATTTCAGTCCTATCTTTTTCAGGCAAGAGGTCGACATCAGTAAATTCATATTCAATTCCACAGTCGCCGAGGAACCTCTTGCAGGCCTTACAATGGCTACACGTGCTGAGCGAATAAAGTTTGCATTGCTCCATAGATTGCTCCTTGTCCGTTGTTCGGAATGAAACTTCATGTGCAGTCTACCATTATACCGGGTTAGGTGAAATTTTTTTGATGGGGATTGTCTCTGGTGAATGAGAGTGTGTTTGCTTGCTGAATGGAGTCGCAGTACGTCGATAAATCTGCCAAATTGTTCCTTGACACTCTGCAAGGGATGAGCCAACATGGCCTTATTTCATTTTTGGGCAATAATTGTTTGGTAACTGCCGGCCCTGTCGGCGGGCCTAAAGTTCGGGACTGCTCGACGGCCATGTGTCAATTACTTCGGTTACGCGCTCAAAAATCATTTTCATCGGAGGTAGGGGGCTGACATGCAAAAACCGGTTGTAAAAATAGCCGTAAATCAAGTCCTCAGTGATATTCGTGCCGGTTTGGATAACGAGGCCCTTATGAAAAAATACAATTTGTCCTTCAGGCAAGTTCAACGCCTGCTCCGGAAAATGATAGCCGAAGGATTTGTGTCGCCTCTGGAATTAGCTGCCCGACTCTGCGTGACTACCAGTCAGGTCACCGAGGCCCTTGACCAGATGAAGAATGCTGTGGATGAACTCGACGAGAACTGAGGCTTAACCGCACGAACGATCAGGAAGCGCGCGAGAACGCAGGCTTTCCGGTCGAAGTAGACTTGGAACCGAACACTTTCTGAAACCATTTTACAAGACCATACATCGGTAACGCCAGAACCATTCCGCTGAGTATGGCCAACCCCCAGATGGCTGCTTCCGGAAGAGTGGACATCGTCCACGCAAGAAATGATGTCAGGTGCCCTTGCCAAATGCTTCTAGTCGTGCGTGCGCCGTATTTGGTCAGTGCGACATATTTCAAGAATCGGCTGGGCCCCACCTTACCCAATAACTTTGTTCCATCCGGACCGTACTTGACGGCTGTGTCCAACGCGTCCCGAATTTGCTTATGATTGCCGAATCTGCGAAAGATCCGCATCGAGTCCTCGCCCCCGAGAGACAGGAGTTTTCCCGTCTTCGAGCCATATGCTTTCGCGACTTTGGGCATGAGCCTGATATCTCGCACGTTGTCGGCTCGGGAAATCATGGCCAAAGCGTCCCTCATCTTCACGTTGGGCATGGTTGCCGATTGATATATGGCGGCTGACACGGATTTCATCTGTTTCAGGCTTTTGGTTCTCTTAGCTTCTTTGAAAACGCGCATGAAAGATTTTTGGAGAGGGGTGGAGATCTTGTCTGCCTTTTTAGCAACCTTAAGCACGGACGCGGAAACTTTTGCAGGAGCAGCGGCGCCCCCTGTGCCGTATGTCAAAACCGTCGACAGGATGCCTATGCTCGCAAGCGCCACAATGAAGTCATCTTGCTGTTCGTCGTTCCACCATTTTGTCAATTCGGAAACCAGACTTCGCACATCGCCGATCACCAAGAAGTCCGTCACGGTAGAGGAAACCAGTGACTCAGGGCATGACCCCTTGCCCTTCCAGATACCATTCCAGACATCCTTTCCACGGAATTCAACAGATTCTCGTTTTTCTCTCAAGTCCCTGTAAAAGTCTGCAATAGCCGGATTTTGCTTCACATAATCATAATCCATGAAGTACTCGATGTATTCCAACGCTTGACAGTAATCTCCCCTGTCAGCCAATTCACCTGCCTTTACTCTTGGATCTACTTCTCTGAGCGCCTCAAATTGGGTAATCAATTGCAAGTGATTCTTTTGAACGATCACAGTCACGCAAAGGCCGAACACTAGGACTGCCGTCAGATAAGCGATCAGTTTAATTAAAGTCTTGGAAAACCACATAGGATTAAATGGTTATAGTCAGATTTCAAAAGGCTGTGCCTTCTGCCCTTCCGTAGAGAGCATCTTCATAGTTTGACTGAATGCAAATGAATAGGTTCCGGGAATGCTGGGAGAGCTCGGTCCTCTCAGGCAGCGGCCGATTATTCTCCGTTGAGGGTTGGTTTCAGCAAGAATTTGCGAACCTTACCGAGGGGCGTGCGGGGCAAATCTTCGCAGAAAATCACCTTGGTGGGCACCTTGTATTTGGCCAGTCTTTCGCGGCAATGTGTGATGACCGCATCCTCGAAAAGCTCATACTCCCCTTTCTTGATAATGAAAGCGCATCCCACTTCCCCCCAGGTTTCGTCCGGAACTCCAATCACGGCAGCTTCTTCGACCCCTGGATGTTGCATCAATACACGTTCGACTTCAGCGGGATAGACGTTTTCCCCACCGGATATGTACATATCCTTGGCTCGATCTACCAAATAATAGTATCCATCTTCATCCATGCGGGCCAGGTCACCGGTCCGTAACCAGCCGCCGGCAAAGATCTGTTCCGTCTGCACAGGGTCTCTCCAATACTCTTTCATCATTATAGATCCCCTGACGACAATCTCACCCACCTGATTGGGGCCCACGGCGCGTCCCTGGGTGTCTCTCAGCGTAACTTCGGCATGAAACACCGGTCTGCCGACAGTTCCCGGCTTGCGCAGGGACTCTTCTTCAGACGCCCATAGCAAGATCGATGTCTCGGTTTGCCCCATGATCTGGCGCAAAGGGAATCCGCTGTTCCAGCACTCGTCCAACAGTTCCGGAGTCACCTTTTCGCCGCCTATGGCGCAAACTCTTAGAGAGGAGACATTCCCACGGAGAGCAGGGTCCAACTTGAGAAGTGAGCTAAAAACCGTGGGCACTCCCAGGAACTTGGTTACACGAAAGCGTTCTATATCTTCATACGTTTTCCGGGCATCGAAACGGCGGTGAATGAGCAAAGTGGCGCCCTTGTATAACGTGGGCGAGGCCTGGATGAAAAGGCCGCCGGAATGGAACAAAGGCAGGATGACCAGCATGCAGTCATCGAAAGATAACTGAAAGAAAATCTCAGCATTCAGACAGTTGAAGAAAGTTTTCCTGTGACTCAAGACAGCCCCTCTGGAGCGACCGGTGGTTCCGGACGTATACATGATTACATGTGGTTCCTCAGGATCCGCCGGCCCCATCGACGCGGTCACAAAAGGTACCTGGCCGTCAAAGGACTCGGTTTGTTCACGATAATCTTCGAGGCCGGCGAACCTTTCGGTGCCGCCCACTATGGCCGCAATAAGAGGCGGTCTATATGAAGCGAGGTCAAGGGCGTCCACAGCTTTTAAGAATTTGTGACTGAATACAAACAGCCTGGGTCCTGAGTGCTTGATCAGGTAATCTATTTCCGGTGGAGCCAAACGAAAACTCAGAGGAACGAAGATTGCGCCAAGTCTCGAGCACGCAAGATATAATTCGATGAAGTCAGGACAATTTTCAAGCAAGACAGCCACCCGATCCCCCTTCTCTATTCCCAGCGATTGCAGCCAGAATGCAGTTCTTCCGGCTCGCCGGTGCAGGTCCAGATAGCTGATTGTCTTGTCTTCGAACAATATTGCAGGCTTATCGGGATGAAGCTCGCTCCAGCGCTGCACCCACCAAGAGGCATTGACTGATTTGACCATGATTTCCTCTCACCTGAAAATCATTTATTACAATGGCGAATTCCGGAAGGCAACCGCCCCCATACTCTTCGAGTCTCGATTGCAAAAACGGACTATTATCACAGCGATATTTCGGTTACAAACATGTCCGGCCATGCGGCCTGGCCCGTCTCCACAAAAGAAAAACCCTCCGCAAGACTGCGGAGGGCTATAACTCAGCGTGCGAGGAGCATCTCAGAAGCTACGCTGTTTCTCTTTTACGGCATTCCTTAGATGAAGCTTTTCACCAGCGGGTCCCACCCCATTTCCTTGAACGCACCGTACACGTCGGAGATGGGCTCGCCGCCCGTGGCAGCGGCAGCGGCCGGATCATTGCTGATCATGGACAGGAGTCTTTCGGCCTCGCTTTCCACAAACTTGACGTTCTCTAGTCCGAAATAGAGCTCCTTCAGATCTGACCTCAATTCGGCCGGGTCTATCAGAATAAACCACCCCGCACTGTAGGGGTCGGTATTGGCAGTGGCCGGATGATCGAGAAGCTTCTGGTTGACCGCAGTTATCAGACCGGCGATAGGAGCCCGCACACCGGCCTCGTGTCCTTCTCGCTGAATTATGAAACACTCGTCTCCGGCCTTGAAACGAGTCCCCAGTGAAGGCAGCCTGAAGTCATCCACCTTGCCGACGAGCCTGTTGCCAAAATCATCCAAACCCACACGGATTCGGCCTCCATACTCGACCCTGGCCCAAGCATGACCCTTGTGGAGGTAGTAGTCTCTGGGCACCAAGTAACCATGAGCATTAAGATATTGTGGCGGCCCGAATATGGTGTGGTCTACCTGAATCATGTCGTCCAACATCTGGTCGAACGGACAATCCCCACATTCGTAATTGCGAGCGCACATCTTGGTTCTGGGAGCACGACCGGTAAGAGCGTGACGACAGCGCTGATCTTGACCGGACAACTCGAACATTTTGGTGTTCCAACCGATTTCCGGGGATTCCTGTGACATCCTCCGTGCCATAGCTTTGTCGAAACTGCATGTGGTGCAATCAAAGGCATTATCACAGTATTTCGTCGGCACAACCTTGGCTCTCATCCAGATGCACTCTTTTTCGGAAAAGTTGAATCCGGTGATGCCGGGCTTTCTTTTCTCCGAGGTAGCCATTACGAGCCTCCTTTATATAGTGGTATTCTCTATTGAGGGCATGTGAAGTCGCGCAAGTTCGCTCTTGCGCATTTCACTTCCCTAAGCTGCTTTCGCGGTCCTGATTGGCCCCTCTTTCTCGATTGGAACTACCGGGGCCATGTCGTCCAGCATCTGATCGAATGGGCATGTCGCACATTCATAGTTATGAACGCACATCTTGGCTCTGGGCGCGCGGCCCGCAAAGGCATGAAGGCAAATCGGGTTTTCTGTGACCTGATTCACTACTCTGGTGATTCGTGGTGTCATCATGACGGGCCTCCTTGGATTTTTTTGATCGCCTGCGGTGGATCGAAATCCCTTCGCCGTGATCTCTGACCCTTGATAAAGCATATCCTGTGCCAAACTGAGCTTGCCTGGATATATCATTGATATTACATGCGATTGTACTTTCAGATGTTGAAGGCGATATTTGGATATATGAGGGAAAAAACATCACCAAGGGTGTTGGAAAAAACCCCTGTGCTTTTCACCACTGCAATATTACGGGGTAAAATGGACTATGTTGAAAACGGCCACACCACTGTGGCAAAACACCACAGTGCTGTATAGGAAACGTGGTAATCCATTCCCGTCATTCATGTTCGATATACGTCCCGTCGATGACCAATTGTGATAACAAGCACAAGAAGCGATTCTTCACTGATTTCATAGATGATTCTGTAATCGCCTACGCGCAGGCGCGCCACGCTTCTCGGCTGCCAAGTTTCTCGGAGGCTCTAGGTCTCGGGTCTTCTGCAAAAGCTCGTATTGCGGTGATGATTCGATCTTGGTGGGGTGAGGCTATTTTGGCCAGTTGACTTTGAGCCCACACATCTCTGGAACAGCCCGGAACTCAATCCTTTGGCCTCTTCATAGCCTCCGTCACGGCTTCGAAAAGAAAAAGCTCACAATAATCGCATAGATAATTCAGCTTCTCATCCAGCTCTTTAATACTGTTGGATGCGCGCATCACGCATCGACCGGTCTGGCAATGCGGTACATTAAAAGTGTGGCCGATTTCATGCAGCGCCACCTTCACGACACGATTGAGGAAAAGATCGGTGGACACTGGGTCTCCCTCCGGTCCTCGATAGAGGCGGTGGCATGACACTACCGCAGAGCGTCCTCCCATGTATGCTTCTCCGAAGACATATGTCAAAATGGGAGTGCAGAGATCCTTATTTGTTACACCGAGGACCTTAAGGTGCCCTGAACAATAATTTTCGGCCAAATGTCTGATTAGAGTCATGGAGTCATATTGCTTGCGTGAGTCTATGAATGCCGTCTGAGGAATGGGCACAGCTGCACCCACGTCGACGGGGAACCTGAGAACGCCCTGGAGGCTGTCGCTCACCACCCTGACCACGTCAGCTCCCATCCTGCCTAGTGGAATAACTGTAATGAAGCCGGTCGTTGTAGAGGAGGATTCAGATTTTGTGATTTTATCGGTCATCAAGATGTTGAGATCGCGACCTGTCGGATCATGTAGCGGCCTGGTGAACTGTCAATTCGAAGATTCAGGCTTTAGATCGTATTTACGGATTTTCTTGTGGAGGGTGCTTCGATCAACATCCAGAATTCTTGCCGCGCGACTTACATTCCAACCTTCTTCATCGAGGATTAGCCTGATGTGCCATCTCTCGACGTCTTCGAGAGATCTAGGCGCGGAATTCACTGAAACGCACACGGGCAGCGGCTTCAGATACTCGAAGGCGGCGGAATCTATTGTCCTCTTTCGAGACGTTACCACAGCGCGTTCCACCACGTTTTCAAGCTCACGAATATTTCCGGGCCAGTCATAATCGGTTAGAATGGCCATTGCCTCGTCGCTTACTGAATCAACCTCCCGATTGGTTTCTTGGGCGAAACGTTGGATAAAATGCTTCACAAGGAGAGGGATATCTTCCTTTCTTTCCCTTAAAGGAGGGACCCTTAGTGAGATAACGTTGATTCGATAGAAGAAATCCTGCCTGAAGGTGCCCTGAGTAATTTGCTGATTAAGATCGCGATGCGTAGCGCTGATGAGCCGAAAGTCGGCCCTGACCAGTTCCTCGCCCCCTACCCTGTAAAAACCTTTGTCCTGTAAAACTCGCAGCAGATCCACCTGCATTTTTGGGGCTATCTCACCCACCTCGTCCAGGAAGAGGGTCCCGCCGTCCGATATCTCAATCAAGCCCTTCTTGGGCCGGATTGCTCCTGTGAACGAACCTTTTTCATGTCCGAACATCTCACTTTCCATGAGACTTTCCGGTATGGCTCCACAGTTGATGGGCACAAACGGTCTGCCCATCCGTTTGCTGTTCGCGTGGATGGCCCTCGCCACAAGTTCCTTTCCCGTGCCTGTTTCACCTACTATCAAAATAGAGGAATCGCTGGCAGCGACATCTTTTATCGCATCAAACAGCTCCATCATGGGCTGCGATTTCCCGATAATTTTGTCCGCAGAGATCCTGAATTTCGTCACCTCTCCGCGCAAGTATTGTGTCTCCTCCAAAAGCCTCTTGTGCTCAATTAGCTTGGCGAGCAAAAGGCCAAGACCTTCGGGGTCGAAAGGTTTCACGAGGAAATCATTCGCGCCGAGCTTCATAGCTTGGACGGCGTGCTCAACCGTGCCATAGGCCGTAATTATCACTACCAGTGTGGTCGGAAAGGATTTCTTGACTCTCTCAAGCAGGCCGAAGCCGCCCATGCCCGGCATCTTTATATCGACGAAAAGAATGTCGTAGACATTTTGCTGCATTAAATCCAAAGCCTGTTCCCCGGACTCTGCCCTGTCTACGACTGCGCCCTCCCTTTCCAGCCAAGCTCCCAGAGATTCCCTCACGATAAGCTCATCGTCCACCACCATGAATCTGGTTTTTCGGCTCATAAAGAGACCCCCGTCTTCTGCCTTGGGAGCATCACAAGGCTTTTTCCACATTCGCTGCGTCTAACGGCAGATTCAACGTGAACGTTGCTCCTTTACCTTCTTCGCTGTCCACCTCTATAGTGCCGCCATGCTGCGAAACAATACCGTAGACCACGCTTAAACCGAGTCCAACCCCTTTCCCATCCTCCTTCGTGGTCACGAACGGCTCGAAGATCCTTCTTTGGACCTCTTTGGGAATGCCGCCCCCGGTGTCGCTCACCCGTATTCTGACTTTGTTCCCAGGACGGTTCGATCCGGCGCTCACATGGATCATCCCGCCGTTGGGCATGGCTTCGACGGCATTGAGTATGAGATTCAGCAAGGCTTGTTTGATCTGGTCGCGATCTGAGTAAATAGGCGGAAGATCGTCATCAATTTGTTGCTCAAGTGTAATGCCCTGCAACTCCATCCGATTGCCCACCAGAAGTGTAATTTCATTCATCACTACCTTGAGATCGAAGGCAGACTTGCGAAGACTGCTCTGGCGGGCAAACGAGAGGAGGTTTCGAAGAATTTGGCCGCACCTTGCCGACTCCGATGAGATTAAGTCCAGGTAGCTGCGAAACTTTTCCATGTCATCGGCCGAGACTGTTTGCCCGTCGAGTGAGGATCGCATGAGCTTTGAGAAGGTCAGTATGCCCTGGATCGGGTTGTTGATCTCGTGGACCGCGGCCGCTGCGAGTTTACCCAGGGCGATCATTCTGTCTTCGTGAACAAGCTGGGATACGTTTTCCCTTATGTTTCTAGCTTGGCGATCCAAGACGCGATCCAAGCTCCGGGTGACATCCTTCCAGATGATCAGTACCCCTTTTTTCCCTCGCTCATCCTCCTTAAGTGGATACCAACTGATGGTGGAATACCTGGGGTTCCCATCCGGTCGCGCTTCTTCTCGAACACTATGGGTGACTCGACCCGTAGCCAGCACATCCATGAGAGCGCACTCATAACCTTCATGATGGCACGGCTCTATTCTCCTGTGAATCACCCAATGGCACGAGCGACCGAGGCAGTCCTTTCTCTTCATTTTGGTCCGCTGGAGGATATCATTACTAATTTCTTTTACTTTAAAGTCCTCGTCCACTTGCATGATGCTGATATCCGCGTTTGCCATGAGCGCTTCTTTGATCAGTTCTACGGTCTCCAATTTGGTCTGGGTCGTGCCGAGTTGGCCGGATACCATCCTGAGCGTTCGAAATGCTCTCAAGACGAAAGAATCTATTATCCGCGTTTGAGGCGGGGTCATTCTCAGCAGCCGCTTTCGCAACTGTGGATCTTCCGAAGTCATTATAAGCAGGTCCGGCGCTCGGTATTTGAGGGCTTTCTTGTAATTGTCAAAGACAGGTATCTTCGAGTCCATTGCGGATCGAGCCGCGCCCGGCGGCCAACCTTCAACAACCACTCCGAGCAGTATTGTCTCCAGCCCCATAGGTGAAAGCGAGTCGCTGATGTGTTCATATTCATCGAGAGCCTCTTCACCGCCCACTACCAGCACCGTGAGGGCCTCTCGGTCTGTAGCGGTTTCCGGGACGGTACCCGCATCAACATCTATTTTTTCAGAAGTCTTTCTCCTGCTCATCAGAACCTCTTTACGTCACATTGTAACAAAAGAGTCAGTTGAGGCAAGTGTTGTTGGAAATTCCGTCAAAACCATGGACGTAAAGGGCAAAGGGCCAACCCGTTGACAGCCCGCCGGCCCTATGTTAGAGATTGCCAGGTTTATGCCGCTGCAAATGAGCTTTTGTGGGGCAACTTGCATAACCGGCCTCACCGCAGACGGCTATTTGATGTGTGCACAACCGATGTTGCCAAAAAAAATGAACCTCACAACGGCAGTTTTGTCTTGTATAAGAGCATGCACGTAGTACTTCTGTTCACGCTATATGTCCGGGGTGAACAGACGGTGTCTTCGCGTTTAGAAAAAATCTTCTTCTGCAGCAAGAACTGAGGATAAAGGAATGCTGGGATCAATTGCGAGAAAATTTTTCGGCAGCAAAAACGAACGAGATCTCAAAAGACTGGAACCATTGGTTCAGGCGATCAATGAAGTTGAACCTGAGACCAAGAAGTTATCCGATGAGGCTATGCGGGCAAGGACTCAAGAATTCAAGGACCGTCTTGCCGGAGATGAGAATGTCGATGACCTCCTTCCCGAGGCATTTGCATTGGTGCGAGAGGCCTCGGTAAGAGCACTGGGCATGAGACCTTTTGATGTCCAACTCATCGGCGGAATAGTACTCCACCAAGGAAAGATAGCTGAAATGAAAACCGGTGAGGGAAAGACCCTTGCCGCGGCTCTGCCTGTGTACCTCAATGCTCTTACCGGACGGGGCGTGCATGTGGTGACGGTCAATGATTATCTTGCCCAACGTGACGCCGAATGGATGGGAACGATCTATAAGTTTCTGGGATTGACCGTGGGGGTGATTATCCATGACCTGGACGACCAGGAGCGCAGAAAAGCCTACGATTCCGACATAACATACGGCACGAACAACGAGTTCGGATTCGATTATCTTAGAGACAACATGAAGTTTTCGTTGGATGATTATGTTCAGCGGGAACTTCATTACGCGATCGTTGATGAAGTGGACAGCATTCTTGTAGATGAAGCTAGAACTCCTCTCATCATTTCCGGTCCCACTCACGAGAACACCGACAGGTATTATAAAATAAATAGGATTATTCCAGGCCTTGGAAAAGAGCGCGATTACACCATTGATGAAAAGGCGCATAGCGTGGTGCTTACCGAAGAGGGCGTGGCCAGAGTGGAAAAGTCCCTTGCGGTAGCGAATCTCTACGATCCTTCCCAGATGGAGATCCTGCACCACGTCAATCAGGCCCTCAAAGCTCACACTCTTTTCAAGAAAGACGTTGATTACATAGTAAAGGACGGCCAGGTCATCATAGTCGATGAATTCACCGGTCGGCTCATGCCTGGAAGACGCTATTCCGACGGCCTTCACCAAGCGCTTGAAGCCAAAGAGGGTGTCCGGATTGAGAACGAGAACCAGACTCTCGCCACGATTACGTTCCAGAATTATTTTCGTATGTACGAAAAACTCGCGGGCATGACCGGGACTGCGGATACGGAAGCCGTTGAGTTCAAGAAGATCTACGATCTTGAAGTTGTTGTCATTCCGACTAATCTTCCGATGATACGCGACGATGCCTCAGACCTCATATATAAGACAGAGCCAGAGAAGTTCGATGCCGCGGTCGAAGAGATAAAGGAGCTTCATCGGCGAGGCCAACCCGTACTCGTTGGGACCATATCTATAGAGAAGTCCGAATACCTTTCCAGGCGGCTCAAGAAAATCGGTATCCCGCACAATGTCTTGAATGCCAAGAACCATGCTTTGGAAGCTGAGATTGTTGCTCAGGCAGGCAGATACGGTGCGGTGACTATCTCCACGAATATGGCCGGCCGCGGAACGGACATTTTGCTTGGCGGCAATCCGACTTTCCTTGCCCTCGCCAAGTCCAAGAAGGGAGAAGATTCAGGGGAATTCTCGGATCTTGTGAAAGAATTCAAGGTTAAGTGCGAAGAAGAAAAGAAAAACGTGATCGATGCCGGCGGACTGCATATCCTGGGAACCGAACGCCACGAATCCAGACGGATCGATAATCAATTGCGGGGCCGTTCAGGACGCCAAGGAGATCCGGGTTCCAGCCGCTTTTATCTCAGCCTTGAAGACGATCTGATGCGGATCTTTGGCGGAGAAAGAGTGAAGATGATAATGGAACGGGTCGGCATGGAAGATGGTGTGCCAATTGAACACAAATACACAACCAAGGCCATTGAGAACGCTCAGAAGAAAGTGGAAGGACATAATTTCGATATACGTAAGCACCTGCTGGAATTCGATGATGTCATGAACAAGCAACGCGAGGTGGTCTATTCCCAGCGTCGCTTCATCCTGGGAGGTGAAAACCTCAAAGATAATGTTCAGGACATGATGATCGACGTCGTTGAGGATATTGTCGACCGCCATGCCGACGAGCGAACGCACTTCGACGACTGGGACCTGCCGACGCTGGCGGATGTATTATGGGGACAATTCGGGATTCGTTTCAACTTCGACCGCCTGCAACCTGGGGAGCGGAATCGGGAAGGATTGGTGGAACACATCTTGGACGCGGTCAGAAGACGGTACGATCAGAAAGAAAATGAATTGCCTCCCGGGACCATGAGAGAGTTAGAGAAATTCGTCATGCTTCAGGCCGTGGATACGCAGTGGAAAGACCATCTGCTCAACATGGATCATCTCAAAGACGGCATTGGTTTGAGAGGATACGGACAACGCGATCCGCTCAAGGAATACCAGAAAGAGGGCTACGAGATGTTCCTTGATATGAGCTTGCGTATCAAGGAGGAAACCGTCAGGAACCTATTCCTTGTCAGGATAGCCGCGGACGATGAGCTGCAACAGATGACGGCCGAACGCGATCAGGAGATGCTGTTGTCCCATGGTGACGGTGCCGATGGCTCCAGAGCCAAAACAGTCCGGCGGCAGGCAACCAAGGTTGGCCGCAATGATCCGTGTCCTTGCGGGTCGGGCAAGAAGTTCAAGAAGTGCTGCGGAAAGGCCGCGTGAACCACAATCCGCGTGAGCGCGGCTGAATTTGGCTACCGGTCGTAGCCTGGGGAGATCGGAAAATTATATCATATCAACGAGATCATTTTGTTCCTACTTCGGAGCTTTCGCTTCCGTTTCTCGACGATATCGGCGGCACAATCCGGGGGTTCCGCGTTTTCACGGCATGTCGGACCATCGGAAATAAGATTTTCCGGCTGGACGACCATCTGGATAGGCTTTATCACTCTGCGGCCGGCATTCACATGAAACCGCCTCTAGATGGAAACGCTCTTCGGGAACTACTTGTGGAGGTAGTGGGCCGCAATCGCCGGATGGGCATCAAGGATGACTTGCTGATCGACGTGATCTTCAGCGGCGGACTTGTCGGAAACAAGATGCTGCAATCGGATGAGGGCGCATACCTGTATGTGGCCGTGCAAAAAATGGAGCCGCCGCCTGCCGAGTTTTACGAAAAAGGGATATGTCTGGCGACTTTTCCTCATCTGAGGATATGTCCCGATGTGAAGCTGTTGCACTATGTTGGAGCCATTCTGGCTCATCAGACCGTGGTACCGACATATGGCGCACAGGACGTGCTGTTCTTGCACCCACACGACCAGCAGACTATCCTTGAAGGATCGACATTTACCATCTTCTTTGTGAACTCCGACCGAGAGATCCTTACTCCTCCTCTGGACGGAAGCATCCTGGACAGTATTACGCGAAGAGTGCTCCTCGAACTCCTGGGGACTTCGGACACGTTCAAAGTCCATCAAAGACCTGTTCTGCTGACTCAAATCCAATCGTTTGCAGAATCTTTCATTGCCTCCACTACTCGGAACGTGGTCCCCGTCACCCGCATAAATAATGCGATTATAGGGAATGGAAGACCTGGCGTGGTTACGCAGTCGGTCATGAACACGCTGCAGAGTTACATTGCATCTTATTGATGGGAACCGAGTGGCCCAAGAGTTCACTATCGGGAACTCAAGATGCGGTGTGTTGCCAATATCGCGGGCAGTGCTGGAATTTCGCTTGACATAAGTCCACGCGCCAAATATTCTCGAATAAGTAAGCTATTACACGTGTCCTTTTCATATCAATTCGCCTGTTGTTGAGCAGGCCAATGCCTTCTCGACCATCAATAGGAGGTGGACCGCTATGGTTCCGAACAAGATTCAAACCTGGCAAATGGTTAAGGGGCCGACCTACGATAAAGAGGCCGGCAAAATCACGGCTCCCGGGGAATTACAGCGTACAGAAGTTCCTGTGCCTGAATTGGGGGCCGGCGAAGTTTTGGTTAAAATAGCAGGCTGCGGGGTATGCCACACTGACATGTCGTACTTCTATGACGGAGTCCCGACCGTCACCAAACCTCCTTTGACCCTTGGCCATGAGATTTCCGGAGAGGTCGTAGCCGCCGGGGCCGGCGCGGAATCGTGGGTGGGCAAGAAGGTGATAGTGCCTGCCGTAATGCCATGCAATAATTGTGATATTTGCGCCAAAGGCCGCGGCAATCGATGTCTCGCGCAGAAAATGCCTGGAAATTCTTTGGGAATTTACGGCGGTTTTTCCGATTATATTCCTGTGCCTGCGCAAGATCTCTGCGTGATAGCCGATCTCAAAGGCCGTCCGTTGGCTAATTACGCAGTCATCGCTGACGCGGCGACAACACCGTATCAGGCCGCCATAAGGCTGGAACTTGAAAAGAATGATCCGGTGCTGATAACCGGAATAACCGGCGGAGTCGGGGTTTACATGGCGCAAGTGGCTAAAGCCATGGGAGCGAAGCCTATCGTCGGAATGGCCCGCAATGAAGAAAAGCTTAAGAGAGCACTGGCCATGGGCGCCGACTATGTGATCAATACGCGGGACAAAGATTTCAAAGCAATCCAGGAAGAATTCAGGGGAGTAGCAAAACAGGCCGGCGTCAGAGCCAATGTGGGATGGAAAATATTTGAATGCACGGGCACCGGCGCAGCTCAAGACATTGCCCTGGGGTTGCTGGGCTTCATTGGAAAGATGGCGGTCGTAGGATTCGGATTGCAGAAGAACAGTTACAGCATATCAAGGCTCATGGCCTTCGACGCGGACCTTATCGGTACCTGGGGATGCCTTCCCAAGTACTATCCCAAAGTTCTGGAAATGGTCCAAGACAATCGCATCCAAATTGATCCGTTGTTAGAGACCAGGCCGATGTCTACGATCAAGCAAGCATTCGAGGAAGCCCATAGCGGTACGTTAACCAAACGTATCGTCCTCATGCCCGACTTCTAATACAATTCGCATACAAGATCCCCCCTTCCCTCCTTTTAAAAAGGGAGGTTAGAGGGGATTTTCTTACAGACCTGGGCGCGAATTGGTAGAAGATCGATTTGGAGTCACGATCGCGAGCATAAAAAACCCCGACTGGTCACCGGTCGGGGTTTTTTATGCCTGAAGCCGCAAGCGGCTGGCTTTATTCCGGTCTTACTGCGGTCACGATCCTATAAATGTCGTACACGTCATGTATGACGATTTCTTTGAAGCCGCACCTGGTCAGGTTCTGTTCAATCACTGAACGGGTCTCATAAACGTCGCAAACCTCTCCACGGGAACCGAACAGGCCGACGGTGCCGCCGGGCTTCAGAAAATTGTACATGCATGCATAGATCGCAGGACGCAAATGGGGTTTGACATGGGGTATCATGAAGGAGCTGATGACCTTGTCAAAAGGCCGTTGCGGCACGTAATCCTCAACCGACGTAGTGACGAAGCTGATATTCTTCAGGCTCTTTTTTAGGATCTTCTCTTCGGCGAGTTCGATCATGTCCTTGGATAGATCAATGCCCACTACTTCCGATGTCTTGGCCGCGGCCAGCACCGTGGCTGACCCGGTGCCGCAGCCAACATCCAGAACACGATCAGTTTCTTCGACGGTGAGTTCTATGAGTCGCCTCAGTCCTTTTCTATAGCCCGGGTCCAAGGACCATTGAAAGTCGTAACTCTTTTTGCGTATCTTGTAGTAGAGCTGGATGGACTTTTCCGTCGGCATCAATTTCACCACGGTGGTCCCTTGGATATATGCTTTTCTGAGCGCTCGCACCACCGGGCGCATTAGCCGGCGAAATGGATCATGGTCCTCACTAACCAGCGTCTCATTCATGGAAACACCCCCTACAGCGCTTTAGAACGACGATAAAAACCATACACTATTACACGGGCAGAGAATTCGCAAGAAAAAACCCGTAAGCAGTCTCTAACTATCATAACTTGCTAGATTATTTTCTGAATGAAGCATGTTTTGAGCCATCTCTACTCCATTCCTCAAGATTAGTCGTAACGCGCGACCTCCTTTTATGATCAGGTTTCGCATCACTTCCGCATCATCCGGACCGAACGAGGTCAACACAAATTTCTCAGGTGTCGTTCCCGGCGGAGGCCGCCCTATTCCAAGCCGCACTCTCACAAAGCCCTTGAATTGCAGGGAATCAGCGATTGAACGAACCCCCTTGTGCCCGCCGTCTCCTCCACCGACCTTGATTCGCACTCGCCCCTCAATCAGATCCAGATCATCATGCAACACGATCAGCTTTTCTAGCTGATTCATACGAGCAGCCACTATTGGCGTCACCGCCTCTCCGCTCAGATTCATGTACGTCTGGGGCTTTACCAGGAGAACCTTCGTATTTTCAAGCTCTATCTCACTCACCAGAGATTTTTTCCTATTCGATCTCCAGGAGCGGCGTGCTTCCTCGACAAGGGAATCCACGATCATGAATCCTAGATTGTGACGATGCCGTGAATAACCTTGACCCGGATTTCCCAGACCGACGATGATCCATTCAGCGGCATAACCGGCAGGCACCTTTCAATTTCTCCTCTTTTCTGCTACAGACTTGTGTATGCCCGCAAGCCGCTGTGTGTCAAGTCGGCAATTCAAATGGGACACGGTCAGGCTGTAAATAACGAGATCACAGGAATGGATTGATCGAGCACGGAGTAATCCATTGCAGAAATGGACAGCGTGAGGCCTCGAATTAATGGCGGAACATCATATTTGTCCTGATTGTTGAGTATTTCTCAAGAACGCATCGGACTGTCGTGACACCGGAACTCTTTCGTAAACACGTTGCGAGTGCAATCGACGTAATTCCCACAGAATTCCGAGAAAAAATGGAAAATGTAGAGGTCCTGGTGGAGGACTTTCCGGACCCGGAGACAATCCACTCACTGGGCCTCGATTCTCAATGGGATTTGCTGGGGCTATATGTTGGGGTGCCGCTGACCCAGCAAAGCGTATTCTCCGTAAATGTCATGCCGGAAAGGATCTATCTTTACCGGCGTCCCATATTGCGCGCGGCTCGCCGCGGAACCGACGTGGTCCAACTGATACGAGAGGTTATAATCCACGAAGTGGGACACCATTTCGGATTTGATGATGATCAACTGGATAAAATGATAGGACAGTCCGAGTGATAACGCCGGAACAAGAACGAAAGAAAAGGCGCAGGGAGCTTTTGGTGGCACTCGGCGCCGCTTTGCTGATTGGGGCAATTTTCCTGGCGGAATCCCACATCGCCCGCTCCACCGAGGACATCCCTTTTGCAGGACATTTGTTACTGTTCGGGCTGCTGACAGTCGTCACTTTACTGCTTATACTGGTGATTTTCTTTTTGATACGTAACCTCTTTAAACTCGTGTTCGAGCGCCGCCGCCGAGTTCTCGGCTCTCACCTCAAAACTCGGCTCACTCTGGCTTTCGTAGCGCTGACGGTGGTCCCGACAGTTGTCCTTTTCATTGCAAGCGCCGGAGTACTTCATACGACGATAGAGAGTTGGTTTACCGCTCGTGTTGAGGAGTCGCTCCAGTCGTCACTTGTGGTGGCTCAGGCATATTATCAGAACGCTTCTGAAAACCTTCTCAACATAGGTTCCAGACTTGCCTCATTGGTCAGCGCCGAATCTCTCCTGGACCCGACTCGTCGGGACGTGCTGAAAACCTCGATAGAATCGTGGCGTGCTGAAGACAGCGTCAGCTCGCTCCGAATCTATTTACATGATGGATCGTCTCCTATAATGAGTAAAGATCCGGCCCTAAAAGATGTGGCCCTTCCCCTTCCCCTTCCCAGCTTCCTCAAAATCGGCCTCAGAGGTGAAAGAACCTCGGAAATCATACCCACGGACGATGGAGGCGACCTGATTCGAGCGATAGTCCCTATAAAAACCAAAGGTAACAATATAATCGAAGCTGCGCTGGTGATTGATCATTACATCCCGACCTCTCTCGCAGGACGGCTATTTTCCATATCGAGTGCCTTTGGCGAATATCAAGACGCAAAGAGAATGAAAGGTCCTGTGAAGGCGATCTATGTTCTTATACTGCTTGTCGTCGCTCTGTTGGCAATTTTCATAGGCTTCTGGTTTGGAGTAACCATGGCCAGAGACATTACGGATCCCATACTCGGACTGGCTGACGGGACACAGAAAATAGCGGCCGGAGACCTTGACGTATATATCGAGCCAACGGCAGACGACGAATTGGGAGTTCTCGTACGTTCGTTTAATAAGATGACAGCAGACTTGCGCAGAGGCCGGGAGGAACTGGTAAGGGTCAATCTGGACCTGGAAAGCAGGCGCAAGTATATGGAGACAGTCCTTAAGAACATTGCAGCGGGTGTCCTAGCCATTGATTCAGAGCGCCGCGTCACGACAATAAACGAGTCCGCCGGACGCCTCCTGGGGATTACCGCCTCCGCACCATTGGATCGGCCTCTTAAGGAGATTTTGCCAACCGTATCGGCAGAGGCCGTGGGTGAAATTCTGGAAGAACTCATGGAATCCGGATCTGAAGCCATTGAACACCAGCTCACGCTCTCTTTTCCGGACAGGGCCTTATCTCTGTTGTGTTTTGCCAATAGTCTCAAGGACGAACAAGGCCGGGACTTGGGCGTAGTTCTCGTTTTCGAGGACATGACGCACTTGGTGAAAGCCCAGAAGATGGCGGCCTGGCGGGAAGTGGCCAGACGGATTGCCCACGAGATCAAGAACCCTTTGACACCCATCCAGCTCAATGCTCAACGGATTCAGCGAAAATACCACGAAGTCCTCGGAGACGATACAGAGGTCCTGGATCAGTGTACACACGGCATAATCGACCAGGTCGAACAGTTGAAGAACATGGTCAATGAATTCTCGTTGTTCGCCAGAATGCCATCGGCCAACCCGGTGCCCAACGACCTGAACGCGATTGTACGAGAAGTCTTTGATCTGTTCGCTCAGGGGAATGACAGCATAAAATTTTCTTTTACTCCGGACGATTCGCTTCCCATCTTCGACCTTGACCGGGAACAGATGAAAAGAGTTATGGTTAACCTTCTGGACAACGCTGTTGCCGCGATTCGCGGCAGCGGAGAAATCCGTGCGCGAACCTCTTATAATTCGGATCTCTCCATAGCGACCTTTGAAATATCAGACACCGGAATCGGCATCAGGCCGCAGGACCGAGCCAAACTTTTCGAACCGTATTTCTCTACTAAACAAGGCGGGACAGGGCTCGGGTTGACCATAGTCAGCACTATAATAGCGGATCACAATGGTTTCATTCGTGTAAAGGACAATTCGGGCGGAGGAGCGGCGTTTGTAATAGAGCTCCCGGTGAGAAACCTCCGATGATTTGGCCGCAGTATAAGTTCATAAGCGGGGACCGAGCAAAATCCATGTATCCGACGGAATACATTTTCGACAAGGCGGAACGCATTCTTCGAACGGGCGGTATTGTGATAGCCCCCACTGAAACATTCTATGCCATTGTGGCTGATCCCTTTCAGGAAGCTGCTGTCAGAAGGATATTCAGCATCAAATCTCGTAAAAAAGATAAACCGCTCCCATTGATAGCTGTAGATGTGGCGGTTGTGAAAGGCATAATACAGCCGGAGCAAAGGCTCGCTCACCGCATGATGGATCGATTCTGGCCGGGAAGTCTTACCATGGTCATGGAACCGTCACGCTCGTTCTCGGAACTTCTCACGGGGTCCGGTGGCAAGATAGGTGTCAGGGTGCCGCCGTGGTGCCCGGCTCGCATGCTCGCAGCTCGAGTGAGCGGGCTGGTGACGGCTACAAGCGCTAATCTTTCAGGAGATCCGGACCCGGCAGAAGTCTCCGTGATTTCATCGGCCGTACGTGAAGGCGTTGATTTGGTTCTGGATCTGGGACCCACGCCTGGAGGCAGGCCCTCCACGGTGGTGGAAGTTCTGGACGGAACAATTCGGATCCTGCGGCAAGGGGCTATACCGGAAACTGCTCTCATGGAGTTCGTGGAGCAGCACGGGCGCCGATAAACGGTTGACACGCCCATTTCAAGAAGTTAAGATTGCATTTCGGTTTGGGGGATCGTCTAGCGGCAGGACGACGGGTTCTGGCCCCGTTAACCGAGGTTCGAATCCTCGTCCCCCAGCCAATAACTACCTGAAATCATTCAATCTGACGCCCCAAAAATCCGTCAGTAAATCGTCAGTAAATTCTTATTCCACCCTTCACCTGAGTCGTCTGCGATGTATACCAAAATGTTGTCCTGGAGAAAGTCTAATGGAATTCTGGATTGGCCTTTCGATAGGATTGCACCTAAGGGGTTTGGTTCCGAAGCACTTAGAGCGCTTCATTGAAGCTCGAGGGCTGTTGTCCCCTGAGGCGTGTGAGACAATCAACTGCATCGAACAAGTCGAAGATGAGGTGCGCGAAGCTATGGATGAAGTGGTGAAATAAATCCTACGGAGATTAGGCCACATTAAGAAACCTGGCGTTTTCCCAGGGCCTGACGCGTGCGAGGTACAGGGTCCAAGTCCCTACACTGCCACCAGTTAACCTACCGGAATTACTAAGACCATATACCCAAAGGCTACGCAAAAGTGCTGCCAGTAAATTGTCAGTAAAATATCCTCCCTCCCCCAAAAACTATGGGCTTGGCCGCTCGCGTAGCAAATAATCACACCCGTAAATAGGAAGGTGGGCGAAGAATCGCGATCCGTTTCATGACCAAATCGTGGATCGCCTGAACGGCGTGGCCTGCCTCCAGTTTTCTTGGCGTTTGTACTGACCCGGCAGTATGCGACGAGCCATTCTAGGATGTCAACTATTCGCGTGATTTGTCGAAATTAGGGAGAGTGAGGGATCGGGTCCAAATTCATTTGCGTCCTCGTGCGCGGACG
>DATJPW010000307.1:0-18847 GCA_035506215.1 Desulfomonilaceae bacterium
CCTGTATCATTGAAGGCCCTCGCATTGTTCACTTGCGGTGCGGCTCGCCGACAACGACAAGCTCTCTCTTTCAGACCAGCCAGTATCTCCTGGTAGGACTGCTCTCTTAGTCCGACCTCCACGAATTGCTTCTCCAGAAGCCCTCTACTAGCCACATACCCATCGTTCGCTGGTTTGAAGCAAGATGATTGGCGATTTGTGCCTGGAACACCCTACTGTTTTATCCCTTTCTTGGACTACGACCCGTGAGGTGCCTTCAGCAACCATTTTTGTCAGGGACATTGTCCGTATTGTGCTGCTCTCGACCAACTCCGTCTGATTCCGGCGAAGCCCCATAAGCCGGAGGGCCATGTCCTGCGGCCTCTATCTTGGTTGCGGAACTGACCCGTGATCGTGTCGTTTCTGTAAGGCTCCCTTCCCGAAGGCGGTTCTGGTCGACCCAAGTGGATATTAGAAAAACCATCATGGCTAGCAGAACGATAACTGCGAAGAAGACTGGTCCAAGCACCACGAGACAAATAGAGTTTCGTATGTCAAAGGAGCGGCGCGCCCAAACGTAAACCAGACACTGGTTGATGATGCCCCACAGAAGCCACACCAGAGCAAGACTTACCAACATTTCATCACCTATTCCAAGGTAGTCCATCTCGAACGCCTTTTGGATGAGATATTGGACGTGCCTTCCCCAATTCCCTACAGAGCCATTATGGAGACAAACTCCCCTTTGCGGATGCTGACGGAGGTTCCATGCAAGATTGTCGATTCCAAGCTCCCTTTTTGAAAGGTTTTAAACAGGTTTTCCACCTGTATCATTGAAGGCCCTCGCATTGTTCACTTGCGGTGCGGCTCGCCGATAACGACGAGCTCTCCCTCTTTCAGGCCTTCCACTATTTCGAGGTAGGACTGGTCTCTTATTCCCACCTCCACGAATCGCTTCTCCAGCTGCCCTTTATTGGGAACGTAAACGAATTTGCGTGTTCCTTCGCGTTTGACGGCCCTGTTTGGTACCGTGACAACCCCGCTCCGCCGGTCGACGAAGATCAACACGTTTGCCGTCATATCCGGCCTCAACTTGCCTTCTCGGTTGTCCACACTTATTGAAGTGAGGTAGTAGACAACGTTGTCCTGAGTGGTGCCTGAAGGATAGATAGACGTTACTTTGCCCTGGAACTCGGTGGCCTGATGGGCTGCGACGGTGAAGACTGCTTCTTGATCGATCTGCACCTTGCCAATGTCGTTTTCATCAACATAGGCCAGCACTTCCAGATGATCAAGGTCGATGATTTTGATGAAGGTAGGTGCGTTGAGTCCTGTCACCACCGTCTCCCCCTGCATCGTGTTAACCGAGGCGACGGTGCCTTTGATCGGAGCGACAATCGTGGCGTAAGAAAGCTGCGATTCCCAATAGTCGAGTTCAGCCTCATATTTGAGAGTCCTTGCTTTGGCCATTTCGTACTGTGCTTCACTCTGGTCCAACTTCTGTGGGGAAACCGAGTTTGAGGCATGAAGTTGTTTGTCGCGTTCAAAGTCCTTGGCCAGACGAATTTCCTCGGCCCTGGCCTCGGCAAGAACAGCTTTTTGAAGCTTTACCTTGGCTATTAAGTCTTCCTGTTCAAGCCTGGCGATGACTTGCCCTTTGTTGACCTGGTCCCCGACGTTAATGGGCAACTCCACAACTTTACCCGGCATCCTGGCCCCAACTTTCACCTCAGCCCCAACCATGGCCTTCACGATGCCGGTTGCCTGAACTACCGGGCTGACATCACGTTTCAAAGCAGTTACCGCCTCGTATTCTTGTCGTGGCTTGCCCGAGACCCTCCCATTGAGCCAGCAAGTCCCACCACCTACGATACCTATGGCAATCAACACGAGCATTCCGACATGTTGTATTCTTGGCATAATGTGTTTCTATGCATCGCGTTCGTGAGGTCCCTGGGGTAATCGCCTCTCGGCTGAGCCGAAAATATCGCGGGAATTCCTAATGGTTAAGCACGGCCGGCTGATAAAATCCCGGTGCCGCGGCAGAAGAAATACGGACTCACTCTCTATCACTGGATCGAGACCGGCTCCTCCCTGCGGCTTTGGTGTGTCTCCCGCTTCGTGCCCAGAGTCAACTTAAGTATCCATAATCCGATGTAGACCCTTATAAAATGGGACTCACAGGACGAACGACAATATTCATCAAAGCGTTGTTGCTGAAAGGGATCGAATTCCAGTGCCTCATATGAATCATTTACCCATCGGTAAAAAGCTCCCAAACGTTGAAGATTGAGGTTCTCGCCTTCCGTGATCAGTCTTAGTATTTGCTTTCTTTTCTGGTCGGAAATTTCCACAGATTGTCTCCCAAAAAGATCATTACCTGACAGCAGGCTACGGCTACTGTTCCAGCATGTTGCTCCAACGCCCGCTGGGATGAAGTATTTTCGGACACAGGAACTTCTTTGTCGACATGGTGGAGCGCCAGGGAAGCCTTGCAACTGCTGCTCACAGGGCGCTCCCCTGCAGTACAAGAAACGATTACTTCCCCATTATCTTTGGTCCGTGGGCAAGTTCCTTTTTGGCTATGAAATCCGCCAAGAGATTCAGCTGATCCGGGGTGAGATCTAAGAGGTGCTCTCTCTCCATTTTGAGGTGCTCACCCATGACTTCCGAAGCGAGCTTCACAAGACCTTCATCCAATTTAGCGAGTTTGGCCTCATCTATTCTGCCGGAAACCAGCATCGCTTCTTTCTCATCGCGCAGCGCCATTAAGGCGGTTCGGGCTTTTCTGGTCTTATCCTGAAAGCCAACATACGCGAGCCGCATCTCTTTCTTCTGGTCATCTGTTAACTTGAGTTTTTCAACCAGATCGGGTGGACCAGCTAACAGACCAAAGGGAGGCGGTCCCGGAGGTCCGCCAAAGAATCCGGGTCCATGCGCAGGCGGTACTGGTGGGGGTCCCGGAGGCTCAGCAAGAGCATGAAAGCAGGTCGCTGATACGATCACTAATGCGCCGAGAACCAACACGAGGGCAGTCTTGTTCATTGAGTTCTCCTTCTGTCATGGTGGTCAATTTGGATCGATAGCAACCTCCAATGGCGTTGGAAGTTGCTTATCTGAAGCAAGTGTACACTGGAAATGTGGAAAAAATGTGGAGGAGATGTGTTAAGATTGTGGAAAGAATAAAATAGTCATCGGGAGGCAGCGTGCAGGGCCGAAACCCTCATCAGCTATCTTCCTGAGAAGAGCGGGCAGCCACGCCGAGTTTGTAACCAACTCCGTGTACTGTGCTTATGATCTCTTGTTCTGCGAAATTTTCCGCCATCTTCTTGCGCAAATTCTTGATGTGCGAATCGATGGTCCGTTCATATCCGTCGGAGCTATACCCTTGAACAAGATTCAGAAGTTCGCCCCGAGTGAATACGCGATTTGGACGTGCCATCAGCGCCTTGAGCAACTCGAACTCGTTAGGGGTCAGGCTCACAGGCTTTCCTTTGACAATGACTTCACGTGAGGCGCAGTCCATCGAGATTGGTCCTACCTTAAGCCGTAGTTCTATTGGTTCAGGTTGGATGCGCCTGAGCACGGCTTTTACGCGTGCAACTATTTCCCGGGGGCTGAACGGTTTACACACATAGTCATCTGCGCCTAATTCAAGGCCGACAATCCGGTCAATTTCTTCGACACGCGCAGTAAGCATGATAATAGGAACGGTAGAGAATTTTCTGATTTCTCGACATACGTCCATTCCGTCCATACCCGGCAGCATGATATCAAGAAGCACCAGTGCGGGCATGTTCTTCCGCACTTCCGCTACGACCAAATCTCCGCGCTCAACAATTGTGACAGGGAAACCGGCTGCGACGAGATAGTCACGCAGCAACTCGGCAATTTTGAATTCGTCTTCTACAATCAGCACATTTTCCTCGGCCATAGCGTACCTCGGCTATCGATTCATGTCTTCACAAGCTGAAACTCAATCGAAATCAGCAGTCCTCCCAAAGACGAATGCGAGGCACGAATTGCGCCACCATGTCCGATCACGATTTCCTTGCATATTGAGAGGCCGAGACCGCTGCCCCCTAAAGCCCGACTTCTCGATTTGTCCACGCGATAAAGTCTATCAAAGACGCGGTCGAGAGCCTCAGAAGGAACTCCCGGTGGGGAATCTTCAAAAACCAGGGTGACGCTCTGGAGCGAACAATAATGATTGATGCGCAAGACCCCAGGAGAATTGGTGTATCGAATAGTATTCTCGATCAGATTTGCGAATAGCTGTCGCAAGCGATCTTCGTCCCCCATAATCACAGCGCTTTGGTCCTCAATTGAATTGGCCTCAAGTCGAATGCCCGCCTGCGTGAGCCGCGTCTCAAACGTACCGAGGACCTCTTGAAGAATGTCCAACGGATTCACCGGATGCTTTTGCTGCACAAGATTCTCGGAATCCGCTACAAAAAGGAGATGGAGGTCGTCCACGAGTCTGCCGATTCGGTTTGTCTCGTCGTGGAGTGAGCTGAGCCTCTCATCGTTGATTTCTCGCACGCCATCCTGCATTGCCTCGATCTCTCCGTGAAGAATGGCCAGCGGAGTTCTCAGTTCATGAGCCACATCAGAGGTCCATTGCTTCCGAAGCGTTTCATTCTTTTCCAGAGCTTTCGCCATAGAATTGAAAGCGTTTGCCAATTGGCCCAGCTCATCGTTGATTCGCACGTCAATTTGAGTGCCAAAATGGAGAGAGCTAAGTTCTTTTGCCGCTTCTGTCAATTTCTTGATCGGAGAAAGGAAATGCTTTGAGAGGGAAAATGAGATGAAGCCAGCCAGGGCAAAGACACAAAGTCCGGCCAAACAGATAGCCTTAGTCTGTTCCTGGATAAAGGCTAGCTCCAGTGGATGTGACCCGTGTTTCAACGGCATTAGCCCGAGCCAGCCTGTAGTGTCTCCACTGACATTGATTGGGCGCAACACGTAACCTCCAACAGGAAACTCGGGAGGTCCGACAATGAGTTGTTTGTTCTCGTCGAAGAGAGCGAGACGTGGTCCAATTGATTCTCTCCTTGGCGGAGGCGGGCCAGGCGGGCCTGACCACGATCCGCTTCTCCCAGCGAATTCGCGAGGGTAGCCGCTGTCTGGATTCTCTCGTGGTCGCGCTGGTGGATCTCCAGGCGCAAAGTCTCTCTCCCGACGGCCCCCGCCCGGTAGGAAATCGGGTGGAGGATTCGCAGGAGGGTAACCCGGAATTTCAGGTAAATAGACCGAAATAAATCGGTGCCAGACACGCGGATTTTCTCGGAACTGCTCCCAGGACTGCTTCTCCTGGTGTAGAGTGCCAAGGGCAGCCACCAGGTCGTCCAGTGTTCCCATTTCCACTTTGACCACATACTCAGAGAAACGCCAGTTTGCGGAAAAATACATTGTCAAAGCCAGAACGACTATCGATGCTAGAATGGTAATCATGAAGGCTGAAAAAATCTTGTGGAATAGGTTGAACTTCAATCTTTTTGCCTTGGGTTTACCTCGAAGTAGATCGCAAAAGGGCTTGCGCGATTAACGCGAGATCCGACATCTCAAATTTACTTTACGGAGCCACATTGATATCACTCACTCCTGGCGGCTGTCTCTATCTTTATACCGAATTTTTCTATTTTCGCGAGGAGAGTCGGTCTTGATAACCCCAAGAGCTTGGCTGCCTGGGAGCGGTTCCCTCCCGTCAGATTCAGCGCTTCCGTGACAATAAGTCCCGCAAACTGGTCCATAAGATTAGCGAACACCTTGTTACTTCGTCCGGAAGACAGAGCTTGGTGGGCCCACTGCCTGACTGCATTGTCGTCGTCTCTTTTACTAACATCCCTTCGTGCAGTCTCTCCTCGTATAGCCTGTGATATTTCTTCCCCGGTTATAGGCGTGCCTCTGTTGAAAATAAGGGCCTTCTGAACAGTGTTGGCCAGTTCCCGCACATTTCCGGGCCAAGCGTAGTTATTCATAATCGCTTTTGCCTCTTCGGTAAATCCGGGGGAATCAACTTTCATTTCTTTGGAGAATCTCAAACCGAAGAAATCAGTCAGCACGGGGATGTCACCCAATCTGTCTCTAAGAGGCGGGAGCCGCAACGTCACCACCTTCAATCTATAATAGAGGTCTTCCCGAAAGCGACCTTCAGCGAGGGCCACTTCCAGGTCCCGGTTGGTGGCGGCAATCACACGGACGTCAACAGGTATCGGAGAACGGCCGCCGAGTCGTTCGATACTTTTTTCCTGCAAGAGTCGTAGGATCTTGGCCTGTATGCTGAACGGCATGTCACCAATTTCGTCCAAGAAGACGGTCCCGCCGTTCGCCTGTTCGATCTTTCCCATCTTCCGTGAGACTGCTCCAGTGAAGGCACCCTTTTCATAACCGAACAGCTCGCTTTCCAGCAGTGTCTCGGGGATAGCTACACAATTAATAATGAGAAAGGCCTTATCGGCTCTGAGGCTATGCTGATAGATGGCTCTGGCGACGAGTTCCTTTCCGGTGCCCGACTCTCCACGAATCAACACTGTGGCGTCAGTAGGCGCGACTCGGCCGATAGCTTTGTAGACTTCCTGCATGGCTCTACTCCGGCCGAATATCACGTCCGGAGACCGCTCATCGCCGAAGGCATCGACCTCTACATGAGAACGCATGAAACGTCCCGCTTCAAGCGCCTTCCCAATCAGCGACAACATCTCGGGAATGTCAAAGGGCTTGAGCACGTAATCGAAAGCGCCCAACTTGGTTGCTTCAATGGCGGTGTCGGTAGTTCCGTAGGCAGTCATCACTATGACCGGCAGCTTGGGCTCGATTTCGTGAATGGCCTGAAAGGCCGTCAAGCCGTCCATTCCTGGCAATCGAACATCAATGATTACCAGGTCCGGAACGCTGGCCTTAACCAATTCCAGGCCACTCTCGCCCGTAGGGGCCGTCCGCACGGAATGCCCCTCCGCTGTCAGCAGCTTCTCAAAGCTGATTCGCAACTGCGCGTCATCATCGACAATCAGGATTGTCGCCACTTCTGATCCTCCGTGGATGGGAGAGTGATGATGAATGTAGAGCCTTCGCTCTCCTTAGAGTTTACGCCAAGCCGACCGCCATGTTCCTCCACGATCCGTGTGGCAATACTAAGACCGAGGCCTGTCCCTTCTTCCTTTGTACTGAAAAAAGGTTGAAAAAGTCTGTCCTGGATGGATTCCGGGATTCCTGGCCCGTTATCAATGACTTTCAGGATCACCACAGGTCCCATTTCTTCCGAAAAGCTATTCTCTTCCTCAATTCGAATAGAGCCCCCTTGAACCATCGATTCGCAGGCGTTGACCATCAGGTTAACGAGCACCTCCTTCAATTGGTCCGGATCGGCCGAGATGCTGGGTAATCGTTTCTCACGCTTGACTTTTACATCGATGTCATAAGATTCCAACCTGTGACGAAGTAATTGAACAGCCATGTCTACTGAGTCCGAAGGGCTCACCTTTTGCATTTTCAGCTTAGGAGGCCGTGAAAACTCAAGAAAATTGTTCACGATGGTATCAATGTGTCTTATCTCCTCGGAGATAACTTCAAAATCTTCTTTCTGACTCGAAGTAAGAGCCAGGGTTCGTTCCATTGAAAAAAGCCGCATTTTTACAGAGGTCAGAGGGTTTCGCACACTATGGGCCACACCAGCGGCCAGCTTTCCCATAAGTGCCCATTTCTCGGCTTGCTCGAGGTGCTCTCGACTCCATTCAAGTTTACTTTTAGTCTGATCCACGTCCGTCATCAACGTTTGAAAACGTAAGCTCAGCGCTTTTACCTCGTTCGCCTCCGTGTAAGTCGGGGCCGAGTCCGGCCCTACCGCCAACCGTCGTATCGGTTCCAAGACGTCCTTGATCAGGACATAGGCCAAGACCCCCCCAATGAAGACCACACCGAAGAGGGCCACCAGTGCCAGCACATTGATCATTCTGGCTTGTTCACGAGTTTTCTGATGGGCCCGAGATATGCGTTCCGCCAGAGAGCTTTTGAATTGCCGGCACAAGTCGATTATTTTGTCAAATTGTGTTCGCACACTCTTTTGGAAACGGAAACCTTCTTCCATTTTACCAGCACTATACAGTCGCGTGACCTCGTCGCGGGAATGGCCGTAGCGAATATATCGTGATTCAATCTCGTTAAGTGTTTTTCTCTCCTCATCCGTTTCAGCCATTTGTCGTGCTTTGGCCAGCCAACCCTCGAATGCACGTCGCTGATTGTCCAGTTGCTCGAGCCATTGCGGGTCGCGATCCTGGAAATAATAGGTGACATATCCTTTCTGCATCACCAGAGCGTTTTGCAATTCCTGGGCCGCCTGCAGGGCCGGCACGTCCACGTCGACGACAGCGCCCAGGAGCCTTTCCATCATGTAAGTGTGCCAAATGGAGACCAGGCCGCCCCCAACCGTTATGCAGACTAATGCGCAAAGCATCAGAAGAATGCGCGTACGCAAGCTCAATCTTTTCCACATGATGAAACGACCTTCGATTCGTAGAGACCGTGAGTATCGCGGCAACGGACTAAGCGTAACTCTGATCCACTATCACGTCAATAAGAGCGTCGATGTCCAATGCTCTATCCCGTCGTTCCAACATTATTTCTCCTGTTTTCCTCGTTTGCGGGCTGGAGCTTGGAAACGAGGAGGAAGAGGTTGGAGCAGAGGGTAGCGCAACGAGGCCGCGCCCTGAACGGCAACAGCGTCGGAACACGACTTCGCGGTTGGACACGCCTTCTGATTCGGACAATCTGGTTCCGGAGACCCGCTTAGTGACACAGGATCAGACAATCTGTGA
This sequence comes from Desulfomonilaceae bacterium, assembly GCA_035506215.1. Lineage (GTDB taxonomy): Bacteria > Desulfobacterota > Desulfomonilia > Desulfomonilales > Desulfomonilaceae > DATJPW01. Next base: position 8,793 of record DATJPW010000307.1, read on the forward strand.
GAGGGCGCCTCTCTTGAGCTTGAAGGTTTTATTCGTGGTTTTGGTAAGGAGTTCCATGTCGTGTGCGATCAAAATGTACGTGAAGCGTGAGGCAGTGAGCAGATTAGCTATTCTTTCAGAAGTTTCTTCATCTAGGCCGCTGGTGGGTTCGTCCAGAATGAGCACTTCCGGCTCCATGGCCAAAACCGAGGCCAATGAGACCAAACGTTTCTCTCCGCCGGAAAGTTGATAGGTTATTCTCTGTTCGTAACCTCTGAGTTCAAGTAAATCCAGTGTTTCCGAAACAATGCGACGGGCCTGTTCAGTAGACTTGCCGAGGTTCAGCGGACCAAAGGCAACATCTTCGAGTACCGTGGGGCAAAAGAGTTGATCGTCAGAGTCCTGAAACAGATAACCGATCCGCCCGCGGATCTCAGCGAAGTCCGCCTCCTCTGTTCTTTTCTTGCCAAAGATCTCCACTTCACCGGCTTCCGGCTTCAGGAGTCCCATTATTATCCGGCACAACGTCGTCTTACCGGACCCATTAGGGCCCACGAGTCCGATTCGATCTCCCGGATCAACCGCGAAATCCACTCCATCGAGAATAGGGTGAGAATTATATTTAAAGCGCAAATTTCTGAGTCGAATCATCTCACTACCAATAGCGCCAGTACAAATGCCAGACTCGAACCGGCCAGGAGATAGTCAAAGCTTTTCATTTGATAATCATCGAGTATGTAAAACTTCCCCTTGAAGCCGCGACATTTCATGGCAGCCATAATTCTGTGCGACCTGTCGAAACTCTTCACCAGAAGCGCACCCAACAAATAAGCATAAGTTCTGTAAGTGCGAATGTTGGTGTAGGGTCTGAAGCCTCGCACTTTGGCGGCATTTATCACACGATGATATTCTTCGTGGATCACTTGTGCATACCTGAAGCAGAAGAAAAATAGGTGAACCAATTTATCCGGGACCCCGAGGTGACTCATCGCGTGAATCAGAGTGAAGACGCGAGACGTGCCGAGAAGCACGATAACAGCCAAGACAATCACATTGGATTTCAGGGTTAAAGAAAAGGCTGCAATAATGCCCTCTTTGGAAATGGAAAGAGGCCCGAGAGAGTAAATTACCTCTCCGGGGACCGTGAACGGGAGGCAAAGCCATAGCATGGCTATGAACACATTGACCGCCAGAAGTCTCGCCAGCACCTTTTTGACACTGATACGTGCTGCCAGAATCAAGGCAAGAGGAAAACAAAACGCTACGGCGCATGTAGTCATAGAACCATTCAATGCCACTATCAGGGAAAAAGTCAGCGCCGCCACAATCTTGACTCTGGGATCCAGATTGTGAATCGATGAATTGCCCAGAGCGAACTCTTCTATATGCATGTGCCAAGCATCCTTGACAGAACCATTATTTTCCTTTCGGCTTGCGACTCATCAGATATGCCGCCACACCGGCAATTCCGATGATCCAACCGATTCCACCGAGCACCTCCGACATGGTCGGGCCTTTATTCGTATATTCCATGAGTAACTTCTGCTGTTGACTGAGCATAGTAGCTACCGGCTGAATCCTGGCGTCCACAACCTCCTCCAAGAAACCTTTAAGAAGTTCTCGATCCAAAATTAGTACGTCGTCCCGGGCCGCTCCGGAGCTTACTTGCCGGGATGGAGGAATTTTCTTGATCTCATTCCGTATCGATTCTTGCTTCCAGGAAGCCGGCAATTCTGAAGCAGACAAACTGTATTCGGCTTGATGTCCCATGCCCGCTTGCAGAACGATTCTCAAATCGCTCTTAATAGGACCAAGCTCGCGTCTGTTGAACGAGTAAACTCCATTACTGTCTGTTTTGCCCTCGTGAATTTTTGTTCCGTCCGCGTCGAACACCTGAACAACACTGTCTACAGCTTTGGCCTTCCCACTAAAATAGCCTTCCACAACGATCTTTTGACCGTCGACATAAGCGAAGACGTTTACGCTATGAGCCCAGACGGGAAAACCCTTCAGGATAAGTACCAAGACGGCGGCGACTAACCAGAAAATGGTCCCGTGACCGGAATTGTTCGGCCCTGACCGCACTGTCTTCTCCTTGTCGTGCCAACAGTAGCCGATTTTCTTGTGCAGCGCGGTTCGGTAATTCTAGGGAGGCACCGAGGTCGGTAAAAAGAATGCCCGCCTCCACCTACGGGCACCGCGTGCATGCAGCTACTGGTGCCAAAATACTATGAAATGTGTGCGCAGCATGGCACGTTTTGTCAAATAATAACATTCAGCATTCTTGTTGTCAAATCGTGCTGATGGAATAAAGACTGTTCCGTAGAGGAAAAGACTATAGCTGATTAGGATCCAGGCGTCTGACATAGTCGAGTAATTCGTGGGCTTTTTCCGATTTTGCGTGGATTTTCTCATAATCTATGGGGACATTGTTAAGATACTGCAATATCAACGCGTCTCCGGCCTCTGTTCCAGGTAAGATGCCTGCAAAAAAGAACCCCAACTTCTCGAAATGTGGGACAAAATACGCTATTTGCCGATTGGAGAGGTCCAGGTACAAGTGGATTATCTCAACACGTTTGAGGCACAATTCCTTCCACCGCAATTTGACTTCCTCGAACACGTCGGCGCCGAGGCGCTCGACAAGTATTCGAGCTGTTCCGCTGGGACCCGATGCACTGATCCTGACCGCAGATTTCTCGTGCATCGCTGATTCGTGGGGTTCCTCAGGCTCCCTGGACTGTGGCGAAGCACCCAAGCCGAGGTACAGAGACTCAATCATCTTCCGATGATTTGGCGGTGGATATATGGTCTGCAGCGGAGGTTTATGAAGGTACATGAAGTGCACCAAAACACTTTCACGCTGCTGAAGCTTTTCTGTGATTTTTCTGAATGACTCGGTTTGCGGCAAATAGCCCACGAAAAGGGCGCAGTCTCTCAACCCCACGCCCAGGCCCACCTGTTGAGAATATGTGTGATTAGTGACTGCCTGGCCAAATATGCCGATCAGGCCTTCAGACCGGGCATTCTCTAAAACGAATCGCGTCAGCCGGGTAAAAATACCCCCCGACCTAAACTCCGGTTTCACAACGGCCCGCCCAATCTCAGCTATTCGAGCATCCTCACTATGCTTTGTCAAAGCCAGATGTCCGACAATTTCATTCTGAGAGGTGACGGCCACCACCGAGAACACTTGCCCGCTCAGGTTAAGCTCGAGAAGGCGATCGGGATAGTACATATGTTCAAACGCGTAAGTGTTCCCATAAGCCTTGTACACGCACTTGGAGACTTCCAGGGCCTCCGAGGGTTCCATTGGGCGGATGGTCACCTCCACCGGCTTCGAGACTTGAGTTCGATCCAGAGACGGTTGAAGGTATGGATCAAGTTCGCATGCGTCAAAATAGTCCGCGACGCTGCGGTTCTTCAGATACTTGATTAGGACTGTTTCTTTGCCTCGAGGGCCGAGATTATGGAACTCTAATTCATCCACGGATTCTTTGATCGAAGAAATCCGCAATCCCTTTTCCGACCCTTGTTCCGGTTCCTCCCGCGTGTCGGCCGTAGAGATTCTGCTCGGATCAAAGGGAGATCCCTGATCCGCTATCAGTACCTTCATTCCGAGTGGCACGCGTTCGCAGGATATCTCGACCGCGGCGCGTTCATCAGGTTCGAACGCGTCTTCAATGACGTTGGAAACTATTTCTGCAACAACGTTCTCTATCATCAAGCGGTCTTTTTCTTCAAATCCCAGCTTTTTCGCGACTTCTCCCACATATTCACGAGCCACACCGATGTAAGCTCTGTTATTAGGGACCGCAAGGCTGGAAAACTCGCATTTGTTCAGAGTCACATCCATCCCCCCTGTTTTGCAGAAGGCTTACGGAATGAACGCGAAGAAATCTAGGCCCATTTCCCGCGTGAGAAGATTCGGTCTTGAGGCTCACCTCATCCGGGGTGACCGCGGTTTTCGCACGGAAACTGAAACGATTTCATAATTGATGACAGAGATTGTCGCGATATATGAGGCCGGCTAATGTCCTCACAGGCTAATCGGGCGGTTTAATTGCAGTCCCACACCTTTTCCGTGAGATCGATATTTCACCGACTCTTGGCGACGAAGCTCATCCACCCGCGGTCCGAACTGCCTCCAGAATTCTGAGCCCGATTTCGGTTGCCAGATCCGAATCCGACTCTTTCAGAGCCGCCGCTATTTCACGCCATTCATCTTCGTCTGCGGAAAAGGTGATCTCGATTATATCCTCGTTGGCGTCGTTTATTAGAGCTTCGGTGAGTTCCATCCTTAATCTCCTTCGGCCGACTTCTACCACACAATAGGGAATTATCGCAAACCCTCTCTCAGTCTTTCCGTTTCAGCGCGCTTTCGACTTTGGGGAGTTTCCCACCATGTAGCAACCCTCGCGCCCGCCTTTGTGGCCGCCCCGGTAATTCTTGAGGTTACGAACGAAGAGTCAGCTACAGTAGTCGTAAACGCGTGATCGACTTAGTGTTCAACGATCCCCCTGGGAAATCCTATTAACACGATTCCGAAAACGCAACAAATCTTATGAACGCTTTTCTTTGCCGCATCATCTAAAATGCCTCGTCTGTCTCTCTTAACAAAGTATAATAGTTCGAATCGAACTATCCGCGTAGCACTTTCCGGCGATGAAATTCGCTGCGCGCCGCGATCTGGTGAGACCCAACATGCGGGTTCAAATTTCCACAAAGAAGTGTGAACATTTTGATCACCTGAGTCAGATTTCGCCGTAATCGCGTTCGCGAGGAGAGGGATATTGAAACCTGATCACGATTCAATCACTACGGAATACGTGAACTGTGATCTCTGCGGCTCGGATCAGCAAACGCCTCTCTACTCCAAGTGGGACCCCGTGACGCTCAGACAGTACAACGTAGTTGAGTGCCATTGTGGAATGGCCTTTGTGAACCCTATGCCGAGCATCGAGAGCATACCTTTACTTTATCCTCTCGATTACTTAAAGGACAAGAGAGATCTCACTTCAATGTACAGCCGCATGGTGAGGCTGTTGCCGAAAATTTCGGGTGGAAGACTTCTGGATTTAGGGTGCGGTCAAGGCGATTTCATAAGCTTCGCGTCAAAAACCGGATGGACTGTCCAGGGAGTGGACCTCATGGCCTGGGACAATCCACTTAATTTGCCCATAAAAATCGGTGACTTCCTGCAAATGGACCTGCCCGTAGAAAACTACGACGCGATAACCGCTTGGGCTGTATTAGAACACGTGAGGAGTCCGTCAGCATTTTTCGAAAAAGTGTCTAAACTTCTCGCCAGAGACGGCGACTTTATTTTCGCGGTCCCAAATTTCAAGGCCCCGGGCATGAGCCACACTTGCACCGAAGATATTCCCAGGCATCTCTGGCTCTTCACTCCACGGGCGGTCTCGAATTATTTGCAGAAATTCGGCCTGCAGATTCACTCTATCCGGCATGACGATGCTATTTACACTGCATATCCTTTCGGTTTGTTGAGATTAGCTCTATTCGGGCTCTGGAAAGGCGACACGCACTGCAGTCGATACGAGAACAAATCTGTGGCGCTCTTGCGAAACCGGCAGATCAAAGGGAATCTTCGAGAATGGCTCAGTGAGATCTTACGGTCCGTTGGGCCACTGGATTTGGCACTGGATGCTGTGGACCTCGCACTGGGAGTTGCTCTGGCGAAATTCTCTAAACTAATCAAGAACTACGGGGTGATTACCGTTGTTGCAGGGAAAGAAGGCAAAAAAAAAGCAATCCTATAGGAGGAGGATTGCTAAGAGGGTATGGTTAGGAGTCGTTGTTCGACTAATAGTGGAGCAACAAGTGTGCCACACTTTTATCTGCCTGTAATCAGGGTATTATTCCAAAACAGGGCCGCATTATAACAGCCTCGGATGCTAAGTTTTTTCGCAGATTTTTTTCATCTTTATTGAGACCGCGAGAACTTTTTTCGCACGTGGCATACTCAAGCTGGCACACAAGAGCGGCTTCTCGAAAGTCTCGAAGTAATCCGATATCTATGCAGCGAAGAACTTGGTAGGCGCCGGCGGCCCTGTCGGCCCGAACTGGTTGATTTATATACACAAAATGTGCCGACACGGAGGCCGGCACCTACTAATTTCCGGGGATCGCTCTTTGCTATCCGTGATTGCTTTCGAGAATCACTCTATTTCCGACATGCTTCGTAGCAAACACCGAACTAGAAAACCTGCTCCACAAAAATAATTCCAGGTAACTTCTTGATTCAGCGGCGTTAGATCTAGTAGCCCGCCATCTGCTGAAGCCTCGCTATCCTTTCCTCAATAGGAGGATGCGTGGAGAAAAGTCTTGCCATGCCCCCACCGAGAAAGGGGCTCACGATGAACATACTTTCCGTTGCCTGCGTAGTGGGAGCAGGATCCATGGGGACCGCTTCGACCCCGCGCCTCAATTTGTCGAGCGCGCCGGCGAGCCACAAAGGATGCCCGCAAATTTGCGCGCCGGTCGCGTCCGCAACGTATTCCCGAGAGCGAGAGATAGCCATCTGGATGATTGTTGCCGCTATGGGCCCGAGAATCATTATAAGCAGCATTCCGATAAAAGACCCTCTACCTTCCTCGTCTCGGCCACCGCCAAAGAAGAAACCGAACTGAGCGAGATAAGTGATTGCCGCTCCAAAGGTTGATGCGATTGTCTGGGTGAGGATGTCTCTGTTTTTTACATGCCCGAGTTCATGGCCGATAACCCCGGCTAGCTCTTCCCAACTGAGAAGCCTCAAAATTCCCTCTGTCACGGCCACTGCCGCGTGGTCCGGATTGCGCCCGGTAGCAAATGCGTTGGGAGAAGGATCGGGTATGATATAGACTTTTGGCATAGGCAGGCCAGCGTTTGTTACCAATTGGCGCACAACATTGTAAAGGTCCGGAGCCTCCGACTCAGTAACTTCCTGGGCGTTATACATGCTCAGGACAATTTTATCGCTATACCAGTAGCTTCCGAAGTTCATCACTATTGCGATGACTAAAGCTATGGTAGCGCCGTTCTTGCCCCCCATGTATCCTCCGATGGCGATCAGTAGAGCGCCCAAAGCCGCCATAAGGATCACCGTCTTAAGTTGGTTCATCGTCTATCTCCTTTGAGTCTATCTTTCCAGGGGCAGACCTGAAGCCCGTCTCTGGGTATTTCCCGTTCCATAATCTGAACTGTCGTTGTCCTGTGCGTTCAACGAACTTGGCTAAGCCAGCCCGTTGTTGCTCGCAAAATCCTAACCCAAGTCGTCGCCCACCGACAACCCGCGCGCGCGAGCAAATTCTATGGCCGCCACCGGATTCCGCGATGGAGCTTGAATTTCTTGCAAGAGTAGTATCCCGTTGCCGGTACCCACACAAATCCCGTCGCTCCTCAACGACTCGATGCGACCCGGAACCGCGCGTCCCGGTTCCGCACGGGCCTTCCATACCCGTATCTTCTCATCGGATAAAGAAAAAAACGCCCCCGGCCAGGGATTCATGGCTCGCACCAGTTTAGCGATGTACTGCGCGTCGTCGTGCCAGTCTATCCTCCCCTCAGCTTTTGATGTCGGTTTGGTGTAGGTGGCCCGTGAATGGTCCTGGGGCATAGGCCGTATTGTACCCTCCATCATCGCCTTAAGGGTGTTGACTACTAAACCGGCCCCACGTTCCATGAGCTTGTCATGAAGTGTCCCGGAAGTATCTTCATCGTCAATAGGAATTTCTTCTCTCAAGAGAATGTCTCCGGTATCCATACCGCGGTCCATAAGAATGGTGCAAACCCCTGTCATTCTGTCTCCGGCCAGTATAGCCGCGCTTATGGGAGCAGCTCCCCGATGACGAGGAAGCAAAGATGCGTGCAGATTTATGCACCCTCGCGGAGGAAGTCTCAATATGGACTCCGGAAGAATCTTTCCATACGCCGCAACCACGATCACGTCCGGACTCCATGCACGAAGAATTTCCATGGTTTCCGGAGCAGAAATTTGATCCGGCTGCACAAGTGGCAGCTGCAACGCAAGCGCCGCTTTCTTTACGGCAGAGGGGAGTGTCTTCAGCCCTCGGCCCCGCGGTTTGTCCGGCTGAGTAACCACTCCGATGACCCGAAAGTTCGCGTGAAGCGCCGTCAACGTGGGAACAGAGAACTCAGGAGTGCCCATAAACACCACTCTGAGATTCACCGATTGCTCCTATTTCGCTTCATGAGTCGCCTATGGTAGAGAGTCTTTTTGAGAGAAGATGCATGGTCCAGAATTGTAGTTCCGTTAAGATGATCTATCTCATGCTGCAGCACGCGAGCCAACATTCCATCCGCTTCTATTTTGAGCGGCTTGCCATTCAAGTCGAGCCCTTGCACTTCCACCATCGCGGCCCGCTCAATCTCGAGACCGAATTCCGGCACGCTTAAGCAGCCCTCTTCTTTGACAGTCTCGCCTTCACTCCTGGAAATTTTGGGATTAATTATGAAGATAGGATTCTTCTTCTTTTTTTTGGGATCCGCGTAGGCGTAGTCCAAGTCCAGCACAATCAGCCTTATCAACTCGCCCACTTGATTGGCTGCCAATCCTAAACCGGGCGCCTTGTACATAGTCTCGGCCATGTGGTGTCCTAGACTGCGAATCCGTTCGTCAATCTCAGTGATTTTTTTCGCTGTGTGGCCCAACGCAGTGTGCGGTACGACCACGATGGAAAGCTCAGACATTTGTGTAGTCCCCAATAACGCTTTTACGTAATATGTCTACACTCTCACGCTACTGTCAAGACAGACTTCCATCGCGTTTCAAGTGTTGTGAGGAGAGACCTTCGTGGACAACTTTATTGTAAGATTGGAGCACCTTCCGGTATGGTGCCTCGTAATCCGAGAATGGACATCTATAATTCGCCAATGGAGCGGCGTATGGAACCCGGGTGTGAATATTCCAGACTGACAATACCTACCGATCCGTCCTATGCCTCGGTGGCTTCTGCTTATGTTGGTGAAATATCGAGGAATCTAGGTTTCAATGAGCTCGAACAATCCGGATTGCGCGCTGCTCTCATTGAAGCAGTCAAGGCGGTCATCCAAATAGCTTTTGAGCCCGGCGAAAGACAGACGCTTGATATTTCCTGCCAACGCGTTCCCGGGGGACTGGAGATAATCATTAAAGAAAAGGGCTTGCCCTTTGACGCTGCGGAACTGACTGCCAACGTGCGATCCACACCGGATGAAGATATCTTCCAAATGAGAAACCTGGTGGACGAAATTTCCATACAGAATCTGGGCCCTGAAGGTATGGAGATTCACCTGATCAAATATCTCAAAGACCAAACGTTGAACGATTACATCGCCGCGTGTGAGCCGGAGCGGTTTCATCCCATTGCCGAACGTCCCAAGTCTCTGAAGAAGTTGGACTTTGAAATCCGGCTCATGAGGCCTTCAGAGGCTATAGAGGTCGCCAGATCCGTGTACAAAGCTTATGGCTATTCTTATTTTTACGAACACGCCTACTATCCGGAGCGGATGATCGAACTCAATAACAATGGGCAAATGACCTCCGCGGTCGCTGTGACCTCGGGGGGTGAAGTGGTGGGCCACTGTGCGATTTTTCGATCCGAGAGGGAATCCAGAGTTGCTGAAATTGGACAGGCCGTGACCAAACCCGAATTCCGAGGTCACGGTTGTTTACTCAAGCTCACGGAGTTCCTGGTGGATCGAGCCAAGAGGCAAAGGTTGAAGGGGCTGTATGTTCGTGCGGTGACCAATCACACATTTTCACAACGAGTCGCAGCTCGGCTTGGATTCCGCACCTGTGGTCTCCTATTGGGCTATGCGCCTTCGTCTGTCTCGTTCAAAGGGATCACCGAGCAGCTTTCACAGAGGGAAACTTTTATGATAGCGTACCGGTTCCTGGAAAAGGAACCCGATCTAAATATCTACGCTCCTCCACAGCACGGAGAATTCATAGCCAATCTGTACGACCAACTCGGTGTCAAAGTAATTCCGGTCACTCCGGCAAGCCAACATGAGGCGAGTCCTCCTCAAGAACCTATCTTAAAAATTAAATCTTCAGTCTTTATTCCTGCGGGAGT
>DATJPW010000308.1:0-2938 GCA_035506215.1 Desulfomonilaceae bacterium
TCTTGGAGGCAACCTTGCTGTCGTTAATGCCGATCCCGATCAAATAGGGCAGGTATTGATGAATCTGACGGTAAATGCGCAACAGGCTATGCCTGACGGAGGCAACCTGACCATTGCTACGGCCAACATCTGTCTAAATGAGGAATATTGTAGGTCGTACCCGGAAATGCATCCCGGTAATTATGTGCTTTTGACCGTCTCAGACACCGGCTGCGGAATGGACAAGGAAACACTGGAGCATATTTTTGAGCCCTTCTTTACGACCAAGGGCGTCGGAAAAGGCACCGGTCTCGGACTTGCCATGGTGTACGGCATTGTCCGACAACATGGAGGCCATGTAACCTGTCACAGTAAGCCCAACGAAGGCGCTACCTTCAAAATCTATCTGCCGGCGATAGAGGAAGATCGAACGGAAAGGAAAGCCGAGGGGGAGCAAACACTCCCTCGCGGCGGTACCGAAACAATTCTACTCGTGGATGACGAGGACTTCGTACGGGACCTGGGGGCTAAGTTTCTCACCAGAGCAGGATACACAGTGCTCAAAGCTGCCAGCGGGCCTGAGGCCGTAGAGTTGTACCTGAGAGAAGGTAACAGGATTTCACTAATAATCTTGGACATTATTATGCCCGAGATGGGGGGCGACAAGTGTCTTGAGGAGATCCTGGCAATCAATCCGGACGCCAAGATTGTCATTTCCAGTGGGGCTGCTGTAGAGGGCAAAACAAAGGAGACCCTTGAATCCGGAGCCAGAGGCTTCGTCAGCAAGCCTTTTCAGCTCAGGGATATGTTGAAGACGGTTCGGGAGGTACTCGACGAAAGCTGAGCGCCCGCGGATGAAGACTTCCATAAGCCCCTCATCAATATTTGAGCAAAACCAGAGCCATTATTTCTAGCTCAAGTGTGGCTCGCTCGTTCAGGCCCCGATAACAAACGTGATATGAATGGAAATTGCGCCACAGAACTATGGGATTTCTCCTATAGAATCACCATATCAGACTCCGGTTTCCGCCGTAGCGTCTGTCACCTCATTTGCATATCCTTGGTAATTTCGGCACGTTGAAAGTGAGGGAAATAGGGTCCTGGTTTGGTATGGAAATTGCTCAGGAATTGGTCAATCGGACAATTCTGCCACGTATGGACTCCCGACACGGGAAAGAAGGGAATGACTGTGGACAACCAAAGTCTGGCGATTGATCAGTGCATAGAAGCCCAGTACCATTTGGCCCTGGGAAACGAACCGACACAGACCATAGACTTGCAGGGCCTGTTCACGCACGAAGCGGGAAAGTCAGGAGTGTTCGACCTCAGCGACATCTCTTCCACCTCATTTGGCAAGCTATTAGACGCTCTTCCTGTGCCGGTATTGTTGGTCGACCAGTGGTTTTGCATCGCCTTTGTCAATCAGGCGTGTGGCAAGCTCAGCTTCGATTCCAAAGGCGTGAAGGGTTCGCGATTCGCGGACCTGCTTCCCAGGCCGGATGACGCGGCCAGGGCCAATACTCTTAGAGCCAAGACCATGATCCTCTTGGAACGGGCTTTTGCCGACAGAAGGCCTCAAAAGGCGGAGGCGATCCTGGAGATTGGCAAGCGTAGAATATGGTCGCGCCTCCACTTGCGGTCGGTACGATCGGGGTTCGACCGTTACATAATGGTCACGGTCGAGGACGTCACTTATGAACGAACAAGGCAGCGGATGTTCCAAAAGTGTGAAAATGAACTGAGAGAAACCCTGATAGAACTGGAAGAGCGTCTTCAGCGAATCAGCCGCGAACTCTCGGAAATGGAACAGAAGCTGGAACGAGAGACGGCCCTGCACGAGGAAACCAAAAGACAGCTCAAAGCATATATCGAAAATAAAGGGAACAATTAATAAGCACGCTTATGTGTGAAGGTTAATATTTGGTCAGCGCCAGGATGCACTTAGCTTTGAACCCCGTCTACCGGGGTCTGGGCCATGCACGCGAGGGCGTGCAGGAAGTCCCGACCGACGTAGCAACATTCTAATTAGCCACCGTACTCTGTGTGTCACTTGTGCGCGGTGTTTTGTGATTCAACGATCCATCGCAATATCAGCACGGATGCTCCCGAACATCGTCAAAAACGGTCACAAAATGAGAGCTTGTTGCCGAGTTCTTTTATTGGTCTGACGGTCTTGTTGAGAGTGCGAGCAGTACATACGGCTGTCCATACGGATCAATTCGTTCGCAAGAATTTGATTACGAGCGGGTATTCGCGAAATCCGCCGTCGCGGGCCGCAAGCGCTGCTCTGATAGGCCCCCAAATAGCCAAGATGAATACTACCAACAGAAGTGGAAATCCGATCAGAATGAAACAGAGCAGACCACTTACAACACCATAAATAGTGTAAGAAATTAAGCCATTGAAGAAGATGAATCCCTGCCGGTTCACAAAATCCGATTCCTTGTATACCAGCCAAATGACTACCGGCACTACGAACCCGGCATAAGGCACAATAATTCCGGCGAAAGATGATAAATGAAGCAGTACGCCCAGATTCCTATCGCGTTGGTCGTATGGCAATTCGCTCATAGTTTGCTCCGCGGGCTGAAAGAATTGGGGCTGCTTGCATCATATGTCCCTAGTGGGGACTTTTCAACAGCGCTGACTCAAAAAAATGAAACTTTTGTCGGTCGAAAATATCAGATACGGGGTTGGAGTTAGGCTCGTAAGTTCTCAAAAATGGTCGAGGACAGTAGGTAAGACGAGATCTTCGCAACGAATTGAATAACTTCCTTATCGCAAAAGCAGGGACCGGTTCTTGAGAGCTTGTTGAAGACCAACTCCAAGAAGTAATCGCTTAGTCTAAAGGGGGGTAAATGATGAGAAAAGCGGTGTTGATCAGTGCGTTAGTGGTTTCCGTTGCGGCCCTGACAGCCGTGATGCCGGCCAGCTCCATGGCATGGTTTGGAGGATGGGG
>DATJPW010000309.1:0-21271 GCA_035506215.1 Desulfomonilaceae bacterium
GGAAACCCCCAAGGAACCACAATTGCCTCAGCCGTCCGATAATGACAGAGGGCTCTTCAGGGAGGCGATGCGAGAAATAGAATCCATTATTCAAGCAATGAACAGCAACACGCGTGCCCGGAAAGATATAGCCGGCTGGAAGCGAGACATTCTTTTCAAGACCCGAGGCGGAGAATTTGCCATACTGATTGAGGACGGGAATATTTCTCTGGAAGAAAAGCAGCCTGCCAGGCCGGATTTCGTCATGGTGTGCGACGACCCTCGCACCATGCTGGACGGCCTGTCTTACAGAGGCGCTATCACCGATTCGGTGATCAACAAGAAATTGTGGATCAGCAAGAACATGGAGTTCAATACGATCTTTAAACTGGACAGGATGGCTCGTTCAGTGGCCCGAGCCAGAAAATTTCCGAAGTCTTCATGAACCTCCGGCAGGCAGGTTTTTCCTTTTGTTCAAACAGAGTTCCGGGCTATGAAAAGGATGAAACAGATTATCAAAGCAAGGGTTCCTCTCGCCCTACGCGGGGGCACTGAAACGGAGCCCACATTAATTCTGCTTCGCTGACTGTTACATCTATGAAACGAACAACGTTTGATTGGTGGCTGGCTGGGATCTGCGCGTCACGGGTCTGCAACGGCCTTGTTTTCATGACATATGCAGCGGCGCTTCCGGTAGTTCAAAAAGAATGGGACATGTCCGCCATGCAGGCGGGCTTGCTCGCGACCGGCTTCCAGTTGGGGTACGCTGTCTCCTTGGTCGTCTCCTCCGCTATTGCAGATCGGGTCAGCGCTCGAACGGTATACCTCCGATCCCTATTCGCAGCCGGGATCTGCTCTATAGGTTTCGCACTGTTGGCCCGGGACTTTCTCTCGTGCCTTATCCTTCACACCATGTTGGGAATTTCATTGGGAGGGACGTACACTACAGGCGTGATGATCATAGCAAATCAGTACGTGCCTGCCAGTAGAGGCATGGCGGTCGGTTTCTTCATCGCCAGCACTTCTTGCGGATACGCCCTCTCCCTAGCAATTAGCGGAATCGCTCTTCCCGTAGGCGGTTACCAACTCTCATTCTTCCTGACGTGCCTCGGTCCAATGCTGGGGTGGATCCTGGCGTGGATAACCCTGCGCTACACGGTGGTGCCCGTCTCGGAGCGGCGGGAAGAACAGAGGTTCACGAGAGAAGTCCTGGCCAATCGGCCCGCCATGCTCCTCATCTGGGGATACAGCTTCCATAACTGGGAGCTTCAGGGGATGTGGTCCTGGACTCCTGCGTTCATGGCCGCGTGCTTGGGTGCAGCTGGAGCGGCCGGCATAAAGGCCGCCAGCTCGGGGGCCAACATCGTGGCTCTGTTTCACGTCATGGGCATTATAGCTTCCTTCTCTATGGGGACACTATCCGACCGCTTTGGCCGCGGCCAAGTGATGCTTGTACTGGCCACAGTCAGCATGATCTGCTCCTTCACATTCGGATGGACGCTCGGGCTGCCCCTCCTTGTGATCGTCGGCGTCGGCGGGCTCTATGCCCTTTCTTCTCTCGGGGATTCCCCGGTTCTCTCCGCGGCCCTTACGGAAGTAATGGAGCCCTCTTACCTGGGATCAGCCTTGGGGTTGCGATCTCTCCTAGGCTACTGCAGTGCAGCCCTCGCTCCGTTGGCCTTCGGTGCAGTCCTGGACTGGAGCAACCCACTCGTCAACGGGGAGAGGGTATATCTGACATGGGGTTGGGCATTCAGCATGCTGGGTGCGGGAGGAATCGGGGCTGTCTGGACTATCAACCGATACGGGAAGACGCGAGTTCACGAAGAGTGAATCACCAATATTATCCCAGTAGATCCTCAAGAGCCCCGAACTATATACGAGACTTCCTGGAGCTGCTTGGAGCAATTGAAAATATCCATCCGACTATTTGCGCTACATCTCACATGAAGCAAGCCCTAGCACTACCCAAAGGCAAATAGTCGAGTAGTCCGTGCCGGGAAATCTTCGAAGACTTCATGAGCTTGTGATCGACTCTGTGACGGTCGCCATCACGTTTCTCGTGATCTCCATGAATGCTTTTAGTGTGGGCGAAATCCACTTTTCCTTGTACCAGATCATCAAAAGGGCTACCTCGATCTTGCCTTCGCTCCACGGGAGGACTTTCAGTCTGATCCGGTTGGGGTCTGCTTCGATTGCGACCTCGGGGAGAACTGTGATGCCCACTCCTGCTGAAACACTCTGCTTAAGCGCTTCGACACTGGAAAATTCCAGGGTATTGCCTCGTGGCACGCCATGCTGATCGAGTACTTGCTCAAAAGTTCTTCTGTAGCTGCAATCCGCCGTGGAAAAGAGAAACGTTTCCCCCGCCAGATCGCTTGTGAGTACTTCTGTTTTCGCTGCCAATGGATGATCGCTGCTTGCGACCAGCACCACTGATTCAAAGCCCAAAACTTCCGCCGCGAGATCTGCTGCCTGAATAGACTCGGCCAGGAGGAACGCGAGATCCGTCACTCCCTTACGCAGGTCCTTCTGTAGCCCTTCATAGGCACAAGTTACGAAACGAAGCTGTACCTTTGGGAAACGGGAATGGAACTCTTTGATCACAGCGGGCAAATAACAAGTCCCAAAGGTTTCGGGAATTCGCACGGTGAGTGACCCTTGCGGCTCTTTTCCCTCAGCCAATTCGGCCCGCGTCTCGTCCACGAGCTGTAGGATCTTCTCAGCGTAGTCCAGCAGCCGGATGCCTGCTTCAGTCAGTAGTATTCGTCTTCCCAACCTATCAAAGAGCTGGACGCCCAGTTCTTCTTCCAAAGCCTGAATCTGGGCAGAAACACTCGACTGCGCATAATTCAGGTGCTCCGCTGCTCTGTTGAAGCTCAGGGCCTTAGCCACACCTAAGAAGGTTTTGAGGTGCCGGATTTCCATTTGTCGTCCATCGATCAGATTTTTCGATCCGTCATATCGCAATAAATCGTTTGACACGATAATTAAAGCTCAATAATCTGATATAGCGATAAATAAAAAATGTCAACAAGGAGATTCGTCATGAACAATGTTGAGAGAACGACAGACTTATTTTCAGCCGGATTAAATTGCTCCCAGGCGATGCTCACCGTGTTTGGGGAGCCTTACGGATTGGATGCCGAGATGGCAGCACAGTTAGGGCGGCCGCTCGGGGGAGGCATTGGACATCTGGCCAAGACCTGCGGCGCGATAACCGCTGCCGTACTGGTCTTGGGAATGGCCAAAAACCATCAGGACGAAGGAGAAGCAAGGAAGGCCTCATATTCCAGCGTTCAAGACCTCTTCAAGCGTTTCGAAGCCCTCCACGGAACAACGGAATGCAAAGAATTGCTCGGGACCGACATGAGCACAGAGGAGGGATTGAAAAAGATCCAAGAGGAAAAATTGGTCAGGAAAGTGTGTCCTCCGTTTGTGAGAGCTGCTGCAAGCATACTGGAAGAACTGTTGAGGTCCTGATCTCCAAAAACGAGTTGCTGGAGACTGAGGTGACCCTCTCCACTCAGTTGCCTCGCTCGTCTCACAGAAAAACGACAAAATAGGAGGAACTCACAAATGGACGAGAAAACCAGGCTCCTGGTCAGCCTTGCGGCAGCCGTCGCGGCTGACAGTGCTTTCTGCTTCATGAATTTCTTGCGAAAACAGAATCAGGTCGGCTTGACTGCTCAAGACGTACAAGACGCAGCGGACATTGCAGACAAAGTCAAAAACAAGGCCCAAATCACATTAAAGCGCGGCATCCGATGAAAATTCTGCCCTTTCGGGATATATATGTAAGTTAAAGAGTACTGACGTTTGATATTAAGTTGCCTACTGATTGCGCAATTAACGAGATTGTACCGGCCTGATCACTGTGTGGGCCGCGGCAGCACTTCCAAAACCCGTTGTGAGAATTTCCTATGAAGGTCCTACTAATTTCCGCAAATAGAGAAGAGATAAATATGCGCACTTGGCCTCTCGGCTTGGCCTGCGTAGCCGCCGCGACACAACGGGCCGGACATGAAGTCAAAATAGTGGACTTGATAGATGCGGAAAATCCGCGTGTGACCTTGGGGGAAACGATCGGTGCATTTCAACCTGACCTCATCGGAATATCAGTGCGGAACATCGACGATCAGAGCATGGAAGGTTCCACCTTCCTGCTGGAACAGGTAAGAGACGTTGTCCGCGACTGTAAGGCGTTTTCAGACGCGCCCATTGTCCTGGGTGGCGCGGGTTACAGCATGTTTCCGGAGAGTGCGCTGGAATATTTGGGCGCGGACATGGGCATCCAGGGCGAGGGAGAGATGGCACTGCCCGCCCTGATCGAACGGATCGAGCAGGGGGCCGACCTGTCCGGAGTGCCTGGACTTTACTTGCTGGGCCGCGGCCTGCGGGGCGAACGAACCTTCGTGAAGCACCTGGATGAGTTGCCGCTCCCCGACGCTGGCCTCCTGATGCCTTCCTTGGAAACCGACGAAGAATTTTGGTTGCCCGTTCAAACCAGACGCGGGTGCCCGATGAACTGCAGCTATTGTTCCACCGCAACCATCGAGGGGTGCCAAATCCGGAAACGTTCCCCGGAAATTGTTGTGCAATGGCTGGCCCGATGGGTGAAACTCGGGTTTCACCGATTCTATTTCGTCGATAACACCTTCAACTTGCCCCCTTCCTATGCCAAGGCGCTCTGTTCCCGGCTGTTGGAAGCGTCACTGGACATAACCTGGCGATGTATCCTTTACCCTGCTCGACTCGAGGAGGATCTGGTCCGCTCCATGGCAGGCGCCGGCTGCGTTGAGGTGAGTGTGGGTTTCGAAAGCGGTTCAGAGCTTATTCTCAGCGGGATGAACAAGCGTTTCAAGCCCGATGACGTCCGGCAGGCGTGCTCATTGGCGGCCAAGTATGGAATACACCGAATGGGGTTCCTGATGCTCGGCGGTCCCGGCGAAACGAGAGAGACCGCTCTCGAAAGCCTTGCGTTCGCCGATTCACTGGACCTGGATGCCGTGAAAATCAGCGTTGGGATAAGAATCTATCCCCATACCGCCCTTGCAGACGTGGCGGTCCGGGAAGGGGTTATAGCCGCGGATGACGATCTGCTTTTCCCCACCTTTTACGTAGCGCGCGGCTTGAAGGATTGGCTGCACGAGGTCGTCCAAGATTGGATGGCCACGCGTCCCAACTGGTTCAGGTGAATGCAAGTGATTTAGTGCTGTCATTCGGCAGTGGGCAATGTGAAGCTGAATGTCGCGCCTCGTCCTTCTTCAGACTCGACCCATATCCTCCCGCCGTGGCTTTCCACGATATTCTTGACAATGAATAGTCCAAGTCCCGTTCCTTCCGGCCGATCCGGTCCTGAAACGCGGAAAAATCGGTCGAAAATTTTGCTCTGAAATTCCAGAGGGATGCCAAGTCCGTTATCAGATACACTCGTGACACAAAATGCCTGCTCGTTTGCGACTTGGATGTTAACCGCAGGATTCGGATTCCTGCCCAGATACCGAATGGCATTTATCAGGAGATTATCAAGGACCTGAGAGACTCGGCGCCGATCACCGAGAACCATGGAAGTAGAGTTGGGCAAATCAATCTTCAGAGTGACGCCTTTTTCGCGTATCAACTCCTGGTGTCGTGCGGCCACTTCATGAATCAACTCGTCCAATGGAAGCGACGCCAGTTCAGGTTCGGATCGTTCAATGGCCAAAGAGTCCAGCAGGTCTCTCAAGAAGCTCTCCATAGTCTGGCTTGAAACGGTAAGCTGCTTCAGAATTCGTTTCAGGCTTTCATCATAACCAGCCTTATCCAGGCGGTTTGTCAGGACGCGAAGCAGACCCGCTACGGTCAATACGGGTGATTTCAAGTCGTGAGCGACCATTTGGATCAGTGACTCGAGTTCCTCGGTTCTCTGTTTGGCTTCGGCAGTCGATTGTTCGAGTGCTTTCTCCGCCGCCTTGCGGTCGCTGATGTCGCGAATGATCGCCGTGAAAAAAATCCCTTCTCTCGTCCTCCAGGTCGACAGTGAAAGTTCAAGAGGAAATTCTTCGCCGTTTTTTTTCACCCCTTGAACCTCCAATGTCTTTCCGATCAGGACTTGCCGCCCGCTGGCGATGTACTGGGCGACTCCATTACTGTGTGCCTCTCTGTAACGGTCGGGCATCAAGATCGTGGAGGGCCGTCCCAACACTTCTTCTTCGGTGTAGCCGAAGATCTTTTGGGCGCCATCATTCCAAAACATGATTTCGTCGTGTGAATTGATTGAAACTATGGCGTCGACGGCCGATTGAGCCACCGAACGGAATCTCGTTTCTGAGGCCTGCAGGGCCTCCAGAGCGGCCTTTCGATCCGCTTCCGCTGCTTTCAGTTCGATGTTGCGCCGCCGCAATTCGCTGATCTCGCTTGCTAGGTTATCCCAGGTTTTAGACTCGCTTTTCATGCGTCCACCTCAAGCCACGCTCGACCCTGTCTTCAATATGATCACTATAATCCAAATGTCACGGCTCAAGTGTGCCTTCAGCCAGAATAGCCTACGTTCCCCTATTGGTGAGAAATTCTGCGCACACGCGATACGATGAACCTTTTTGTTCAGACGCCGCATCTAACGGATTGAAAGGGACAAGCTGATCCCGAGGAGCGAAGGGAAACAGGGGGTTTCAGATGGACACACTGATACTGATAACACTGATTGTGGCTGTGGGAATAGCATTTCTTGCATTTATTCTGCCGGGCAAAATGGTCCAACGAGAAGCTGCCGGAAAGTGCTACGAAGATTGTATGCGGAGATCCGGCTGGGAACCCGGCGAGGCGTGCATCACGAACTGTCGCCTACAGGATTAGACCCGGTAAAATAAAGGAAATAATTGGTCCCCAAGGGGCGGATGACAGGAGATTTCAGATGGAAATATTGGCATCGATAGCATTGATTGTGGCCGCGGGAATGGCATTTCTCGCATTTATTCTGCCGGCCAAAATGATAGGAGACATCCGGCGAGAAGATGCCGGAAAATGCTACGACGATTGTATGCGAAAATTTCGCTGGGAAACCAACGAGGCGCCCGCGTGCATCACGGACTGCCGGCTGCAATAGTAGGCCTAAAGAAGAAACAATAGCTCCCAGGGGAGCTGATGGAAGGAGACTTCAGGTGGATACCACAATGATCTTCGCGTCACTGGTTGTGGCCGCTGTCCTGGCACTTCTCGTGGTCATCCTGGCATTTGCGATGAGACATGCTCAGCGCCGCGATGCCGCCGATCTTCACGAGCTTGCTGACGATCAGGCGGGTTGTCCGACTCAAGCCGTCGAATCAAGCCCGGATGTTCCTGCATCTGGGTCCGGCGCAGCCGAGTGCTATGCTGACTGTATGCGCGGATTTCGATGGGAGCTGAAGAGGCGCCTTGAGTGCGCCAGACTGTGCGGAGTTAAAGCCGCTTAGGGCCCTGCCTCGTGAATCCGAATTCGATGATGCAACCCTCTTCGGACCACAGCATCGCATAAAGTTTTGATAAAGGTCTTAACAATTCGCGGCCATGGCCGCGAATTTCTCTCGGCTTATCCTCAGATAGTCTCGGTCTCGTGAAAAGATCTCAAAGGTCACCGTGTCGTCGTAACCGATTCCAATGAGTGCTTTGATGATTCTTTGAAAATCGATGGTTCCGGCGCCGACGGGCAAGTGATTGTCTTCCTTGCCGAAATTATCGCTCGCGTGTACGTGCGCAATCCGATCAACAAAGGTCTCTACAAATTCGAGGTTGCGTTTATCGCCCGAGCTGCCGATATGAGCGTGACCTGTATCCAGAGTAAGTTTTAGGGTAGGGAATTTGTCGAAAACTTCTAGAAAGTCCTCCGGTTGGACAAGCGACCTGGAACGAGGGAACATGTTTTCGATACAAAGTTGGAGCCCGAGCTTGTCCGCCTTTTCCACGATGGCTGCAAGACTCTGCAATGCATATTTCCTGGCCTTGTCCACCACGAATACGCTGAGTCCCACAATATAGCTGGGATGCAAAACAATCTTGAGAGGGCGGAGCGAGGCTGCAACTTCCAGAGATTCCAATGTCTCTCTCACGGAAGTCTCGCGGAGGCTGTCGGTGAGATCGGCTGTGGAAAGAAATGTGGGGAGATGACAGACCAGCTGCATATTGGACTTTTCCAGGGTCTTCAGGAGCACATCTTCCTGTCGACGGATCATCGTATGGTGAGCTTGAGGCGGGTCCATTGTCAGTTCAAGGTAGTCGAAACCGAGTGACGAAATGGTCTCAAGCTCGTGAAGAATGGGTCTGACAGGGAAATTCATCGCTCCGTAAAGCATTGACAGCCGCTCCTCCTCTTCTTGATCTCATATCATATAACCTGCTTGTGAACGATCCTTCCACACTTTTCTGAAAAGCGAATCAAAATTAGAAGTGACCCATTAGTTACGAGCAGTGAAGGATCGTCATTGCGAACTCAGCGAACCCATCTCCTGTAGGAGCGCATGGACCCGCTGCCCGCGTTCTGCGTGGGACGGGATGGCCGGAAATTTTCGGCGGACAGGCGGGACGCTCGTCCGACGATTCGTTTGTGGCCATTGCAAATTGACTCGGACATTTCCGATGAACATCGTATGACCAAGAGACCTTCGAGAAGGTTTCGCTTACGATAATTTGGAGGCCTATTTTCTGACGAGGATGATAAGAGGCTTATTATTACTCTCACAGCCGGCAAGGAGAAGAACAATGAGAAAGACAACAATCATGTTTGCAGTCGGTCTGACTGCACTGTCGATACTTGCGGTTTATTCGGGTGTTGCTTCCGCGCAACAAAACGTCGTGGCATCACCATACCTCTTGAGCACAATTGGAACTGACACCGTGGCGCCGTTTTTGTT
Organism: Desulfomonilaceae bacterium; assembly: GCA_035506215.1. Taxonomy (GTDB): domain Bacteria; phylum Desulfobacterota; class Desulfomonilia; order Desulfomonilales; family Desulfomonilaceae; genus DATJPW01. The sequence continues at coordinate 8,847 of DATJPW010000309.1, forward strand.
GGTGAGAGGCGGACATGGTTTCCATGGCGGTTTGGGATTGGGATTCTACGGTGGCTGGCCGTTGTATGGAGGGTATTATAGCGGCTACGGTGATTACTACGACTACCCAGGATATGGGACGCGAAGAGAGCCTTACCAAACCTGCGTGTTTACCGGTTACAACTGGAAGTGTTATAATTTCCAAGGGAACGAGGGCTACTGAGGCAGGATGCCGATCAAGAATCGGTGAGTTGTTGCTAAATATATGAATCGCACAGCCTGGAAAATCCGGTTGTGCGATTCGTTGTGGTGTTGATCCGCGTCCGACTTGAGTTAGTGATTGTGCGAACGACATCACCTGCATGATATCTTGCCGGGGATACAGCCTCCCAGACGTCTCACGATATAATTGACCATTGCCAGGGCCGCCGCGGCCCCGAACAAAACCCCAAAGAGCCAAACCAAAGCCTTCATTGAGAGTATAAAAGAGTCCATAATAGCCTCCTGTTAATTATATTCCCCCTCTTGGTTACAGGAATACTGTCTGATTACGAACGCTTAGTCCAGCACCGGATTTATCTCTCCGGTCTTTCCACCTATTGCCCTCTCGCTGCGGCCCCGTCGAGTGCCGCAAAATGAAGCGAGTTTTCCCACTGCCGAACCACAGATAGCTTTTTTCGTCTCCTCTCTGTGAGACGAAACAAATTTTACTAATTCATCTTCAGACCGATCTTTATTTCTTTCCATACGAGTTCTCATTTGCTGCCTCCCATTTTGTTCTCACACAAATTTTCGATGCAGAGTCACAAATGTAGATTCACGGATTGTCAAAAAAAATCAGAAAGAAGACTAAATCTTTGGCGCGAAGCCTCTCCTGAGCGTATTCTCGCTGATGCTTCGGATATTGAAGAATTGCATCAGGTAGTCAGGTCCACCGGTTTTGGATCCGACACCTGACATGCCAAATCCGCCAAAGGGTTGCCGTCCAACGAGTGCACCTGTAATCCTTCTGTTGACGTACAGATTGCCGACCCTGAATTCCTTGCTTGCCTTCCGGATATTCGCTGGGCTTCGTGAGAAAATGCCACCCGTCAATGCGTACGGAGTTTTATTCGCAATTTCCAAAGCTTGGTCCAAATCGGGCGCCCTGAACACCGTGAGTACAGGGCCGAATATCTCCTCCTGTGCGACACGAGATTCGGGGCTCGCGTCGACTATTATCACCGGGCCGATGAAATATCCCTCGCCATCTACGTTCCTGATTAGAGCGGCAGCGCCCTCCTGCCTCCCAAGACTCACATAACCTCGAATCTTGTTCAGTGCCGTTTGGTCCACCACAGGGCCCATGAAGCACCTCGGTTCCTCGGGAGGGCCTATTTCCACACTTTCCATTGCATCTTTTAATCTGAGACCGAATTCATCGAATACCTCTTCGAGCACAATCACGCGGGAACATGCGGAACATTTCTGTCCTTGAAAACCGAGCGTCGACTCCAAGACGCCCCTGACCGCCTCATCCAAGTCCGCTGTGTCATCCACAATGATCGCATTTTTGCCTCCCATCTCGGCTATTACCTTCTTCACATTTTCTTGATCGGGACGGGTCTTGCCCGCGAGTTCCACGATTCGTAGCCCAACGTCCTTGGAGCCGGTAAAGGCTATGAAATCCACGCCGGGGTGAGACACCAGGTGTTCCCCCACTTCTCCACCGGGCCCCGGAACAAACTGCAGAACGCCACGCGGCAACCCGACGCTTCTGAAGACTTCCAAAAGCTTCCAGCCGCATACGGGGGATAAACCCGACGGCTTGAAGATTACACAGTTGCCGGTAACAATGCCTGCCGACACCATGCCCGTTGCGATGGCAAGAGGGAAATTCCAGGGAGATATTACAACTCCCACTCCTCTGGAATCATAGAGATAAGGGTTCCGTTCGCCCGGATAATTCCCAAGCAGTCTTGGGCGGCCAAGCCTCATCATCTCTTGGGAGTAGTACTCCAGATAATCTATGGCCTCTGCCACATCACCATCAGCATCTTTCCAGGTCTTGCCCACCTCATGCACTTCAAGGGCCATGAGTTCGAATCGTCTCTTTCGCATCTCTTTGGCCGCGGCGATGAGAAACGCGGATCTCTCTTCCGCCGCGATATTTCGCCAGGTGAGCCACGATTGCCGCGCCTCTGAAACCGCCCTATCCGCGTCTGAAGATGTTGCCACGGATACGCTTCCCACAATTTCATTAGGGCGTGCCGGATTTATTGAGTCCAGGTATTTGTCTTTCCATATCTCTTCTTGTCCGATGAACAGGGGGTATTTCCCGTTGAACTCCTGCTTGGTTTGCCCGAGAGCATGCTTCATTTTTTCTCGGTTTTCCGACCTGGAGAAGTCAATGATTGGCTCGTTTATGAACTCGTCGCTGATGAGCTCATCTTCTTCAGGCTCGCCATCTGTCTCCGGAATGGTCAAGAGTTCTCGGTGAGAGGCTTTCGCGGAGAACGATTGCTTCAGAAAAGACTCCTCGAAAGTGTTCTCCAAAAGTCTCCTAATTAAGTAGGCCATTCCTGGTATCAATTCTCCTATAGGAGCGTAAGCCCTTACACGGAACCCCATGGCCTGGAGGATTTTTCTTATAGGCTCGGCCATCCCGTAGATTACCTGGAACTCATAAGCATTTTTCGGCAACTCCAGGCTTTCTGCTACTGCCATTGCATGACTGATACTTCTTATGTTGTGGGTAGCAATGGCCGGACGAAGATAGGAAGTATTTTCGAGGAGTATCTTTGTCAGCTTTTCATAATTCCGGTCGGTTTGTGTCTTGATCAGGAAAACCGGTACAGGCCATCCGTTTCGACGGTTTACCACGGTTTCATAGTCCCAATAAGCGCCCTTCGCAAGACGTACTGCCACTCGTCTACGGTGCTTTTTCGCCCAGTCGGCCAGCGCTCGCAGATCGTCTTCTGAATCTTTCAAGTACGCCTGAAGCACTATTCCGCCGAAAGAAAAGTCTGCGTGCTCTTCCAGGGCGCTCTTGAAAATGGCAAACGTCAAATCTTTGACATGGTATTGCTCCATATCAATTGTAATGGCTGCACCCAGTTCGGTTGCCGCTTTGAATATCGGTCTCAGACCTTTCTTCACGCTTTCGATTGAGCCTTCCCAATTCAAAGGGTCAAGTTGAGAATAAAAGGACGACACTTTCAGCGAAACGTCCAGTCGAGGGATGGCGCCTCTGTCATCCGTATCCAGTACGGACATTTCCGGGAGATCGCGCAATCTTGGACCAACAAAGCTTAAGAGTTCCAAATACTTGTTTGCGTATCGTTTCGCCTCGTTTTCGCTGAGCACTTCTTCGCCAAGAATATCGAGACTGCCCGCAATACCTTCTTCACGAAGCTTTTTTAAACATGTGAAAGCGTCTTCCGGGTCACTGCCCACAATGAATTGTTTGGCAAGCGATTCTACACCCGCTCGGATTTCGCTCCCTGCATTCAGCGCACTTGCGTCTTCGGCTGAAGCCGATTCCAGGTGCCGTTTTATGGTCAAAGGCGCGTCCCGGACGTCATGAAAATACTCAGCAAACAGCCGGACAACCTGAGCATCGGTCCTCAAAGAAGGGAGGAGGTCGATAAACCTGAAGAGCCGCACCTTGAACGCGTCGTCTTGCATGGCCTTTTCCAGGACGCCTGCTTTCCATCCGCGACCGTCGAATAGTGACGGAACTTCTTCACCAATGGCAGAATATATGGCCAGCCCTATTTCTTGGGTTCTCTCTTCAAGGTTCCCGTATCGGCTCATGGTCAGCTCCTCGTCCGCGCGTAAGTCGGTTCCAAACATCTTGTAGCTTAGGTTAACTTACTGATACAAATAAACGTTATTTTGATGTACGCCGCAATTGACGTAAAAAATTAAATCCTCAATGCAGGAGGAACGGAACCATGCGTGCGATGATCTTCCGCGGGGTGGGCGTGCCGTTGAGCCATGAGGATGTAGTCGCGCCGACACCCGGTCCGGAGCAGGTCTTGTTGCGCGTCCAGGTCTGCGGAGTGTGTCGGACGGACCTCCATATAGTTGACGGAGAGCTTACAGAGCCCAAACTGCCTCTGATTCCCGGTCATCAGATCGTTGGCGTCGTTGCGGGAATGGGGGAAAACGTAAAGCGGTTTATTGAAGGGGACCGCGTGGGGGTCCCGTGGCTCGGTTCCACCTGCAACCGATGTCGGTATTGCCTGTCCGGCAGGGAGAACTTGTGTGACCGCGGCCGGTTTACCGGCTATCAAATCGACGGGGGTTTTGCCGAATACGCGGTGGCAGATCACAGGTTCTGTTTTCCGATCCCGCAGGATTATCCGGATCTCCAGGCCGCGCCGTTGCTCTGTGCCGGGCTTATCGGTTACCGGTCGCTGGTGATGACGGGTGACGCTGAGCGACTCGGTTTGTATGGTTTTGGAGCTGCGGCCCACATTGTGGCTCAAGTGGCCCGTTGGCAGGGCCGAAAAGTCTATGCGTTCACTCGTCCGGGCGATCTTGAAGCGCAGAAGTTCTCACTACAAATGGGCGCAATTTGGGCCGGAAGCGGCTCTGAAGCCCCGCCTGAGCCGCTGGACGCTGCAATTATTTTTGCTCCGGACGGAGCACTGGTTCCCGCGGCCCTCCGTGCTGTTGCAAAAGGCGGGACCGTTGTCTGCGGAGGTATCCACATGAGCGACATTCCCACATTTCCCTACGATATTCTTTGGGGTGAAAGAGTAGTCCGGTCAGTTGCGAACCTCACACGCAAGGATGGCGAAGAATTCCTCGCGCTGGCGCCGAGAATCCCGGTTTCAACAGAGGTGAACCCGTTTCCTCTTGCCCAAGCAAATGAGGCTTTGGACGCATTGCGTGCCGGCCGCATCACCGGGGCTGTGGTGCTACAGGTCGCTGAAGCCAAGGACGAGAGAGGGTAGGGGACCGGCCAGGTACGGGCGACTGGCCAGTCGCTACAAGGGACACGTGATTATCACGGGTCAGGCAACATGCATGAGATGGAAAAAGTCGTCCCATTCCCACGAATTCATTTCCCGTCAGCAGATTTCTGATCGGAAGGAGTGGGAAACACTAGGGTAGTGTCTAGGTCCGTTGTGTCCATTAAAGCGGCATATTCTCTGTCTGACATCCATTTTTCGATGCGCTCTTCATAAAGCCCTATTTCGGTTTTGACGAGCTTGTATTGTTTCTGCAAGACTTCGAGCAGACTCCTTAGTTCATTTTTACGCCGTCTCGCTCGTTTCAGTGCTTCCAACGTATTTTCAATTTCTTCTACAATATCGCTGTGTTCGCCTGAACTATCCAAAGTGCTTGTCGTCTTGGGCATCTTGGAGGTCATAATACGTCTCCTGACGTTTCCTCAGAGCTCTAATCCAAAACATCGTTTTTTACAAGCTTTCACGAAAGTTCAACCATTCTTTTCCGGTAAGAAAGGCTGACCTGCACCCAGTTCACGAATGGCAGAAGACGCGACACAACGGAGTGATTCAACTGCTCAGACCTCTCATGATGAACTTGAACGCCAGTTGTGATGAACTTGCGGATCCAATTATGGGCTTATATTTTGCACTCTTGGAAAGTCTGGAGGGCCTGAATGATATTATTCAGTACTGCAAGGTCACCGGAATAAGGCGGGCACGGGAGAAAGAGGCCAAGGCCACTGACAACGTGGATCCAACGATTCCATAGGCTTACTTTCCCCGGCGAGCAATTGCCGGGGGACGCCCGCCAGTGTTTCACAGGATCAACTTAGTCTATCTCTGTTATAGCCTTCTCGGTTTCGAGAAATGCCCTGGTCACTTGACTATCAGAAAGAGACGTCCTTTCATAGAGTTGCATAGATGTAATGAGATCAGCCTCAACCAAGTTCCTGAGTAAACGCTCTAATTGCCTTGAGTTGAGGTGGTATTTTTCCATCAGAAGGTCATCTCCCATCCCGGCTTGGACGTCTCTTGCCAAATCCTTTGTCAAACCTCCGTACACATTAACACGGGCGAGTTTTTGAAGGGCTCTGCCACCTTGAACATGGACGTTCAGGTCTACATTGACCCAATAATCATCATCCTCGGCTTCAATGGCCGTCAAAATAGCCTTAACTGTCACAGCCATCGCCTGAGCCAACAGTTTCTTGTCGAGTTTGGCTTTGATCCTTTCTCGTTGCAATAAGACTGTTTCTTGCTCCATGTTTCCCCCCTTCTGATGTGCCTGCCCATTCGACAAACGACGCGCCATCAAGGCCTTTATACGATGCAAAACTACCTGTTTCGAATCCTCTGGGCGATTCAAAAACACTCACTGCTAAACATAGCTGGGGCAATCTCGCCATCCGGCCAACGCGTCCTGATCTTAATTAATTATCCCAAGTTTCCGCCCCCATTCATTGTAATTCCCCCATTTCCTCTGCGCCTTTCTATGATACCGATACCATAAAAAATTGAATTAATAATTATGTCCAAGAAATCATAACGGCTTCCGGGATGGAGCAGCATCAGCAGTGGCAGTGAACGAACTTCCTGGAAGGCTGTCAAATAAATCATTCCGAGATAACTCCATCGCTCCCATCGAACGGCCCCCGCAAGGGGGCTTATCCGTTTCCCATCTTGACACTTCCCACTTCGCAGGTGTAATTCAGCCGGTTTTATCCCCCCTAATGTTCCATCGAGACAGAAAGAGCCCCGGAGTCTGCATCGTGTATCCGAGGCTCTTCGTTTGTTTGGGCATTTTTTCCTTTTGGCAAAGTTGATCAACGGTGGTCATCCTCCGTCTAATCCCCAAGAGACCGACCAACGAATGAGAAGGAGCCTGGAGGCAACCAAGGCCCCGAGGGCCCTTCGTTTATCCGTGATTCAGCAGACCGAGACAGTACTCGAGAATCGTATCGACAAGGAAAGGCAGGGGAAAAAAAGACTCCGGAGGTGCCCGGAGTCCGGTTCTATGAGATATGAAAAGGTCCGTTTAGTAACGTATCGAATTTGTGAGGGGGCGTGGATAGTCTGAGGACGGTAGGTATCTCACGCCCAAGTTACGCCCACGAAAATAGAGGTCCAATTGAATAATATCAATATGTTACAACTCACACGAACGGGTTTTCGACCTTTTCTCTGCCGATCGTGGATGTCGGAGTGGGACCGTAATTGTGACCTGGAAGCACGATAGTGTCATCCGGCAGAGTAAAAAGCCTGTTGCGAATAGAGGAGAGCAGCACTTCGTATGAGCCTCCTGCCAGATCTGTCCTTCCCACCCCGCCCACAAATAGAGTGTCGCCGGTAATAACGTAACCGGGAAGGTACAGACAGATCCCACCCGGGCTGTGGCCGGGAGTATGGATCACGGTGACCGATTCATTGCCGAAAGAAATCTTGTCCCCGTCTTTGAGTAGGATAGTCGCCGCGGGAGAAGGCTGGGCGTTGAACATGGCCAGCATTCCCGGATGAGGATGCTTAAGCGCCTCAGCATCGTCTATATGGATCGCGATAGGCGCTCCTGTGGCGTCGTGCATTGCCTTATTACCCGCGGTGTGGTCCACGTGGACATGCGTGTCCACAATTACTTCGATGTGGTTCACGCCGACATTTTTGGCCCTCTCGAGTATCCCCTTAGCAGGGCCTCCGGGATCGACCACTATTCCTTTGCCGGTCGCAGCGTCCCCCAGCACGTAGCAGAATATGTCGAACCCCCCTATCAGTATTTGGTCAATGATCATCAGTTCCTCCAAAAAATCCAGTACAAGAATTTCTCAAGAAGTATTGCGCTCAAGGAGTTATATTAGGAGTTTTTTTGAAGGGGGGCCGGCGAATAATTGTTTCCCCCGGATTTCTTCCCCTCTTCAAACCCTTTGCAGCGCTGGTGGTTGATAAGCGCAATACGGTTCCTCTGCCGTATAGCGTCCCGTGAGTTCGTATGCCCTTGCCCTGCAACCGCCGCAAAAACGAAGATAATCACATTTTCCGCATTTACCTTCCAACAACCTGAAATTGCGCAGCTCTTTGAAAAGCGTGGAGTTTTCCCAGATTTCTCCAAACTGCTTCTGCCGAACATTTCCGGCCTGCACGTCGAAATATCCACACGGCTGAAGGTCGCCCTTGTGCGAAACAAATGCAAAGGAAATTCCCCCCAGGCATCCGCGGGTGCGCGCGTCAAGTCCGAATGTTCTCTCGGTCATCTCAAGTCTCTCTATCTCGGCCTGCTGTCTGAGTATTCTGTAATACTGAGGCGCGCAGGTGGCCTTTGTCTCCAACTTCGAGCTCCGTGAAAGGTGATAGAATTCCGTCAGGGTCTGCTCATATTCATCAGGGTCCATCTCTTCACCGACCATTCCCTTGGCTCGACCTGTGGGTACCAGAAGGAATACGTGGAAAGCCTCCGCGCCTATTTTCTCCGCTAATTCCATGATCTGCGCGAGCCGCTGCCGATTGCGACGGGTCAGGGTAGTGTTGATTTGAACGGAAACCCCGGCATCACGAAGATTTGCGACTCCGGTGAGCGAGGCAGCGAAAGCACCCGGAACCTTACGGAACAAGTCATGCTCTTCAGCGGTCGGCCCGTCGAGGCTGATGCTCACCCTGGCGATTCCTGCTTCCTCGATCTCTCGGGCCTTCTTAGGGGTCACCAGCACGCCGTTCGTTGCCAACACCGCACGCAGGCCCGAAGCTACAGCGTGCCGGGCGAGGTCGAAAAAATCGTCACGCAATAGGGGTTCACCGCCGGTCATGATCAATATAGGTTTCCCTACCTTTGCGATACCGTCAATAAGTCGTATCCCCTCCTCGAATGTCAGTTCCTCCGGGTCCGACTCGGAACATGCGCCGGCCCTACAGTGCACACAAGCCAAATTGCACGCGCGCGTCATCTCCCAGGCTACGAGTCTTAATTCAAGGTTCTTCAATTCTTCCTCGGGACCCGGGAATCCCCCTGAAGTATTCTGACCGCTTCCAATGCATGGTAGGAAATTATGAGGTCCGCTCCAGCTCTCTTGATGGAAGTTAACGCTTCCATCATACAACGGTCTCCGTCGATCCAGCCTTTTTGGGCCGCGGCCTTGATCATGGCGAATTCGCCGCTCACGTTGTACGCGGCAAGGGGCAGATCGAAGGTATTACGAACGCGCCAGATCACGTCCAAGTATGGAAGAGCGGGTTTCACCATTATCAGGTCCGCTCCTTCCTCCACATCCATTGCCACCTCTCGAATTGCTTCATCAGAATTGGCCGGGTCCATCTGATACGAGCGGCGGTCACCGAATTTTGGGGGTGATTCCGCTGCTTCTCGGAAAGGGCCATAAAACGCGGATGCGTATTTAGCCGCGTAAGACATAATCGGCACCGACTCGAAGCCGCTTTCGTCCAGCGCTTCCCTTATGGCCGCTATACGGCCATCCATCATATCGCTGGGCGCAACAATGTCCGCGCCGGCCGACGCGTGTGACAAGGCCATTTGTGCCAACAGATCAAGTGTTTGGTCATTGTCTACGTCACCGTCATGTATGACGCCGCAATGGCCGTGATCGGTATATTCACACAAGCACACGTCAGTTATCACTACGAGGTCGGGATATGATTTCTTGACCGCCCTGACGGCCTGTTGCACAACCCCGTTCCGGGCATATCCTTCCGATCCGACTGCGTCCTTTTTTTCCGGTATTCCGAACAGCAATATGGCGGGGATTCCTCTTTGAACGGGTTCTTTCAGCTCCCGGAGCAGCATGTCCTGCGAAAACTGAAAATGGCCGGGCATGCTTCCCACCGGTTTTTTGACCCCTTTTCCGGGACGGACAAAATACGGCAGAATAAAATCCTGTTCGTCCAGCCGAACTTCCCGCACCATGCTACGAAGAGTCTCCGTCCTCCTCAGCCGTCTTGCCCTGTATTCAGGAAAGCGCATAATGTCTCCCTAATCCTTCAGTTATGGGGGATCCAAAATCGCCAGTTCGAGGGCAACGAAGCAATCCCATCTGTTTTGAAGATTGCCCGGTGGGACCGTCCCGCCCGGAACGCGGAATTGCCGATCATTTTCGAATAAACAGGCAGGACGCCTGTCCCACCATTCACTCCCAGCGATGACAAGAACTGACGAATGCCTCCGCCCGTAACGGAATGCTTTCGTGTCTCCGATTATTTTTCTGGCACATGGACAACGTCTTTCTTATAATCTTGGTAAGGGGCTCTGTCAATGTCATGAGCAGGTTGCGTTGCCATCGATGTGGGTGTGTGCTTGGGGAAGGTTCGCTGAAGTATGAGGTGACTGTAAGCGTCAGGTCCATGTTTGACGGGACCATCACCGATGAGACAAGCGATCTTGGTAATGCGGGTATGGACCGTTTGATCAGCGAAGCTGCCACACGAGGCGAAGAAGAGTTGAATCGTGAGGTTTATGAGGACGATGTGTTCGTGATGTGCGTCAAATGCAAGGAGGCCTTCCTTCAGGACATCTATTCCCATCTGCACCATCAGGCCACTCCCGAACATGGTCGCGCCCATCTCCTGCATTGATTAATCACGCGAAATTTAACCGCGCGAAACGGAGATGGCGTCAATGGATAGAAACGTCCGAGGACATTCAATACCTTGTCCATCGGACGCGAGAAATCTTCTGCGAATCATGGAGACGTAATGCTGGATAGCAGCTCCAGGTACTTATTCATGTTGGCTCATCCGGATGATGAAGTCCTGATTGCCGGCACTATGAAACAGTTGCTCGACCAGGGGGCCGAGATCTACGGCGCGTGGGTAACCTGCGGCGAATACTTCGGAAATATCGAGTCACGCCTGGCAGAGCATACTAGGGCAATGTCGGTGCTCGGACTTAAAGATTCGTCGGTAAACTTGCTGAAACTGCCCGATCTTGGCCTGGTGTCGATGCTGAATGTGGCCGCAGAGCGCGTCGCGGACCTGTTAAAGACAATCAAGCCGGACGTGATCTTTGCCAACGCATATGAGGGGGGGCATCCGGACCACGACGCAGTCAATTTCCTGGCATACGAAGGAAGCCTGAGAGCAGGTGTCAGGCCGCAACTCTACGAGTTTCCCCTGTATAACGCGACCGGAAGCCGCCTCTACTGCCGCTGGCGTATCAACGGATTCCCGGACAATAACATCCCCCCATTGTACAATCCTCTCAACTATCCGGAGATACGGTGCAGATTCCGTATGATAAGAACATATGTGAGCCAATGGATGTACATGATACCCGCGCGTCTGGTGGCCTCCCGGTCTCGACTGGCTGCAGTAGGTGAGCCGTATCGGGCATGTCCTGCGGACCGGGACCACACGGTCCCTCCACACGAAGGAATGCTCAGTTATGAGCGGTGGGTCAATTCTTTCATGAGGACCAAATTTGAGGACTTCAGAAACTCAGTGGAACACGCTCGTCAAAGTCGTTCCGCGTAATGCTTTGCATCTTTGTGAGTTTCTTGACTTTTTCCTTCACCGGTGCTACCCTGGCACCTTGATTTTGTCGATTTTGATGAGGCTTCAGAGCTTATTGAGGGGCTGTCTTGAACATAGTGGTTAGGATCGCCTTTTTCTTCACGGCGTTCTTATTTATATCAGTCCAGCAAAGCTTTTCATTAGGATTTCGCGAAACGATCCCTTTATCCGGTGGTGGGGTCTTACCAGCGTATTGCTTTGTCCCACACCAGGGAATCAAGGCGCGAATTCCGGGAGTCATCGTGGGCGTCGGAGTGGGTTCCACGAAGATTCTTCAGTACCACGCCTACTGTCAACATCTGGCCGATCAGAATTTCTTCGTAGTATTGATAGATCCCTCGAACTTTCCCGAATCCCTCGCGCCCGGCCCATTTTCATGGGAGAAAGGACCCGGCCGTGTGGTGGGAGACATAAACCAGGCTATCGTGGCCGGGAGACTGGCTGTCACCAGCAAATGGTATCTCAACTCAATAAGGGCCACTGTCGACTATTTGTGCAGGTCACCTATGGTGGACCCGACAAGGATAGTACTTACCGGACACTCTCAGCCTGCCAACGCGGCTCTGACATATGCCTGTCAGGATCCCAGGATTCGTGCGGTGGTTTGGAATTACGGCGGGTCGCCGTGGGTAATGCCTTACGAGCCTTTGCGTTTACCGCCGGTCCTGATCTTTCACGGAACAGACGACGAGGTGTACGACGTCAAGTACGCTGAGAAGCTCATCATGGAGTTACACACCAGCGGACGTGACTACGAGGCCTACATTTACCCCCACCAGAAGCATATGTTCAATGTAATGTACGATTTACAAAGAGAAAACCGGTTCATGAAACCGGTCATCCTCGATGCGTTCGGGCATTTGATTTCGTTTCTTTGCAGAGTCCTTCAATATCCCTGCAAATAAGTTGCGTGCAGCATCAATTGGATAAATCGGTACCTGTCGGTCCAAGCCTATCGGCGGCTGCTTGGCCCCGAGCGCTCATATTCTGTCCGACAGG
>DATJPW010000310.1:0-3806 GCA_035506215.1 Desulfomonilaceae bacterium
TCCATACATTTCGAGATCTTCGAGCTTTGTCAGTCGATGTTCATTGAAACGAACCCGATACCAATTAAAGCGGCTTTGGGCCTCATGGGCAAGATAAAACCCGAATACCGGCTTCCTCTTTGCGCTCCATCATCGGCGAACGTGGATAATCTAAGGAAAGTGCTAGTTAGATACGGCATCATTTAACGCGGGGTGGACAATGAAAATCGCTGTCAGCGGCGCGGCAGGACGGATGGGACAACGGATCCTCACCTTGAGTTCCGGCCGATCCGACATTCAAATTTCCGGTGCTCTGGAAGCGCCCAACCATCCTGCCCTTGGAAAAGATGCCGGCGAACTGGCTGGCATAGGTCATATAGGCGTGCCAATAACCTCGGATCGTGAAGGAACATTAAGGGATTGCGACCTATTGATAGATTTTTCCGCGCCGACCGCATCCGTAGAGAACGTCAAAAAGGCGGCCGCCCAAGGTAAAGCTATAGTAGTCGGCACCACAGGCTTTTCTGAAGAACAAAGAACAAGCCTGATGGAAGCCGGGAGCGCCACACGGTGCTTGGTTGCCCCAAATATGAGTTTGGGAGTCAATCTTCTTTTTAGGCTTGTCGAAATCGTGGCCCGCTCTCTCGGTCCCGAGTACGACGTCGAAATTGTCGAATCGCATCACAAAATGAAAAAGGACGCCCCCAGCGGTACAGCCGACAAATTAGCCGGAGTGATAGCGCAAGCTCTGGATAGAGATTTGGCAACCGCTGCGGTTTACGGCAGGCACGGGCTTGTCGGCGAACGGCAGCCGCAGGAAATAGGTGTGATGGCTGTCAGAGGGGGCGACATAGTAGGCGAACACACGGTCATGTTTATCACCGAGGGGGAGCGTATCGAACTCATACACCGGGCTCAAAGCCGTGACGCGTTCGCCAAAGGCGCAATTCAGGCCGCTTTGTGGCTAATCTCAAAACCTACCGGGCTCTATGACATGCAGGACGTGCTCGGCCTAAAGGGGTCGTAATGAAACTTGTGAGATTTAAGGTCAATGGTGAAATCTTCGCAGGCCAACTAGCAGAAGGCGTGGTTCGCATTGCCGCGGATAATCTGCCTCCTCGCGAGTTCGCGCTGGATCAGGTACGTTTACTGGCGCCATGCACTCCAAACAAGGTGGTTGCTGTCGGGCTAAACTATCGAGACCATGCTGAGGAAATGGGTTTGGAAATCCCGGATGAACCGATTCTCTTTATTAAACCCGCCTCCAGCGTGATCGGTCCGGGTGATACGATCCTCTTACCGCACCAGAGTTCCAGAATTGATTTTGAGGCGGAACTGGCGGTTGTTATCGGGAAGACGGCCAGGAACGTTGCTCGTCATGAGGCTTCAGCCTATATACTCGGCTACACATGCCTCAACGATGTAACCGCACGGGACCTCCAGAGCAAGGACGGTCAGTGGACTCGTTCCAAAAGCTTCGACACATTCTGTCCTATCGGTCCATGGATTGAAACCGATATCGACAGCTCGGACCTGAAAATAGAGCTTTATCTCAATGGTGAGACTAAGCAACAGTCGCGAACTTCAAACCTGATTTTCAGTTCTGACCATCTTTTGGAATTCGTCTCAGCCATCATGACTCTGCATCCCGGTGACGTTATCGCCACCGGGACTACGTCAGGTGTGGGGCCGATGCAAGCCGGTGATACCGTGGAGGTGCGTGTCGAGGGGATCGGCTCACTGATAAATCATGCAAAAAAAATTGCCCTATGAGCCGTTCAGTGTATATAGGATTCGGGTCCAATCTGGGGGACCGGAAATTGATCTTCCACGAGACCCTTCGAGCACTCCGAAATTTGCCGAAAACGCTTGTTACGGGGAAATCTCGGCTTTATGAAACCGACCCTGTCGGTCTCAGCGATCAAGGCCCGAAATTTCTGAACGCTGTTATAGCTCTGGAAACGGATCTTTCGCCACGGGAGTTGATTGATAGAATGCGAGCAATAGAGGCGACGCTTGGAAAATCGGCCTCTCACAGGAGCGACCTGTCACGGCCCATAGATCTTGATTTGCTGCTCTATGGGGAAGAACATTTCCTGGACAATACCATGGAGATTCCTCATCCGAGAATGCACAATCGGGCGTTCGTGCTGTTGCCCCTGGCCGAATTGGCGCCTAAAGTATTTGTTCCGACTTTCCGGTGCACTGTCGAAGATTTAGTCCGGAAACTCTCGGACAGGGAAATCGCCGGAGTGCAGATTTTAGACTCGGAGAACGACTGAGACACGCATCATGATGGCGCTGCGGATCTTCCTCATAGGACTCTTGATTGCTGTCGGAATCAGATTTTTGGTCTGGGGTGTGAGATACGTGCAGCACTTCCTCTTTCAAGATACTCCGCGAGACCTGGACCGAAGCTCCGGCCTCAACGAAATGGTCCGGGATCCGGTGTGCGGCGTTTACGTTTCGGTTTCAGATGCCCTCAGTGTCGCCACCAATCATGGCAACCTGTATTTCTGTTCTCAGAAGTGTCGGCAGAGATTTCTTAACGCTCAAAGATAATCAAGATGGAAATCAATCCTCCAAAACCTGAGATATTGATCTCGAACCACTCTGAAATCCTGAAAACCATGTTAAAAGACGTGTTCAAGGAGATGGTTTGAGAGTTCCAGTTGGAGCGAGAATCTAATGAAAAGGCATTTGCCGAATTTCCTTACTTTGGGGA
Source organism: Desulfomonilaceae bacterium (assembly GCA_035506215.1). Classification (GTDB taxonomy): domain Bacteria; phylum Desulfobacterota; class Desulfomonilia; order Desulfomonilales; family Desulfomonilaceae; genus DATJPW01. The sequence goes on from DATJPW010000310.1 coordinate 2,705, forward strand.
GAATGGTACTTGTTCCTCCCATAGTTATTTTATTGTTTTTTCCCGGACGCTTACCTTCTGCAATAGCAGGTATTATCTTCCTGGTGGCTTCCCTGACCGATTACTTTGACGGTTTCATCGCCCGGCGGTTTAAACTGGAGTCCTCGTTCGGCCGCTTTTTGGACCCAATAGCGGACAAAGTGTTGGTCTCGGCTTCGCTTATAATGCTCATATCTCTGGACCGAGTGCCCGCGTGGATAGTGATGCTGATCATCACGCGAGAAATTGGCGTGAGTGCGTTGCGCGCAATTACAAAGACGTGGGATACCTCATTGAAACCGAGCCCGGTCGGCAAGCTCAAGACCGTTTTTCAATTCTCGGCCATTGTCCCGCTTATTGTTCACTATGAATACGACCTATTAATTCCCATAGACTTCCACATCATAGGAACTGTCCTTATCTACGTGGCGCTCGTTTTGACCCTGTGGTCCGGCGCAGACTATTTTCTGAAGTTCTACCGAGAATACGATATCCGTGAGGACGGCGAAGGCGGATTCTAGGGTAGGCTGGATCATCGGTATTTGGCACTGAAATGGATCGAGAGGATTTCCATCTGGACGCGAACACATTGGAGCTTCATATCAAATCAGATCTCTCGCTATTCACAGACGGAAACTTTGTTCAACGAGAGACCTGTATTCCAAGTACCTAACTCCAGAACCATAGATGAATACTAGAGTTCGCTTTCGCTTCGTGCGCTTTAGGAATTACAAGGACTTCCGAGATTACTCGATAAGCCTAAGACCCTTTAATGTCATGGTAGGGCCTAACAACTGCGGCAAGTCTACGATCATCGGTGCGTTCAGAATACTCTCGGAAGGAATTCGCAGAGCCAAAGCAAGGAAGCCCGACTACGTTGAACTCCCAGAGGGACCGACCCCGGCCTACCCGGTTGAATTGGAAGGTCTGCCGGTATCCACTGAAAACGTTTTTACTGATTACGACGACTCTGAGCCTGCAGTTGTCGTATTCGGATTATCGAATAACAACAGGCTCAAACTCGTCTTCCCGGAAATCAAAAAGTGTTACTTAGTCTGCGAAGCGTCTACTAAAGCAGTGCACA
>DATJPW010000311.1:0-11287 GCA_035506215.1 Desulfomonilaceae bacterium
GCTCACTCAAGTCGCTGATGCTGTTCACAACTGTCGGGATTGCGCTTTCAGCATTTCCTGCGACGGTCCTTGCATCTGAGTCCGCGTGTTACTCGCGGGGCAACTATGTCCTTCCGAACAATGTTCAAGCAGAGAAATTCACCTTGGCGGGGGTCCCCATCCCCCTCGGTCGGCAGGAAGTCCACGTTCGGACAATGGATCAGTTAAACTATCTGCTGATGGACCGCCGCGCGTTGATGATGGAATGGTTCGACCACATGGCGCTTTACGGCCCCACTATCCGGAGGACGTTGGCGGAGGAATCGGTCCCGGAAGATCTCATCTATCTGGCCGTATTGGTTAGTGATCTGCTGCCGGCCACGCGGACTCGCACGGGCGGTGTCGGATGGTGGTCACTTGTAACAGTAAAGGAAAAAAAGAACCAGTCCACCTCGCAGTGGGTTTCGACAAGTGAATGGGACGACAGGAGAGACCCTGTTCTTTCCACTCGAATAGCTTGCGGAATTCTGAAGAAATTGGTCCAGCGGGGCAACAACGCTGACTGGCTGATCGCCATGTGCGCCTACGTGGACGGTACCGACAAGATTGATGAGGTGGTAAAAAAGGCCCCCGGATTTTCTTATTGGGACCTCGTAATGCCCTCTTACTCGGAGAGCCTCATACCGCGGCTGGTTGCTCTCAAGATTGTCGACATGCACAGAAGCTTCTATTCAGTGGATGTTCCTCCGCTTCCTCCTCTGGTGTACGATTATTTGGATCGTCTGAAATTGCTCAAGGACCTGCCGTTACAAGTGGTCGCGAAGTGGTGTAATATTACCCCCAGGGCAGTCTGGGAACTTAATCCGGGAGTGGATCCCTCCTTCGGATTCCTTCCAAAGGCGGACAAGAAGTATCCAACGGGATTTCCTCTGAGGGTTCCCAAGGATGTGGGCCACAAAGTCCGACATCTACTTGTCAGTGAAGGATATCTCCCCGGCTGATTACTAATGCGCTTCTTCCGACGAACCTTCCGCGAAGATACTCGTCGCAGCAAGAGCCCTGCTCAAGATGCTATTACACGTCAAAATTAATAATGAGGACAAGAAAAAGCAGCCTAAATCGTACCATTGCGCGAATTGTGGAACTTATATAACTGATTCGGCCGCGGTTGCGAAAATCAATGGTTCGGAAAGCCACTCTTTTGTGAATCCCGTGGGTGTTCAGTGCAATTTCAGGACTTTTTTCGAGTGCCACAATGTCTGGGTCTCGGATGAACTCATTCTCGAACACTCGTGGTTTCCCGGGTACGGATGGCGATTTCTCATCTGCAGCAATTGCTCCGGGCATCTGGGCTGGAAATATGATGCTGTGAAGAAGAAGGCAGGCGCCAAAGCCTTTTATGGAGTGCTCACAGAAACAGTGGAAGAGGTTGCGGATGGAGAATGAGACTCTACCCCGTCATGCTCAAGAGAAATCTCTTCATGTGCGTCAATCCTGACGCTATTCCGCCCACCCATCCGCCTATACAACCCGCTAGGAAAATGTGAGGGCTGGGAGTCTGGGTACTGGCGATCTTATAGTTCCAGTAGGATGCGGCGACCTCTAGGGACGCGGAGAAACCGCATCATTCGTGTGATTCCGCTGCGACAATGATTTTACCACAAAGTGCTATTTCTGTGCTAAAATTAAATGTGAGAAAGAAGATCGGCAGATGTCAGAACGAGGATCAGAAATTCTTAAAGAGGCTTTATCTCTTCCTCCTGGCGAACGGGCAGAAATGGCGGATCGGCTGCTATCAAGTCTTGATACCCCGGACCGTCGGAGAGTGGATGAGTTATGGGCAAGTGAAGCAGAAGACCGTCTCTCCGCATATGAGCGAGGTGAAATTAAAACTGTGCCCGCCAAACAGGTTTTTGATCAAATCGGTCCCAAGACCAAATGAATGTCGAATTTCTTGAACCCGCATGGGCAGAGTTCATCGATGCCGTCGAATATTATAATGACAAACAAGAGGGCCTGGGCTTTGAATTTTCTGAAGACGTCCGGACTACAATCGAAAGGATCATCCAGTATCCTGAAGCTTGGCCTCTGATTTCTAAAAGGACGCGACGCTGCCGTACAAACCGTTTTCCCTATGGGGTTATTTACCAGGTCAGAGGCAAAATTCTCCTCATTATTGCCGTAATGCATCTTCGTCGTGAACCCCAATCCTGGAAGACAAGAATTCCTAAGCGACGCCAATAACCGCACATAATACTGATTTTTCGCCAGACCCGTCATCTTGTCATACGCAGGAGAAGTCTCTTCATATGCGTCAACCCCGACGCGATTCCGCCCACCCATCCTCCTATGCAACCAGCCAGGAAAATGTGCGGGCTGGGAGTCTGGGTACTGGCGATCTTATAATACAGAAATAGATCCAGGGCGACAAACGATATTAGTCCGGCCACCAGGAAGAGCCTCATGAAATTCCGTTCCGACAATTGCATGAAAATGCCGAGCACATAGAAGACCAGCATCAACACCCCTAGACAAAGAGCGAACCCCATGAAACCGGCCTTGAGAAGGAGATAGAATTCGGAGGGTTGAACTTCCATTCCTTGGAACGATTCTCGAAGCTTTCGACCTAATCCAATGTTTGTGTGTTGTGAATCAGTAGGGTCCGGCGTTCCTGCCGGACCGAACTATTTGATTTATATACGAAAATATGCCGGCGCGGAGGCCGGCGCCTACTAATCGCGAAAGATCGCGGTTCACAATTCGTGATTACTTTTGAGAATCGGTATAGAACGCATGTCTAGATTATGGAACTACCGGTCGCTTTCCTGTTCGAGGCCTTCTTCCGTGTCAGGCATCTCAGGAGGTGGAGATATGTCTAAATATGTCAATCCATATATCACCGAACCCTCTGGTTTTTCCTTGTAAAGGACTAGAACGTGGTCTCCCTTCAACGGTAATTTCGGAGGAACGAAGCGGGCCTTCCATCTGAGGATGAATTTATGAGATTTAGACTGATCATCCGGTGTGACCAGCAGAAAGCCCTCCCCCACTTCGCTTACGGTACCTTGGATTCGCTTGATGGGATCTGCGGCGGCGGCGCGGAAAAGTCCGGTGACCACCAGCATCGACAACAGTATGGTGGCCACTCCGCGCACAACGTTTCCTTGCGGACACATTCGACTTTGAAAATGCGTCCGAGAATAAGTGAGGATCCGCGTTTCTTCCGGCTGGCAACTTCCCCGGCGAGAAACAAGTTCTTCCACGCCGGGGCTGCCGATTCTTTTATCAGTCGATGCTAAACTCCTTCAGCATTGACAGCGCTGCTTTCCGGCCGGCCCCCATGGCCAGTATCACCGTTGCAGCACCCGTAACTATGTCCCCGCCGGCCCATACACGGGCTTTCGATGTTTTACCCGTCTCAAGGTCAGCGACAATGTTACCCCATTTATTGACATCCAATTGTTTAGTGGTGGAAGGAACAAGCGGGTTCGCCGCGTTGCCGATAGCCACAATCACGGTGTCGCATTCAATATGGAATGTCTCACCCGGAACTGGGACCGGTCGCCTTCTGCCGGAATCATCCGGCTCCCCAAGTTCCATTTTTTGACAATTCACGCCCACGGCCCATCCTGCTTCGTTCCCCACTATTTCAAGGGGAGATGACAGGAGTCGAAACTTCACACCCTCCTCCACCGCGTGATGAACTTCCTCGGCCCGGGCGGGAAGTTCGTCCATTGTGCGTCGGTAGACGATGCTTACTTCTTCGGCCCCGAGTCTCAAGGCGGTACGTGCGGAATCCATTGCCACATTTCCGCCTCCAAAAACGCACACTCGCCTGCCTTTGGCTACAGGCGTGTCCGCCTCCGGGAAAAGATAAGCCTTCATGAGGTTGGAGCGGGTAAGGAACTCGTTGGCCGAGTAAACGCCGTTGAGGTTTTCGCCCGGAATTCTAAGGAATAACGGCGCGCCGGCGCCGGTGCCGATGAATACGCTATCAAATTTGCGCTTTTCAAGCAGATCATCGACGGTTTCGATACGGCCGACAACCCAATTGGTTTTGAATTCGACACCCATCTTTCGCAGTTCATCCACTTCAGAGCGGACAATTGCTTTGGGCAGCCGAAACTCCGGTATTCCGTAAACGAGCACGCCGCCCAGTTCGTGGAGGGCCTCGAAAACTGTTACGGCTACCCCTTTCTTGATCAGTGCTCCGGCTAATGTAAGTCCAGCGGGGCCCGAGCCCACAACTCCAACTTTGAGCCCCGTAGGTTTGGGAAGTTGAGGGATTTCGCCTGTGTCGTGCTTTGCCGCGTAATCGGCCACGAACCTTTCAAGTCGGCCGATAGCGCACGGCTCTCCCTTGCCTTTCTTATTAAGCACGCATGTCGCCTCACACTGACTTTCTTGGGGGCAGACGCGACCTGCTATACGAGGCAGAGAATTCTTTTCTTTGACTTTCCATGCAGCGCTAATGAAATCACCGGCCTTGACCATCTCGACAAAGTCCGGGATGTCCACCTCCACAGGACAGCCTTTCATGCAGTACGGTTTTTTACAGTGAAGACAGCGGCTTGCCTCCAGGAGAGCCAAATCGTTGTCATAGCCGAGAGCCACCTCATAAAAATTTTGAGCCCTCTGGATCGGGTCCTGCTCAGGCATCTTCTGCCGCGGGATTTTGGGTTTTTTTGGTTGTTGTTGTTCTTCGCTCATGCTGCACCTCCCGGGAACGTGCATTCGCAGCCCCGCGGAGTTTCTTTGAACCTGTTCAAAGAAATCAGTTCCGGTCCTTTATACATGGCAAGCCTTTTGGTAAGAAGTTCGAAATCCACGTCGAACCCATTAAACTCCGGACCATCGACGCATCCGAACATTGTTTTTCCGCCCACTTCGACTCGACAGGCGCCGCACATGCCGGTCCCGTCAACCATGATCGGGTTAAGGCTGACGACCGTAGGTAGATTTGCCTTCTTGGTTACATTCACCACGGCCCTCATCATCGGCACGGGCCCGACGGCAACGCAAAGATCCATCTTTCGCTTCTTGTCGATGAGATCTTGCAAGACCTGAGTCACAAAACCGTGGATTCCGAAAGATCCGTCATCAGTGGAGATGAGAAGTTCATCGCTGACTTTCTTCATGTCATCCGTCATGATCAATAGCCCCTCGGTGCGAGCCCCGAGGATGGTGATCACATGATTGCCGGCGTCATGCATGGCCTTCGTGATCGGGTACAGAGGAGCCGCGCCTATTCCGCCGCACACAGAGACCACGGTCCCGAACTTCTCAACATGTGTCGGCTTCCCAAGCGGCCCACAAACATCGACCAGTTTTTCCCCCACGCACATAGTTCCCATGTAATAAGTTGTGGTACCCACTTCCTGCCATATCAACGTGAGGGTTCCCTTGCCGGGGTCCTTGTCAGCCACCGTCAGCGGAATCCGTTCTCCGTCAGCATGAGCCCTCAAGATGACGAACTGGCCCGGACGATGGGCTCGTGCAATTTCCGGGGCGGAAATCACAGCCCTGTTGACTCCGGGCCCAATTTTGTCCTTTTCGAGTATCTCGAACATCGATTGAACCTCCTGGTGATTAAACAACTTATGTTGTTTCCGAAAGATCGCGAGCACGGGAAGAGGATGTACTGGACAATATTTATCACAGTTTTTCAAACCCGATCAACCCAATTTCAACCTGATCTTGGTATAGCGCCTTGGTCCAATATATGAATGGAGCACGGAGATCTCTTTCCTCTTGAATCCTACACCTAATCGGCGTTATGTTGTCCTAAAGCAAGCCTGCCCTGACCAAGGAGACGTTTCATGTTCAGAAGATCTTTAACGGCGGCCGTTCTCGTGATTGTAACTCTCTTTTTTCTCGGTAATGCCTTCGCCCAGGTCAAATGGTCCGCTCCCATAAACGAATACCCGAACCCATGGTCTCCCACTGCTCCACCACCTGTATACAATCCTTACGGCTATTACTATCCCGGTTACGCGGGTTACGGGGGATACGGCGGGTACGGGAGGTACTATCAGGGGGGTTACTATGGATATCCGCAAGGCGGATACTCCGGAAATCCATATTATTACCAATACAGCCAGTAACTAATGGATCGGTGAGAGACCGTTATCGGACGGTAGCGGCTAACGAATTGGTATTACAGAAGCTACCAATCTTCAAGGTCCTTTCTTAGAGTTTCGATTACCGCGGAGAATTCCACAAGCTGCACTGTCTTTGTTTTCCTATTTCGCAACTCGACCTTGCCTTCGGCCAGCGCCTTCTTGCCGATTGTTATCCTGAACGGAATCCCCAAGAGATCGGCATCCTTGAATTTCACTCCGGGACGTTCATCCCTATCGTCCAGAAGAGCGTCGATGCCTTCCGCCCACAAATCCCGGTACACACGTTCCGCCACTTCATCTATTTCAGGGCTTCGAGCGCCTACTGGCGTGATCATGGCTGTGAAGGGCGCTATGGCCGGCGGAAAGACACCCCCATCCTCATCGTGGTTTTGTTCGATGGCCGCGGCCACAGTCCTGCTGATGCCAATGCCGTAGCAACCCATGACGATGTGTCTTTCCTTTCCATCCGCATCCAGGAATACCGCATTCATGGCCTTTGAGTATTTCAGACCCAACTTGAACACATGGCCGACTTCGATACCTTTGCTCAGAGTCAGAGAACCCTCACACCTGGGACAGGGATCTCCCTCCATCGCTGATCGAAAATCACCGTAATGATCGACTCGGAAATCAGTTTGAGGATTGACCTCCGTCAAATGAATGTCTTTTTGGTTCCCGCCCACCACCGCGGAATCGATTTCAAGAATTGCGTGGTCAGCCAAGATACTGATTCCCTCGAGTCCTACCGGTCCCGAGAATCCCAGGGGACCACCGGTGGTTTCTTCGATGGTTCTTGGATCGGCGAATTCCAATTCCGTGACATTCAGAAAGTTTTTCACTTTCACTTCATTCAGATCGTGATCTCCACGGATGAGCACTGCAACCGGGCCTGCTTCAGTCCTTAGAATCAGCGTTTTTATCAAATCTCGCGGCCTCACATTGAGGAAACCTGATACCTGCTCGATGGTGCTCATCCCTGGAGTTTCAACCCTCTTTGGGGCGCCTTTCTTTCCGGACGCGGGCTTTGAATTTGGAGGCCGGATTTCCGCCTTTTCAAGGTTGGCCGCGTAATCACAGGAATTACAGGAGACTATTGTGTCCTCGCCTGTGGCTGCCAGGACCATGAATTCGTGAGAGAAACTTCCTCCAATCGCTCCGCTGTCCGCTTCTACGGCCCTGAATTTCAGCCCGCAACGTGTGAATATTCTTCGATAAGCCTCCCACATTAGGCGATACGATTCCTCTGCGCCTTCTTCCGTGGCATCAAAGGAATAAGCGTCCTTCATCATGAACTCACGGGCTCGCATGAGGCCGAAGCGAGGACGGATTTCATCTCGAAATTTGGTCTGGATCTGGTAAAGGTTCAGTGGAAGGTCCCTATACGAACGAACCTCGCCCCTGACCAGATCGGTAATCACTTCCTCGTGAGTCGGTCCCAGGCACCATTCGCGATCGTGCCTATCTTTGAAGCGCAATAGCTCTTTTCCGTAGAGTTCCCAGCGACCGGATTCCTTCCAAAGTTCCGCTGGTTGAACCATGGGCAAAAAAACCTCTTGTGCGCCTGCCGCGTCCATTTCTTCGCGTACGATCTGCTCCACTTTTCTCAGAGAACGGTAGCCGAGCGGCAGGTACGAGTAGATACCGGCGGTAATCTTTCTGATCATACCGGCCCTCACCATAAGTTTGTGGCTCACTATCTCTGCATCCGCCGGATCTTCTTTAAGAGTAGGGATCAGCGACCTAGACATTCTCATGGGCAATTTCCTCTTTGGCTCTCTCGCGACGCATCCGAGAGCCGGCAATGTTGGAAGCAGCAGAAAACTTAACTATATTTCCCACACAGATCAAGGTTGATTTTCTCTGCTTGCTCTGAAATGCTCTTTGTTTGAGATATGAGGAAGAACTTTGACATGAAAGCAAATATGGACCATCGTTCAAGGGCAGTCGATGATACAATCATCGTAAGCGTCAACAGTCATACGCGGCAAGTCGAGGTCAAAGTTTCATAATGCCCGTATTGAACTGCAACGAGATTTTAGAAAGAGAGCGTGAGGCAGTAAGGCTGTTGGCTAATTGCACATTGTGCCCTCGCTCATGCGGAGTGGACCGGACTTCCGGTGAAACCGGGTATTGCGACACGGGTCCGCAACCGGCGGTGGCCGCAAGTTTACCTCATTTTGGTGAGGAGCCCCCTGTGACCGGAGACGGAGGAGCGGGAACGATTTTCTTTTCCGGCTGCAATATGAGATGTGTTTATTGTCAAAATTACCAGATCAGCCAGGAAAAAACCGGACACACGGTCAGCTCGAACCATCTAACGAGAGAGATTCTCAGGCTGCAGGAGCAGGGTTGTTCCAACGTGGAGCTGGTGTCTCCTAGCCATCATTTGCCGGGTGTATTGCACGCCCTGGCTCATGCTGTTGAAAGAGGTCTGAGCATCCCGGTCGTTTACAATACTAACGGGTATGAAGCGCTCGAAACGCTAAATCTGTTGGACGGGATCGTGGATGTGTACCTGCCGGACCTCAAATATGCTTCAGCGACCAAGGCATTTCAATATTCAGCGACGCCCGATTACGTGGAAACAGCGCGAGCGGCAATTCTTAAAATGCACTCTCAAGTGGGGAACCTTGTAGTGGACGTGCGGAGTCGAGCCGTGCGCGGTCTTATTCTTCGGCACCTGGTTCTTCCGGGCGATATTGCAGAGACCTATGAAACTCTGGCCTGGATCAGAGATCACCTGCCGAGAACCATTACACTGTCTATCATGGCTCAATACACTCCTCTTTACAGAAGCCGCGCGTTCCCGCCTCTAGACAGGGCGCTCACTGCAGAAGAATACGATGGAGCAATAGATTACGCTTGGTCCCTGGGATTTGAGAACGTGTTCATTCAACATATGAATTCCCGGGAAACGGGGGTTCCCGATTTCACTCTCGATCAACCCTTTAACTGGGAATGAACCTTGCCGCCAGTTTCATTCCACATCAAGGAGGGGAAAATGGAAACCAGGACCTTTGAATTGGAGTTCGCAAAGTTCATTGAACGGTTCCACGAACAAATTAAGGAGAATTTCCTGGAAGATGCATTTGATAAGCGGGAACTTTTGTCACATCACCATTTGGGAAAAAAGACGCTGGAAGAGACGGCGGAAAGTATATTGTCGGAATTTACGGTGAACATAGATCGCAAAACTTCTTCGGAGACCATAGCCGACCGCTATATTCAGCTGGGAATGAGATGTTGCCGAGACGGCTTGAGTTTTTCCCAGATGGTTAGGGCCTTCATTCTGCTGAAACGGCATGTCTGGCTGTTTTTCCAGGAGAGCAACTTCGCGGGACAGCCGTTTGACGTCAGGTCTATCATCGCGCTGAACAACCGAACTACCCTATTTTTCGATCGCGCGGTCCACTACTTTCTCGTCGGTTACGAGCAGGCACACTCGGAAGACATAGGCGAATTGGATTCACTTTACAAAGCCCTTCTGAACAGAATACGCCGAGACCTCGGCTTGCCCGACAGTCGGGCTTCAAAATGATTGATCAGCTAACCCTACTTTTTTGATCATCAAAAACAGGTGCTACTGCGATGCTGGCATACTTTGATTGCTTTTCCGGGATTTCAGGCGATATGACGCTGGCGGCAATGATCGACGCCGGTCTGGACGCAGACTTTTTACAAGATCAGCTCTCGATGCTGGACATGACGGGTTGGTCGCTAAGCGTGCATCGGTCCGCGAGGCACGGACTCTCCGGGATCCGCTGCGACGTGGAGGTGGATCAAGGCCAGCCCCGTCGCAATTACCAGGAAATCCGCAGGCTGATTGAAAAATCAGGGATTCCGGACCGCGTTAAGGCCCGGGCCGTGAATATCCTTGAGGTGTTGGCCGAAGCAGAAGCCCACGTTCATGGTGTGGAAAAAGAACATGTGCATTTCCATGAGATCGGCGCTGTGGATTCCATCATAGATATGGTGGGAGCTGCTGTCGGTTTTGCAGCGCTTAAGATCGACAAGATGGTGTGCTCACCCCTGCCGTTCAGCCGCGGTTTTGTCAAGACAGATCACGGAACGATTCCCACTCCCGCGCCTGCTACTCTGGAGATCCTGAAAGGCGTGCCGGTAAAAGGAGTGGAAGCATCCGTCGAACTGGTAACGCCCACAGGGGCTGCCATCGTCAAGACATTGGCATCCCAATTTGGTCCATATCCGAGTTTTGTTCCCGTACGCACTGGTTACGGCCTGGGCAGGTCGGACCCGCATGAAATCCCCAATGCTTTGAGGATCATCCTCGGGAATGAGATCGAAGCCAGCCCGAACCGAGACAAGGTCGGAGTGCTGGAGTGCCAGGTGGATGATCTTGATCCACGAGTCTTGGGCGCTCTCATGGATTTGCTTTTCTCCCGAGAGGCCCTGGATGTTTGTTTCACGCCTGTTCACATGAAAAAGAATAGACCCGGCACCGGCATCACCGCCATAGTCCCATCTGATCGAGCTGAAGACCTGGCTCGCGTCCTGCTCACCCACACCACGACCTTGGGAGTTCGTGTTTCCTACAGTGACAGAATCGTATTACCGCGGACATCCGAGACAGTGCAGACCTCATTGGGCGCAATTCGGGTCAAAACGATTGAACGACCGGACGGCGTAAAAGAGAGGCGCCCCGAATTCGATGACGCGAAGGCCATAGCAGACCGCTTGGGCAAGCCGGTTCTTGATGTGCTTCGCACATTGGAACGAGAACTGAATGATTGAACTGTACGGGCCGTGTCCGTTGTTGCTTTGGTGCTCCCGCGCGACGCGGGACTGGCTTGTCCAGCAGTGCAAGTCCAGGGACCATCTTAAGAAACACTGCTGGCCAAGCCAGCAGTGGCACGGGGCGTAGCTCTCCAGCTCACATGTTCAGGACTGATATACGCATTCACAGAAAGAATTATGAAACCCAATCGCCCGGCAGAGACCCCGGGCCCTACCATTAGCTGGTAGCGACCGGCCTCTGTGCCGGTCGAGATAGATTGATAAAAGAGAATTGGTCCGAATTTTCCTTTGCGAGTATGTTGATAGTCTGGACCTCCTTCCTAGAACAAAAACGGGGAGACCTCTTTCCGAGGCCTCCCCGATATATACTGTTCGCAAGCTGTTCGTTTAGCCGAACTCGATCAAATCAACTTCGATTACTGGACCACTTG
>DATJPW010000312.1:0-8361 GCA_035506215.1 Desulfomonilaceae bacterium
CTCTATTTGGTTATCAGTCTCCCCTAACGATTAACTGTAGCGACTGGAAATAAAGACGGGGAGCTGGGGCAGTTTCGCAGTAAGAAAATCTAAATCTGCATCAAGTAACCAGATGCCTTCGTTAGCTGTTTCAATAAGACGGCGATATTTCTCCGTAACGTGAAGTTGTATAAGGAAACATCTATTCGCTATCAATATTACAGATATTTATCTTTTTGTCTGTCGGGAGAGTTTGACACTTTGTGTGGGGAGAGTTTAAAAAAAGACGTCGGGAGATTAAAATATGCATCTATGTTAATTCAGGACTATTTAAGGGGTACCAATCCCTTTTGAATGGCAAACTTAATGAGATCGGGAAAGTTCTTTATTCCTAACTTTTGCATCAGGCGTGAGCGGTAGGTCTCGACCGTTTTGGGAGAAAGAAAAATGATATTGGCGATTTGAGCGCTTGATTTGCCTTCCGCAACGAGCTGCAAGATTTCCCGTTCCCTGGGGCTGAGGCATTCGAGGGGGTCGTCCGATACGCTCTCAGCGTGATGATCAACATAATCATCGATTAAAATATCCGATATTTTCTGGCTCATGTAGCGATGGCTCGCATAGACGGTCCGTACGGCATCAATCAGTTCAGTACCTGTGGATTCTTTCAGCAGGTAGCCGCATGCCCCGGCTTTAAGCGCACGATTTATGTATTCAGCAGTTGCGTGCATCGAGAGAATGATAACCCGGGTAGCTGGCGAGAATTCATAGATTTGTCTTGTCGCCTCGATGCCATTTAATTCAGACATGGCAATATCCATAATGACAATATCAGGTTTGAGTTGTATTGTTTTCTGAACCGCTTCCCTCCCGTTTACTGCTTCACCTATAACTTTGATATCTCCCTTCGCTTCCAGAAGGAGACGTAGTCCGTCAAGAACTATTTGATGGTCGTCTGCGATGAGAATTCTGATAATCACCGTTTTACCTCCATACTGATCCTGGTGCCTTTTCCAGGTCGGGATTCGATGGAGAAGCTAGCCCCTGCCGCAACAGCTCTCTCGGTCATCATAAGGAGCCCCCAGCCTTTGCTTCTTGGGGTAGTTACCCCGCACGATGTGTCGAAACCAATTCCATTGTCATTTATAGTCATCCTGACATTGGAATTGTCCTCTTCTATCGAGACTGTCACCTCTGATGCATTTGCATGTTTAAAAACATTAGTAAGAGCTTCCTGAAAAATGCGAAACAGGTTGTTTTCTATCTGTGCCGGCAGCCGGGGCACGATATCCTCGACATGCATGGTTATTGTCAAGCCTGTTCGTCTGGAGAACAATTCTCCATACCAGCGTATGGCCGCCGTCAAACCAAAATCGTCCAGCATGGATGGTCGCAGTTCCAATATGACATCACGTATGCTCGCCATTGTATCTTGCACCATTACCAGCGATTCATTCAAACGCGAGTATGCGGGCTGTAATATGACAGCAGGCATCGCATTAAGGATTGCAGTAAGGTTAATACAAAGGGCAGTGAGGTTCCGCCCGACCAGATCATGAAGTTCCCCTGCCAGCCGTTTCCTTTCGGTTTCCTCGACTTCCAAAAGTCTTGCGGACAAATCGCGAAGCAACTCACTTTGCTGGCGCAGAGCATCTTCCACCCTTTTGCGAACACGGATCTGTTTCTTCAGTGTGATGACCCACAGTGCCATAATGCCGAGTAGAATGATCAGAAAAACGCCGACTGTCAGCTCGGCAATGATTCGAACTCTCTCGCGCTGGAGAAACAATATCTCCTCGGGACGCCATTTTCTGTGAATCTCTGACATCGTCCCATCTTCTCTGAGTCTCTCAATCCCAAGGTTGATCTCGTTCAGTAGTGTAACGTTTCCTTTCTTGACTGCGAAGCCCGATTGCGCCAACGCAAAAGGGCCTCCAGCAATAGTAACGCCCCTTATGCCATGGGCCTGGATGATATAGGCCGCCACCCATCGGTCGGCGGCCATCACGTCGATACTTCCGCTTACCAGGCGATCAAGACCGTCCTTGTAGTCCTCGACGGGGACGATATTGACGCCGTGCTTTGTTTGCAACATCTCTATAAGGATGCCGCCCCGAAGCACCCCTATAGTCTTTCCTGTCAAGTCGCTCGGGCCGCGAATCTCCGGTGGCGCGAACGATGTGTAAAGTTGCTCGAAAAAATGACTACTTCGAACGAATAGTACAAACTCGTGCGTAAACGTTGGAGAAAAGTCAAAGAGCCTCATCCCCTCTTTGGACATGCCCATCAGCAACAGCGCGTCGGCTTCGCCCCTCAGAACTTTTTCCTGGGCAAGCGGCCAATCCATCAGTTCTATTTGGATCGTCCGCCCCATCGCTTTGGCAAGCGCCTTTGCCAGGTCGACCTCCACCCCCTTGGCAATACTGTCATCAAGATAGACGAGTGGCGGATAATCTTTATTGCCGAGAAAAAGGAGTGGTTTCTGTCCGGAAGCCGATGCCTCGTGCAGTCCACAGGGAGGAATGTGTGCTGCAGTGATGAGAAAACCGATCAGCACGACCATAAATACGCCCCGAAAAGAGCGTCGCGTGGTGATGCTTGGGAGGTATTGTTGCTCTTCCATGATTCCATCCCACTAAGCGTCTTGGGCCTTCATGCCTCCACTTTCTCTACCTCGAAAAAGATCTCCGGCTTGCCTATCACTCCGGCCCGTCCCATTACGCTCTTTAGGAATCCCGACTCGAAAAAAGTTCGAGACTTCGCCATGTTCTCCCACTCAAAAAGAATAGCTACGTTGTTAGGCTTTTTCTCATTGCGGAATATTCGTCCTCCTTTTGATCCCGACTCTTTTCTCACTTTTGCGTGCTCATCAAACACCTCTTTCCATTGCGCATAATCCTTGACCTTATGATGAACCAATACATGAACCATGATTCCTCCTCCTTTCTTATATGCTTGCTCATTTTACTATCACGAACCTGTGACCACGTTCTGTGGATGTCCGCCGAAATATGCTTTGATATTTTCCGCTGTTGTAGTCAGGATACGTTCCAAAGCTTCCTCTGTGTTGAAAGCATTGTATGGTGTCATGATTACTCGCTCCGACTGCATAATCGAAAATTCATCCATGGCATGCCTCAATGCCATGGCCGTTAGATCATCTCGCCTGAGCATCTCTTCTTCAATCATAATCTCCATTTCCCTCCCTTCAAAAGTGTCCAAGGCTGCACCTGCCAGTCGTCCCTCACGCAGGGCATCAGACAAAGCCTTTGTGTCAACCACTTTCCCGCGGGATGTGTTTATAAGGAAGGCCGAAGGTTTAAATAAACGCAGTCGTTCCTCATTGATCATGTGATGGGTAGAAGAGTTATAGGGGACATGTAAGCTTATTACATCTGCCTCCGATAATACATTTTCCATCCTCTTAAATGCTACACTGTATTTTTCCGATAGACCGATCTTGGGGTTCAGGTCGTGAGCAATGACCTTCATCCCGTATGCATACCCAAGACGGGCCATATGAGAACCGATTCGGCCCGTACCCACAAGGCCAAGTGTTTTGCCTTTGATATCTGTACCCACAAGTCCCGCATGGCTAAATATCCCACGATCTATGCGGTCAAATGTTGGTTTAAATTTGCGCATAAGAGAAACGATGAGTCCGAAAGCATACTCGGCCACCGTGTTGTCAGCATAATCGGGGGCATTACAAACTGTCACGTTGCGGACTTTGCAGGCTTGCAGATCAATATGATCATATCCTGTGGACATGGTAGAAATTATTTTCAGGCGTGGGAGATGGTCAAGAATTACGGAAGTAATTTTGGGCCGAACGAACATCGCTATTCCTTCTATATCTTCATTGTCACACACTGAATCCATGTCAAGCTGCTTTTGGAAAAAACGCAATTCATATCCTGTTTTTTCGAAAGCTTTTGAAAGTATATCTATTCCTTTCTTATCCGCATCAAATATGGCCAATTTCGTCATGGCTAAACACCTCTTGAGTTTGTTAGTGTTCTGCTCATCTTACGAAAACCCATTAACACATGCATTGACTGGGGACAATAATAGCAGAATAGATGTGAATTAGGAGGAGATATTTACCATGTGTTTCTAACATTCAATTAAGTCTGATCAATCCCTCATCACAGTAACATGCCTTCAGCACAAAGTTGAATCTTCCCAGTTCCGTGCATAAATAAAAGTCGCTTTGAGGCAAATGAGACTGGTCCCGCAACCATCTCATGGTTGTCGAAGGCGCAGTCAGTTGCATTTTCAACTCAAACCCACCATGGTCTGCAGCTATGCCAATGAGCATCATTTCTCCTCGACGTCCATCGCGTCCTTTCTGGAAAACCTCAGTACCTTCGCTGAGCATGGCGGAAGCAGCAGTTCCACTAGTTGGTGCGGAAAGATCTTCGTTTCGCCGCTTAACAACTCGCAGCATGGAATAGGCTCGGCTGTTCCGAGCACAGGCGTGAGATCGATTGCGATGCGCTGCGGACTGCACGTGTCGAAATTGCACACCACGAGAAATCCGAGCGCCTGTGTCCCTGCGTCTCGACGAAATGCCGCGATTATAGCGGGATGCCCGTCATCGACAAACCGGCAGTTTCCCCCGCGCCGGAAGGCCGGATAATCGGAGAGAATAGCGTTGACCCGGCCGATGAACCGTGCAAACCTCGGCTCGGCGGGATACAGCATCTTTGGTTTCCTGCCGATAAAATTTATCCGTTCCTTCTCACCAAATTCCACCCCTTGTGGGATCCCAGTGGCCCCGGTGCCCAGCAAAGCGGCGGCAACATAGCGAGGGACCGTCGAGTCGCTTGTCCCAAACTCCTGTGTTGGCGCACCGGAATCGTGTGATGTGATCGGCATAAAGTATCGGATGTGCACAGAAAGGCTGTGTATGTATTTCAGGTATTCGCGAAGTTGAGGCACAAATTTGTAATTCCATGGCGTCGCCAGGATGAGGTTCAAGCCCCACTGTGATCCGGTTTTCAGCAGCGTGCGGTCATCCGTGAAATACTCGGCGAGGAGACCCACTTCGGGATACTCCGATTTTAGTGATACTGTCAGCGCCTGAACGAAATCGGGGTCGCTGCTGTGCAGGTTGTCGAAACGCACAAATCCTCCGGTGTCATTAGCGTATTTCGCCCAGAACAGAGCATAGTCGGTCATATAGTCCCAGATTTCCGAGCGGATTGCTTCTGACGGATGCTCGTAGTTGATCAAGACGAGGTCGTTCCAGGTGCGCCAGCCTTGTTCGAACCTATACCGGGCGCGCTGGAACCCATCCGGCTGATTATGGTCCGGGACGATCCAATCCGGCGCCCGACGAGCTATCGTACTATGTACGCCCACATGATTGAGGACCAAGTCAAAGCACAGCCGAATGTTGAGCCTCTTCGCTTCTTCGACATATTCTTCTAACTGCGACAGGCCATCTTGCCGGGACATTTCCATCAGGTAGCTCTGGTCAATATCAAAGAGGTCTCTGGCCGCATACGGACTTTCGGACGTGTCCAAAGTTGTTACGGGCAGCAGATGAACGGCATTGAAGCCCATCTTTAGAATGCGTTTCAGATCGGCTTTCCAATCGGCCACCGTGCCGGAGACGGTGGGAATCATGGTGTAGAGACGCAGACCATCCACCTGCGGCGGGTCGACCAGGACCCAGGCGTCGGGGACTGTGTCCCGGTGCCATGTGGCGCCCCTATCAAGCGAGAACTCGGCCCGAAAACAGTGGAGGCCAGGGTGTTCGGGCATAATGCGGCACATCAGCGTCCGCTCGTCGGCACGCACAAAAGGGAATTCGATCCATGTGTTGCCACCATTCGAGGTCAGAGTCGTCACGATGGTCGCTTCAACATTGTCGGGAAGAGGGTCTTCTGTGGTGATGGTCAAGTTCAGAGCTTCCCCCTGGCAAGCGCGGGAGAAATTATACCGTCCGACGGGATACGAACGACATATCTTACCTGCAATGGGATGGGCACGAGAGCGCTCAGGTAAAGCAGGAATCCTGCGGTGTTGGATCGGCATAAAGGTACCCCTTAATCTTTCCGGATTTTTCGTTCTGCCTGGAGCCGGTCCTGAACCGCGTGGCTTTCGCGGCGGCCTTGCCGCACGTAGAGTTCATAGGAGCACTTGGCGATCTGCGGCGTCATGTTGACAGGTGTCAAGGTTAATAGAGGTGCGGCAGTGGCTATAAGCTCTTGTGCATTCATTTGAGGTTACCCCACTTCCAGTTACGGATTTCCGGCAGATCCTCGCCATGCTTTGCAATGTATTGCTTGTGCTCGATCAATTTGTTCTTGAGCTGCTGCTTCAGGTAGACGCCCTTCTCGCCGGTCTGCGGCAGGCGGTCGATGGTATCCATCACGAGGTGGAAACGGTCCAGATCGTTCAACACCGTCATGTCGAAGGGCGTTGTAATAGTGCCCTCTTCCTTGTAACCGCGGACGTGAATATTGTCGTGGTTGGTGCGACGGTAAGTCAGCCGGTGGATCAACCATGGGTAGGCATGGAAGGCGAAGATGACCGGCTTGTCCTTGGTAAATAGCTCGTCGAAATCTATGTCGCTCAACCCGTGCGGGTGTTCGGTAGGCGGCTCCAGCTTCATGAGGTCAACGACATTGACTACCCTGATTTTCAGGTCAGGCAGATGTTCGCGCATAATGGAGACGGCGGCAAGTGTCTCCAGTGAGGGCACGTCGCCACAGCAGGCCATGACCACGTCGGGCGCGACGCCCTGGTCGTTGCTTGCCCACGGCCAGATGCCGATGCCCTCGGTACAGTGCTTGACGGCGGCGTCCATTGTCAGCCACTGCGGCGCCGGGTGTTTGCCCGCGATCACAACGTTGACGTAATGGCGGCTGCGCAGGCAGTGATCCATCACCGACAGCAGGCAATTTGCATCCGGCGGAAAGTAAACACGCACGACCTCGGCCTTTTTGTTCACGACGTGATCGATGAAACCGGGATCCTGGTGTGTGAAGCCGTTGTGATCCTGGCGCCAGACATGTGAGGCCAGCAGGTAGTTTAGCGAGGCGATCTTCCGCCGCCACGGCAACTGAGACGTTACCTTCAGCCACTTGGCGTGCTGGTTGAACATCGAATCTACGATATGAATGAACGCCTCGTAGCAGTTGAAGAGTCCATGCCGCCCGGTGAGCAGGTAGCCCTCTAGCCAGCCCTCGCACTGGTGCTCGCTGAGCATTTCCATCACGCGCCCGGTGGGCGCGAGAAATTCGTCGTTCGACACGGTCGAGGCATTCCATTGGCGTTTGGTCACTTCAAAGAGGGCTTCCAGGCCATTGGAGAGCGTCTCGTCAGGGCCAAATACCCGAAAATTCCGCTGCTCGCTGTTCAGATTCGTCACATCGCGCAGGAAACGCCCGAGTACATGCGTGTCGCCGATGCCTTGCACTCCCGGCGCGGGTACGTCCTCCGCGTAGTCACGGAAGTCCGGCATCCGCAGGTCGCGGAGCAGATTACCGCCATTGGCGTGGGGATTCGCGCCCATGCGGCGTTCACCCTTGGGCGCTAGCTCGGCCAGTTCTGGTTTCAGGCGGCCCTTGTCATCGAAGAGTTCCTGCGGCCGGTAGCTCCTCAGCCAGTCTTCCAACAGCTTGAGGTGCTCGGGATGGATGGCCGGGTCGGAGAGCGGCACCTGGTGAGCCCGGAAGGTGCCTTCAACCTGCAGGCCATCGACCGTCTTCGGCCCCGTCCAGCCCTTGGGTGAATTTAGAACGATCATCGGCCAGCGCGGACGCGCGGAGTTGCCCCCGGAATGACTCTTGGCGCGGACGTCCTGCTGGATTTTTTTGATCTGCTCCACCGCCGTGTCGAGCGTCGCGGCCATGGCCTCATGCATCAGCGCGGGCTCGTGGCCCTCGACGAAGTAGGGAGTCCAACCGTAGCCGCGGAGCAGCTGTTCCAATTCCTCGCGGGTTATGCGGGCAAGGAGCGTCGGGTTGGAAATCTTGTAGCCGTTGAGATGCAGGATCGGCAGCACCGCTCCGTCGGTTACTGGATTGAGGAACTTGTTGGAATGCCACGCCGTGGCCAGCGGACCCGTCTCCGCCTCTCCGTCGCCGACGACGCAGGCGACTACGAGATTAGGATTGTCGAGTACTGCCCCGAACGAATGGCTGAGTGAGTACCCCAGCTCGCCGCCTTCGTGGATCGAGCCTGGGCACTCCGGCGATGCGTGGCTGGGAATTCCTCCGGGAAACGAAAACTGAATAAAGAGCTTCCGAAGCCCGGCCTCATCCTGGCTGATGTCGGGATAGATCTCGCTGTAAGTGCCTTCGAGATAAGTGTTGCCGACAACGGACGGGCCTCCGTGTCCGGGGCCGGAGACGTAGATCATGTCGA
>DATJPW010000313.1:0-6372 GCA_035506215.1 Desulfomonilaceae bacterium
TGCTACGGGTGGCCTGACGAGCGAATTCCTTGACGCGATTTGGCCGGTACGGCGGAATAGTGAAGAGACATGGCATTGACCACTCAAAGGATTCCCGACCAGTCACATCTCTTCTACTTGATTATTCCATTTAATATCACCAAGTTAAGAACCCATCGATATTTTTTGAAAAATTTCCGGCGGATTTCGGAAGTTTTGAGTCCGGAAAAACGTTTTTTGTCCAAACTTGATTCAAGGAACGACGATGACACTCGAGCCTCTGCTCACAACCAAAGAAGCAGCGGACTTGCTCCGGACATCGGTTCGGACGGTTCATCAGGCATGCGAGGAAGGCGAGCTCGACTATGTGATGGTGAGCGAGAAAGAGCGCCGCCTCTTCATCCCTAAGTGATGTACGGGAAACTGGAGGTCTGGATGATGCTAGAGACGTGCTGGTTTTATCGATGCCCCAATTCTGAGTGTAACTGTGTGGGGATCACCAACAACGTGGTGCTGGAGCACAGGTATTCCGACGGAGTAGTCCCGTGCCCGAAATGCGGTCAGCCGATGGAGAGAATTCGGGAAGCGCTCTCCGGAGAATACGATCTCGAGGCGCAAGAGGAGATTGCAAGACTGGCGATACCGGTGAAGCCTACATTCACTTATTCCTCGGAAGCGGAGCGCAACTTTTATGCCGCGATGTATGGGTTCAACTATCCGTATTACCCCAAGCTACCAACCAACACTGAGAATTCCACTGAGGGAGATCCTGCCAGCGGTTCGATGGAAAATCTTAATTTCCTCACGGAGATAGATGTGGCTCGCATGTTGTGCACATCGGTGAGGGAAGTGCGACAACTTGTGAAAAAGGGGAAGCTGCGCTCCATCAAACTTGGAAAACGGAAGCAAGTCTTCACTCGCGCATTGGTCGAAGAATTCATTCAACGGGAAGCAGGTTTGAGCCCGGTCTCAGGGAGCCATCAGCAAGCCGCTGGTCAGTTCAGACCTGCTAACAGACCTATTTCGTTGGAAGAGTCCCGCTCTTTGCTGAAAGAGCTTCGAAAAAACAGCCTTGAGCCGGATGAGGATTGTAGATCCATCCCTGCTAGAACATGGAGGTGAAATGTCTTTGCAATTCAGGAAGGACACAGGCAAGTGGCGAGTCCGGTTCAAAAGAACTGGGCCTGACGGCAAGCTGGAGGATATCCGCGTCACGCTGCACAACGTTACCAGCGAGAGGACCGCCCGGAAAATCGAAAGGGCCCTGACCGCCGCCATCAAGTACAAGGACTATAGGTACCTTGATGACCAGTCCAGGCGTGTCTGCATCCAACTCTTCAAAAACCGTGGCTGGACCCTCCCCCCTGCCCTTGTCACCTCGGTTGGCCATCAGGGATCTGCGGAAGAATTCACACTCATTAAAGCGATCGACTACTGTTTGGGCGATCCCGAAGTAGTCAGTCTTGCTGATCCGACACGCCATCAGCAGTCGTTCGCACATATACTCGCGTACTGGGGACCTGATTTCCCAGTAAAAGAAATCAAGGTGCGGCAGATTAAGGAATATATGCTCAAGATGACGTATTGATGGGGCCAGCGGCTCGACGATTAACAAGGAGCGGGGAGCACTATCCAAGATGTTCAAGGTCCTCATCCAGGGAGAGCTGGTAGACAGGAATCCGGTCAAGGACACCGGCCCGGCTGATGAGCGAGATGGACAGCGAGATGTTTACATTTCATTTGACGATTTCCTGAAGCTCACTAATGAATTCCCACCCTGGGCCGAGGCCATATTCAGGACGCTATACTACACTGGGATGAGAAGAGGCGAAGTCTTATCCATGACATGGGAAGACGTCAACCTGGAATCACGCATCATTAGACTTAACGCCAGTCAAACCAAAGAGAGGCGACCTAAACGGGTCCCAATCCACAGACTCCTGCTTCCAGATCTCATCAAGGCACGTAAGGTCAGATCTTTCTCCGGCCGCGTATTTCTGACCGCCAAGGGACGGGCACCTCACGAAGATTCGCTCAAACTCCCGTGGACGAAGGCGTTGGACGCGGTGGGACTTCAGCCTCGCCCCCGCATACATGACCTTCGGCACACCTGGCTGACGAACGCAATGCGTAGCAGGCTCTATCCACTCATTGTAGATAGCATCGTCGGCCATGGCGACAGGAGAAAGGACGTGAGGAGTCTTTATGTGAGCATTAGCGACGAAGACCTGGTACGAGAGATAGATCGGATGAGATTTGATCTGGGAGAGACAGAGATATGGGTCCAAAAATGAAACTTGGCGATAGGTTTTGCCGCTTCCTTGTAATTCCGTCTGCTCAAGCGGCGGACGACGGGACTTGAACTCGCGGCCTCCGGCTTGACAGGCCGAAGACGCCCCCTGAATTAACAATGGCTTGACCGAATTCTCCAACAATTTCAATCTTACTCGATACGGTTCAATCCGTTTCGATCCATTTCAGTCCAAAAAAAAGTAACTGGGTTTCTCTGGGATAACCCCACCCGTGGCCCCTCTGCAGTGTATTTAACAGCTATTTTAGCGCCCCTAGCCTCCCCCTTTTGAACCCAAACCCTACCTCGATGTAGTTTGAAACCTGGACCAGTTTTTGGGAGCTGCTCAGTCAAAAGGTGCTTTTAGCTCAGTCAGCTTTTCATGAAATATTAAATATGAAATTTATTGACAGCGGAAGTTCTCGCGGCTATCATAGCAATATGAGAATTACCCTGGTAAAACAAAGGCTTAGTGAACAGGCGTACCGTGTCCTGAGAGACATGATAACTAACGCGCGATTCCAGCGTGGAACACGACTGAATATCGAACGGTTGGCCAGGGACATGGAAGTAAGCCGTACTCCTCTCTGGGAGGCGGTGCATCGACTCATTCAGGAAGGACTTCTGGTCAGCATACCAAACCGCGGTGTTTTCATTATCGACCTTACGCCTGAGGCCGCTTTAGAACTCTATACCGTTCGTGAAGTTTTGGAAGGTTTAGCAGTCCGCCTTGCGTGCCAACACGTCGACGACAAGGCCATAACCAGGATGGAAAAAAGCCTGAACGAGCAATATGAAATGACACGGGAGCTGGATCTCATTGGGTATTCCAAACACGATTTTGACTTCCACGCTGTCATCTACGAACTCTCGGGAAACAAGTTTTTGCGCGAAATGCTTGATGCCATACGGAGTAAGACGCGCCCCACTTCAATGGATTTCATGCCATTGCTACAGTTGTCTTACAAAGATCATATGGAGGTTTTACAGGCATTGAAAGCAAGAGACCCGGTCACCGCCGAGAAAGCAATCAGAAATCACATTCGTCGTTTAATAGAAGCCTTGGAGAACCCCGCCGGTGTTGCACCTGTATCGAAGAAACGGCAATCGAAATGAGGCGTTACATAGTTTGACGGCAAATTCGAAGAAATCGCGCAATTCTCTTTATCGGTAGATCATGAAAGGAGACCAGATCAATGTTAGTCAAAAGATCCAAGTCTTTCATTGTGTGTCTAGTAGTCGCTACGTTCTTGGTGGGAACCATGTGTGCGACCGCCGGCGCAGCCGACCCGAAAGAAAAAGGTAAAATTCCGAGTGAACCAATCAAGATAGGTTTTGTGGTTCCAATGTCGGGGGTTGCTGCTACGCTTTCACCTAATGCCGAAGTTAACGCCGAGCTGGCCGTCGAATATATTAACAAGCACGAACGCGGTATATTGGGCCGGACCGTAAAGGCCATAATATACGACGAAAAAAATGCTCAGACGTCCGTCGAGCTATTTGGAAAATTGGTCGAGAATGACAAGGTTGAGGCAATATTGGGATGCCTGTCCTCCAGTACCGGCTTGGCCGTTGCCCCTAAGGTGGAAACTCAATGGAAAATCCCTACTCTTCTCCTTGAATCGACCACCATGGCTCTGTTCACTAAAGTCATTCCCAATCCAAAATATGTTTACAGAATAGGGCCGGACGACGTGATGCAATCTATTGCTCACGTGACCGCAATACTCAAGGACAAGCCGGATTTGAAAACGGTAGCTATAGGCGCTCCTGATTATGAGTGGGGCCACGACGTTGTGAAGCGATTTCAAGAAATCATGTCGAAGTTGAAGCCCGACGTGAAGTTTGTATACATCTTCCACCATCCCTTCGGAGAAGCAGGTCCTAATTTCTCTGCTTACATCACCAATGTCATAAAGCAAAAGCCGGATGTATATGTAGGCTATTCGTGGGGGTCGGATGGAGTGGCCTGGCACAACCAGGCAGAAGCGATGGGACTGTACAAGGCAGTGCCTCTGGTATTCGATGTATTTAGCGGAACTGCGAAGGGACAGATGGCGAGGGAAGGCGTACTGGCTGAAACAAGGGCTGGAAACGGGACATTCCCCCCGTATGCGTTGGGCTATCCAAACAGCAAGCTCACTCCAGCTATCCTGGAGAAAACCGGTGTTCTGCCTACCTATGGCATGGATATCCACATGCTGACAGGTCTTCTTTACCTAAAGAAGGCTTACGAGAAAGCGTATGATTTGACCGGCCAGTACCCTAGTGCCGAGATAGTGGCAAAGAGCTTGGATGGATTATCGATTATCGGTCCCGATGGAATATCGTCCATGATCAATCATCAGTCGACGGCTCCCGGCATGGCTGTCGGCAGACTGCACAACGAGAAAGGTTCCTGGGTCATGAAGGACATGATCCTGGTTCCCGATTATCTCAGAATCGTGCCGCCGTGGATGACGGTGGAACAGTTCATCAACACGTTGGATAAACTGGAGAAATAGCTGTACTCAGGGCGATAATTGTCTGTGCTTATCGGCCAGCACAGACAATTATCCAATCAACGTGAAAGTTACCGAAGAATCACCACATGTCGAAAGAAAAGCACAAATGTTAAGCACACTTCTTTCGTATGTCTTCAATGCCCTGCCAATGGTATCGTACATTATCATATTGTCATTCGCGCTGAATTTCGTCCTATATATCGCCGGTCGCGTGTCGCTCACCTTCGCAGGAGTGTACCTGGTAGGAGCATATGTGACGGTTTCAGTTGGCAGATACCTGTCAGGCACGGATTTTTCGTATCCTATCTTTATTGGGATACTATTTGTCGTAAGCCTGCTGGGCGCAGCAATTTCAATAATCGTATACGGAGGGTTCGAACGCTTCCTGAACAGTGACGTTCACCGGATGATAGCTACTGCCTCGTTGCTCGCTGTTTTCAGCGGTATCATAAAGCTCCAATGGGGAACTACTCCGATCACCTATTCAGCTCCGTTCTTGAAGATGGGATCGACCGAAATTGTGGGGAATTTTGTCGCCAACTACTACTTTTTCATGTTCGGGTTTTCTTTGGCGCTGATGCTCGCGCTCGCATTCTTTCTGTATAAGACCTCCTGGGGTTTGAGATTTCGTGCAAGCTCGCTGGACGGGGACAGAACAATGGCTCAGTCCTGTGGTGTCAACCAGAACGTCGTCACCATCATAACTTTCGGCATATCCGGGATGTTGGCGAGTTTGGCCGGCGGGCTGTATGCCCCGATAGCGGGCGCTTCTTACGGAATAGAGGGCAATGCGCTTCTTCTGGCAGCCCTGACCATAATTATCGGTGGAGTCGGCAGCATTGCGGGAGCGGTCCTAACCGCATTCATGATAGGCATAGCTAGGGTGGTCACGGCAGTTGAGGCGCCGTTACTCGAACTGGCTATTCCTTTCATCATCGCTTCAATAACACTTATGATCGTGCCCTTCGGCATATGGGGCAAAGAATTTAAGCACTAAATAAATTAGAGCAGAGCCGAGAATATGAGCACTCAAGTCAGTATGACCATCCCTTCGCGGCGCGATAGCACGCTGATATGGACACTCGTGTTAACAGCAGTAGCTGTGGTAATTCCTTTTCTAATCAGCGGATACCAACGGACCTTATTCCAAAAGGCCTTATTATGGATCCCCGCTATCTTTGGAGTCTATATCCTGTACAGCCTCCTGCGCCAGGTTCATTTCGCTCAATCGATTTTCATTGGAATAGGGGGTTATATCACTGCCTTTTTGGCCGGAAAATACGATATCACCAATGAACTGCTCATACTTATCCCGTTATCGGTGATCATCAGCATAGTTGTAGCGTACATTCTGGGCATATTCATCACAAAGAGAACGGGATTCTACTTTGCGGTTATGGGTATCGCCGTAACAATGGTCTTCTGGTCACTTGTGTACAAGGCTAGGGCGATAACCGGCGGGAGTGACGGTATTTCGCACATAAAGCAGGCGAGTCTGTTTACTATTCCGCTGAGCGACCTAGGCTTGTATTACGTTTGCCTGTTTGTCACCGTGGCCATGATCGTCCTGATGCTGCGAATCCTCAAATCCTCCTTCTC
>DATJPW010000314.1:0-5759 GCA_035506215.1 Desulfomonilaceae bacterium
CCTCCTGGAAGATGCGATGAGAGTGAGCTCGCTGGGAAACGAAAAGGTCTTTCTGCTTCGCGCTGACACGGGGGTTCGGGAGCTGATGGAAGAGACGGCCAAGAATCCTTGGCCACGAGCGTGCGAGGCGCTGGAGTTGGAAAAACCCCGGCCGCGTTTCCACGACCTCCGTCATACTTGGCGGGCAAACGCCAGAAGGTCTGGTATGGACCCGGCTATTGCCGAATCCATTCTGGGCCATTGGTTCAGGGGTAAATCCGTCAACGAACGCTACGGTCATATCAGCGACCAGGAGCTTGTGGGCGCCGTGGACAAGATGACCTTCGACCACGGCGAGACCGAGATCATGGCCCGGAGGTGAAAGATGGGTTCTTCGAAAAAAGGTAACTGGATGGTAACTCGGACCACCGAAAAGAAGAAAGGCCATGTTGCCGCATGACCTATCTCTTTGAAATCCTTGGTGGAGATGAAGGGATTTGAACCCTCGACCCCCGCGTTGCGAACGCGGTGCTCTCCCGCTGAGCTACATCCCCACTATAGGCGTTAGCCTAGCACTGCTGCCCAAAAGTGTCAAGGCAGACACAGCTTCACACATGCTTTCAGACCTCGAATGAGACGGCCCCTCTTGTCATTGTTTTCGGCTTATGCTTTAAATTGGTGATTACTACACAATATTGGGAGAACGGAGCGCATGGATAGGCTTCTGCTTGCGCTTGGTATCATCAGCGCACTAATGATTCTAGCGCAATGGTTCGTGTTTCAGCGCATCAGGACCTATATATTCGATCACTATGATCCCATAAAAAGAAGCACGGCCTATTTTGTGCTTGCATTAATAGGGATCTTGAACATCATCGCTGCCCGGTTTGCCCTGGGTAATGAGCTGTTCGGCCCGAACACGCTTGAGAAGAAGGTCCTCGAAGTGGCGTTTTTCACTTACCTTGGCGGCGTTCTTCTGCTCTGCATGTTTTTCCTCATTTTGGGTCTGGTCTCCAGCATTCTCAGCGCAAAAGATGCCCTCTTTAAGATGCTCCGTACCCCGATCGGAGAATCGAAACCTTCCCGTTTGACCGAAGATGGCCCCGCTTCGTCAGCTTCCGCAAAAGATCACTTGGAAACTACCTTGTGTCCCTCGGAAATTCCAGGATGCAAAGCCGAGTCAGTCACGGGCAGTCAACCAGGATCCGCTCTCAAGTCTGCAGATGAGGCGGTCGCAACCGCCGCCAGCCCGCTGTCGCCCGATCGCAGAATGTTCCTCAAATGGGGCGCGGTTACGGCCCTCGCGGTCACCGCGGGATCTGCCGGAGATGGAATAGTGCGAGCATACAGCTCGCCGGTTGTGGAGGAATTCGACGTTGCACATCCGCAGCTTCAAGGTCTTGCCCGTCCCTCGGCCGTGATTCAGATCACCGATTTTCATTTCGGTATGTTTACCGGGACCTCCGAATTGGAGCGACTTGTCACGAGAACTAATAAGCTTGAGGCGGACGCGGTTTTTGTGACCGGAGACATCTTCCACTCGCCGCTGTCCCCTGTCGAATTGGCCATACCGATACTGAAAGAATTGAAGCCCAGACGGTTCGGAAACTTTGCCATCCTGGGCAATCACGATTTTTATGCCGGCGAGTGGAGATCGGTGAAAAGCATCAAAGAGAGCGGTCTGACGCTGCTCCGAGACGAATGGGTCACGTTGGAAGCCGGGGCCGCGAAGATTCACCTGGGCGGAATAGACGATCCCATGGCAAACTGGGTTTGGGGTAAGGAGTTCCCGGATTTCCCATCGTTCATGGATAAGGCGCCTCGTGAGCCTGGAATGCGGATATTGCTCTCACATCGACCGAACGTTCTGCCGCTGGCGTCACAATCCGGAATCGATCTCGTGCTGTCCGGCCATATTCACGGCGGGCAAATCATTCTTCCGATGCCGGGAACCGACCGGGGCGTCAGCATAGCCGGCCTTGTGTCCAATTTTACGCACGGATGGTACAGCATGGGGGACTGTCGAATGTACCTGAACCGAGGAACTGGCCTGACCTTCGTGCCCTGGCGCATCAATTGTCCGCCGGAAATCGCTATATTTCATTTGAAGCCTTCGGAATCTCAGAGGTGGTCAGTGAGGAGAGTGAGACCGGTCGCGGTATGAAGAGATTATGAAGGGAAGATAAAGAAAAGAGAATCCGGGAAGACTCATTTTGTAAAAAGGGCCTCCCCGGCCCCCTCTCCAAAAACTTCTAAGGTTTGCGTTGGCACGACAATTGGTGCACAGATGATGGAAAGAGAACAAGCGCTGGAACGACACAGAAAGCTGACTCAAGAAGGATGGACAAGAAGGTTCACCGCTGAAGAGCCACGCCTCTCGGAGATGAAAGACCTTTATGAGTCGCTCGGTCTGGAAGTGCTGGTCATCACGGGTGCGCCCGAAGAGGGCCGGGAATGCTCAAGCTGTTTCGATATCCGCGAATTCCAAGACAAGTACAAAACCATTTATACCAGGGGCGAAGCCAACCCCGAGCAAGATGCTTCGGCAGAACTGTTCGATTAATGGGAAGCATGGCCGCCGCCGTTCCAGGCACGGCTACTTCTCGGCAGCCACAAGCTGATCCATATCCTGCCCATCACGGATCATCCGGACGTTCTTGAATCCGGCGCTCTCCAGGTCCTCTCTGACTTCGTCAAAGGTGTAAGTATCGCCGCCACTGGTCGCGGCCAGCATGTTCACTGCAAAAATGGCTCCCGCTACGGGGAAGGTTCGAGTGGGATCCATGATATGATCCCGAACGAGTATTGTGCCGCCTGGTTCCAGGCTCCTGTAAGTACCGCGAAAGAGGTGCCGATTTTCCTCACGGCTGTTGCTGTGTATTACCGCGGATAACAAGGCCAGGTCGTGACCCGCGGGGAGGTCGTCCGTATTATAATCACCGGCTACAACCTTCACACGGTCGATGAAACCGTTTTCAGTCAATCTGCGCTTGCCTATTTCAACGACGTTCGGGAGATCGAACAACGTGGCAGTCATGTGAGGCGCTTTTCGCAGAAAGGCCATTGTGTATGTGCCTGGGCCTCCTCCCACATCCAGCAACCTGGTATAGCGAGATAAATCCAATGAATCGGCAATGATCGGGGCCATAGATCGCCCGACCACGTCCATGGCCTCTATGAAATCCTTTGTTTCCTCTGCCGCTTCCTCTGCTGGGCGGGACGCACGGCCCGTCACGTTGGGATTTTCGCCCGTCTTAATTATGCGAGTCAGGTGCGACCAACTCTTCCATAAGCTGCACCCATGAAGGATCATGGGCAGAATCGAGTCCTCGCTGTCGCTGACCAGATATTTCCGCACCGGCTCGGGGAGACCGTACTTTCCGTCAGTTCCACGGATCAACAGGCCCTGAGCTGCTAGGGCGTCCATCAAGATTCTCAGACCTCGGCGATCCCAGCCTTCTGCAGTGCATAAGTCCTCGATGCCTCTGGGATTGTCCTTGAGTTTTGTGAACAAATCTAATTCTGCGGCAGTCAACAGTATCCTTGGGGTCATAAAGTTGCGACCCAAAAGCAGCAGGCGATCTCGCGTCAATTCCTGAGACATATTCGGCTCCTTATTAGGTAGGACAGTTATTGCTTCCGTAGGATCTTTCAAGTTTACTCATACCCTATGGCAAGACTGTACTCAATGATGTTAGAAAGTAGTAAATTTGTGCCAGTTAGTTGCACTATATTGCTTCAGTTTGTGAGCAAAGTAGTCTTGTTATTTGATATCGCTTGACAATACGTATTCGGCATAATATCTTGCGGTTCAGATGCGATGGATGCCCGAGAGACACTGCTCTTGACCGACGTTGATAAGGGTAATGAAGAACATGGCCCGGTTCGGTTACACCGGACACGAGAAGCGCTTCTCGGCTATATGATGGCCGGCCCCTGTACGCACTGATTTCATCTAATGACGGCATCAAGGCTAATTCAAAGAGGATTTAGGGTCCACCCTGAATGGGCACCGGCACTGGAAAACATCCATGTAATACTGGTCGGCATCACCCATGCAGGGAACATTGGGGCCATCGCACGTGTCATGAAAAATATGGGTTTGCATAAGCTTACCTTGGTTTCTTCAACCAGTTGCGGGCCAGAGTCTGAAGCTCTCGCTATGGCGTCGGGAGCATATGAGGTTGTGGAGCAGGCTCAGCGAATCGACGATCTCCGAACCGCACTCGAACAAACCATTATGGCCGTAGGCACCTCCGGGCGGCTTGGTGGGAAACGGACCAATGCAGGCACACCGGCTGAAGTCATCCCAATGTTGGTAGAACGGGCGCTCGTCGGACCTGTAGCATGCGTTTTCGGTCGCGAGTCCAAGGGGCTTACGAATGAAGAACTCAAGCTCTGTACTCATCACATGATAATTCCTACCGACGCACATTTTGCCTCCATGAACATAGCTCATGCGGCAGCGGTAACCGCGTATGAGATCTTCAAGATTACCTCTATGCCCGTGGGCTTTCAGGCTCGGAAGACCCGACCTGCCAGTGTAAAGAGCCGGGAGGACATGTTCCAGCACATTGAAGATGTTTTGACGCAGGCAGGCTTTCTGGATCGTTCGAATCCTTTGCGGATGATGAGGGACATCAGGCGCATATTCAACAGCGCAGGCATGGATGATCGCGACGTCAAGATCGTCCGGGGGCTCTTTCGCAAGATTTCAAATACGATCAGGATAGCGGACGATAAGGCCAAACGTGGCTCGGATGAAGGTGAATGTGAAAGACCTAATTAGTGTGGAAGCGACAGTAGGCTCGATGAGCGCTTTTGCCTCGCGATCCTGCGGTCCTTCGACACAAATTGCTCAGGTTTGAGGATCATGGCCCTAACGTATCCATTAATTGATCCCGTGCTTGTACGAATCGGCCCATTGGAGGTAAGATGGTACGGCCTCATGTACCTCCTGGGATTTGCTCTGGGATATTTGATTATAAAATCCGAACTTAAACGCAAGCAAGGCCCGGTTCCGGTCACGGCGGCAGACGATTTCCTATTTTACTTGATCGTCGGGCTGTTGGTGGGAGGAAGGGTCGGATATGTGCTTTTTTACAATCTCAAGGAATACGTCCTTGCGCCAACGGAAATCTTCAAGATTTGGCACGGTGGCATGAGCTTTCATGGCGGCCTCATCGGTATGTTTGTTTCCGGGTACGTGTTCGCCCGCAAACATAATGCACAGTTGCTGGACCTTGCCGATATCGGCGCTCTGGCCGCGCCGCTTGGTCTGATGCTGGGCAGGATCGGCAATTTCATAAATGGCGAGCTTTTCGGAAGGCCGACAATGCTGCCCTGGGGGGTGGTTTTTCCTATGGGCGGAGGCGTACCTCGCCATCCTTCTCAACTTTACGAGGCCCTTTGCGAAGGACCGATTCTTTTCATGATCCTGTGGTATCTGAGAACCAGGACAAAACGGCCCGGCGAAATCCTCGTTGCCTTTCTCTGCGGATACGGCATCTTCCGCTTTTTTCTCGAATTCTTTCGTGAACCCGACCCGCAGCTTGGTTTTATTATCTGGAGACTGTCTATGGGGCAGTTGCTATGTCTGGCCATGATCGTCGCAGCAATCTTGTTGCTGATTTACATACGAGGGGAAAGCATAGAAAGCACAAAACCGAATAACAACGATTCCGGAGCATCGGTTTCCTCCAGAAAGCCTCGAAAAGGTTAGCTGCTCCGCGGAATCAGTTCTGCCGTGACTGGGTGTAAGATGAATCATCTGAGCAATC
>DATJPW010000315.1:0-2785 GCA_035506215.1 Desulfomonilaceae bacterium
GATAGTGGACGACGCAATAGTTGTGCTGGAGAACATATATCGGCATCGCTATGAAGAGAAAAAGAGCATTGTGCGAGCCTGCGTGGATGGGACCCACGAGGTGGGGACAGCGGTGTTCATGAGTACCTTGACTACGGCCGCTGTTTTTATTCCCATCTTGTTGCTGAATGGAGAGGTCGGAACTCTATTAGGTCCGGTGGCCTTCATAATTTCTGTGGCAATTTTTCTTTCCTTGTTTGACGCCTTCACTGTAGTGCCTATGCTCGCGTCGCGCTGGATGAAACGAGAAACCGAACCTCAAGGTATCTTGAAACAGGTCATGCTTCCTCTCAACCTTTTGGACAAGATCGGTGCGAGAGCTTCTGCCGGCCTCATATGGTCTCTGAGGTATTTCCTCGGCAGTGGGTGGCGAAAGGCCGCCCTGGTAGGATCGGTCCTCGTGCTTTTTGCATTATCCTACTGGACCTTGCCCGGCATGGATTACCTCCCTACGGGTGGCACGAACCTCATAAGGGTTCAGCTGGCAACTGCCGAGGGAACCAGTCTGGAAGAGAACAGCCGATTAATGAAAATCCTTGAAGACCGCTGGAGAAAAATCAAAGGGGTCAAGAATCTCATCGCGATTCCGAACCGACAGGATAACCGCAACGTGATTTACATCGTGTGTGACAGACCAGAGGATAGCGGTGTTCCGGTCGGTAGAATAGCGCGTCAGGCAAATGCTATGGCCCGCGACCTTCCCATCAAGTACATAAACCCTGTTCAGTTTCCATTGTTTGGAAGTATTTTTACCCGTTCCAATATTGTGGACGCCCGTATTGTGGGCGACGGCTATCCCGTAATTGAAGGCCTGGTCAACCAGATTATGAATCTGGCGAAAGATATCAAAGGAGTTGTCTTTCGTTATACAGACCTTTCTTTGCGAAAACCTGAGGTCCAAGTTCGCGTGGACCTTGAGCGGGCAGCGAATCTCGGCTTGCAAGCACAAGACATTGCGGATGCCGTGGAAGCCGCTGGGGGAGGCCAGCGGACGATAACCCAGTATGATGTGGCAGGCCGATATTTCTATATTTCGGTCATGGGGCAGGAAAGCCATGTGCAGACGGTCGGTGATGTTGAGCGCATTATCCTGACTTCGCCCCTCAATCCCAACGTTCAAGTCCCGTTAACAAGCGTGGCATCCGTGGAAACCACTTTCGGGCCTCTCCAGATTAATCATTATAATTCAAGACGTGCGGCTCGTGTTCAACTCACAATAATGGGGAGGCCTCTAGAGCATGTGTTTGATGAATTTAAGTCCAAGATAGGGTCGAGTGTTCCCATGCCCATTGGGTACAGCGTGGTTGCCACCGGAGCTATCAACTATCTCAAGATTCTGAAATTACAGGTAATCACTTTTGTGTTCCCACTGGCCGTAGTGGTGGTTTACCTCCTGCTCGTCATGCAGTTCCAATCGTTTATTCGGCCCCTGGCCATTATCTTCAGCGTGCCGCTTTCGATCATAGGGGCGAATGTTCTCGTGAACGTCACCAGAGTCCACTTCGACTCGTTCACCGTGCTCGGATACATCATGATGGTGGGTCTTGTAGTAAAAAATGCTATCATTCTCATTACCTATGCTGTGCAGCTAGAGGAAAACGAGGGGATGGATCGAGATGAAGCTTTGATCCTGGCCAGCAAGCGGAGGATGCGTCCGATATTCATGACCGCCATCGCAATGGTCCTGGGGATGCTTCCTTTGGCCGTAAAGCATGGAGCAGGCGCTGAAATTTACAACGGGCTCGCAATGGCAGTGGTGGGCGGGCTTTCTGTTGCGACACTCTTTACGCTGGTATTCATCCCTGTGATCTATACCATCCTGGAGGATGTGAAGGCCCGGTTTTGGAAAATTCGACCTATCAGGTTGGATGAAATAGAAGGTGAAATGGCGCCCAAAACGAATTGATCCGGTTGCTGTTTCCTCTCCACGGAAACAGTGGCGGGGACTCGCAAATTAACATTAGCGGCGCAAGTCAGTCTTAAAGATAAGAGGCGACTGGCTGCGAGGTTTAAATGAACGTTGCGGAATCATCAGTCCGATTTCCAATAACTGTTATAGTCAGAGTCCTTCTGGTTATAGTCTTTGGCTACGTGTCGTTGACTTTTCTTACGGTGGAACTCAAGCCCGACACCGAATATCCGATACTGGTGGTAACCACCACGTTTCCCGGCGCCGCGCCCGAAGAGGTGGAGGGTGAGGTCTCTACTCGCTTTGAAGAAGCTATCAGCGGCGTTTCAAATATGCTTTATATGACAAGCCTTTCGTCTTACGGTCAGTCGCAGTTAACCGTATTTTACAAGCCCGGCACCAATCTTGACCTCGCTGCCTCTGAACTCCAACGGAATCTCAATCGGGTAACAACTCTGCCGAAGACGGTCCAGAAGCCTCAAATCACGAAAGCCAGTGACCAAGTGAACCTTCCGGTGTATCAGTTCGCCCTGACCGGGAATATCGATCTGGTCACTGCGTCCACGTGGGCTGACAAAGATATAGCCCCTCGTATAAAGAGGATTCCGGGCGTAGGTGACTGTCAATACGACGGCAATCTCACCCGGGAGATGAGGATCACCTTCGACCCTCAGCGCCTCAAGTCACGGCGTTTGACCGCAAACGATGTGAAGAACTTTCTTGACCGAACGAATCTCAATCAGAGCGGCGGCTATTTTGTTCAAGGGACTCGCGAATGGACAATTCGCACGGTAGGCGAGCTTCTCAATGCGGAAGCATTTCGCCAGGTCATCATTT
>DATJPW010000316.1:0-5134 GCA_035506215.1 Desulfomonilaceae bacterium
GCGGGTTCACTGATCTTGGCAAACAATACGATTATGAAAGCGAGATTGCCCCAAACTTCGGAATTATGCAGCGGTTAATGAACAGCAGCCCTTTGTCTTCTCCCGAAAAATATAGAGATCTCTCGCCCTTGCATTTCGCCGGCAAGATCAATGTGCCCGTCTTGATTGTGCATGGAAACAACGACCGCCTGGTACTGCCGGAACACGCCTGGAAAATGGACGAGGAACTGACTAAAAGTCAGAAGGAACACGACATTGTAATTTTGTATGCGCCTGAGGAAGATACCGGCCATACGCTTAAAGGTAAGCCCCTGCTGGCTGCACAGGAAACCATCTTGAAATGGTTTAATCAGCATCTATTTCCGGAGAAGAAGAAATGAGAGCAAGCAATCAAACTCCCGGCCCTGAAATTCAAATTCTCATGAGGCTGCTGGAGGAGGCTTATTTACGAAAGGCCTGGCATGGGCCCAATCTCAGAGGTGCCATCCGCGGCCTGACCGCAGATTCTGCCCTAAAGCGTCCTGCTCCCGGACGACACAATATTTGGGAAATTGTGGTTCATGCAGCTTACTGGAAATACGCAGTTCGCCGTCGCCTGCTGGGGGAAAAACGCGGAACTTTTGCTTTGAAAGGCAGTAACTGGTTTCGTTGCCCGGACACGCTCACCGAAGATTCCTGGAAAGT
This sequence comes from Desulfomonilaceae bacterium, assembly GCA_035506215.1. GTDB lineage: Bacteria > Desulfobacterota > Desulfomonilia > Desulfomonilales > Desulfomonilaceae > DATJPW01. Next base: position 685 of record DATJPW010000316.1, read on the forward strand.
TGCGGTCTCCCTGCTAGACAAAGAACACCTTCTCCTACGGGAAGCAATCCTGAAGATACCCCCAGCCGCGCTTTATACGGCCTCGTTCGGCGGTAAGACCGACAACCTGACGCTAATCTGTGGAATTGCCTCCCACGACTTGTACCACGCCGGGCAGATTCAGCTTATCAAGCGGCTCGTCCGCTAACTTCCCCCGAGATTGTGGTCTATGAGTGTCCGCTGGCTGGTGACTCAAGTTCCTATCGATTATAGTGTGGGGATGGGTTTGCTGGGTAGGAACTCCTCTTTGCGCAGGCCATTTATCACCCTGTTGCTTGCTTTTACCATGCTGCAAGCTCCTGAAACCTTCTGTGTGCAGACTTGTTTTTTCAAAGGGGAGGGGCCACACACGCGTGGAGTTGATCAAAATCCATGGCGGGGGCCACACCTGGCCCGGCGGTCCCCAATATTTACCCGAGCTGGTAATCGGCAAGACTTGCCGCGATTTCAAGGCGTCAGAAGTCATTTGGGAATTCTTCTTCGACCGTTTCTCGACAGTGAGGGAATCTCCAGGTCTGAATAGGGCAGTGAAGTGAACTGAGATGCAAAGATTGCTGGCTTTGGGGACTACCCTGTTCATTGCCGTTTGGGTTTTGACTTGTGAATCGGAACCTCCGAAAGGAGGAGAATTCTATCCCATCTTTTCCAACGATGGGGCCTGGTGTTGGTTCCAGGATCCGCGGGCGGTGTATGTCGAGGGCAAGAATAAGCGCACGTACGCGGGATGGATGACACATGACGGCCAGTTACAGATAGGCGCCTATGATCATCAGACAGGCTCCATCCAGAGTTTTACCTTGAAGAAAGATTGGGACATCGACGACCACAACACGCTCTCGATCCTGGTTCTCCCCGATAGACGACTGATGGTCTTTTATGCCAGACACAACCAGACAGGCCTCTTCTGCAGGACGTCCCTCAAACCAGAAAATATCCTGGAGTGGGGGAAGGAGCTTGTAGTTTCGGACACTCCGGCTATCACTTACAGCCACCCGGCCTTTTTGAAAGCAGAAAACCGGTTTTATGTCTTTTGGCGCGGTCCAAGCTGGAAGCCAACCTTCGCGTCATCGGCAGATGCTGAACACTGGACTCAGTCGGAGATTCTGATCGAGGAACCGGGTCATGAAGCCCCAAACATCAGACCTTACACTAAGATTGTGTCGGATGGGATATCGACCATCCATTTTGCATTTACTGATGGCCACCCAGACAGTGAGCCCAGGAATTCCATATACTACCTGCGCTATCAGACGGGAACTTTTTACAAAGCGGACGGGAGCAAAGTGGGCAATATGGGGAACCTTCCTGTTTTACCCAGCAAAAGTGACGTGGTTTACAATGGCAAAGACACTGGCGTGCGGGCATGGGTATGGGATATTGCCTTGGACGCAAAAGGTTATCCCGTTATCGCCTACACCCGCTTCCCGAGCACAACGGATCATCGGTACCATTATGCACGATGGAACGGGAAAGCCTGGTTTGACACTGAAATCGTGTCTGGTGGGAAATGGTTCCCGCAAACTCGAGCCGGACAGGAAGAAAGAGAGCCTTATTATTCTGGCGGGATGGCCCTGAACCACAACAATCCTTCTCTTGTCTTTTTATCCAGACCAATCAACGGGGTATTTGAGATTGAAAGGTGGCAGACCCCCGATGAGGGGAAGAGTTGGACCTCGTCATCAATTACTCGAAACTCCAGACTTCTCAACGTCCGTCCGATTGTGCCGATGGGATACACTGGCGCTGAGGACCATGTGCTTTGGATGCATGGGCAGTATGTCCATTATACGGACTACAGGACTGATATCAGAATGACAATAGAAGGCAATGCAACAATGCCAACAAAGGCCTTAGTAGGCGCGGAAACCCAGCGCCGCTGAACTTTTGGAGTCGGTCCAGATATATCGCATGCTTCTCTCCCTTTTCCAACTTGAGAAAGGTCTTCGGGCTTACCGCCGCGCTGCGCGGCTGCTGTGGCTCCGCCGCTGATTTGTTCTAAAAATGATAAGCAACAAGCCGCAATTTGCCCCGTGAAATCCTCCATCCAGCATTTTCCTCGCCTGAACTGAGCTTGAAAAGCCCCCGGGTTACTCTTCTTTGCCTCATCCGCGGGCGGGATCCGAGGGGAAGCATCCGCCTAACGAGAGGGCGGCTTAGAAATTGGGAAGTAATCTCATTTTGATTTTCGTCAAGGAATCTAGAGATTTGACGGATGACGATTATTGAGTCAATACTAGAATAGAACCAAAGCAATTAAAGTGGCAGGGGAGAACAAGGCCCCGCACGCGCAGGGCGTCGCGAGGGCGGAGTTGATTCCGGTTTTGCGTGAGGTGGAGTGTGCCCCATCGCTGGTTTGCGAGGCCTTTGGGGCTTCGCAATCTTCGAGTGCCAAGAGAGCAAGGCAGGTTTGAAAAGACATTGGAGGAATTTACCGTGAAGAAGGTTTCGGGGGGCCCGGTACCCACCAGAAACTGTTTGACCTCTTCGCGCATTCTCGGTGACAATAATCTTAATTCGATCCAATAGATTTCTGGATGATAGGTGCGATCATGACTCATGAGGCGGCCGTTGCGAAAGCCCAGGAGATCGCCAGTCGCGTGCTGGCGCCATCCGCAGGGCAAAACGACAAGGCGGGACAATTCTCTTCCGAGGCTGTCGAATCGCTTGGCGAGTCTGGACTGCTTGGGCTGTTGCTGCCTCTGCATTTTGGCGGTTCAGGGTTAGGTCCCCGCACGTTTGCCGTTGTGACTGCGACGCTCGCCGAGGCCGACGCTTCTGTCGCCATGGTCTATCTGATGCACATCCTCGGCGCCGCAACTATCTCGGCAGCACGCCCAAGCGCAGCTCGGGCGCTCACACCCATACTACAGGAGATTGGCGCGGGCCGCCATTTGTCCACTCTGGCATTCAGTGAAGCCGGCTCGCGCAGTCATTTCTGGGCACCTATATCTCGCGCACATCGGAATGGTAACGGTGTACGTCTAAGCGCCAAGAAATCATGGGTGACCAGCGCGGGTCATGCGCAGAGCTATGTCGTTTCTGCGCTTGCCCCTGAAGGGGCAGGACCTACCGATTCGACCCTCTATCTTCTTACAGCGGAGACACGCGGCCTTTCAGTTGCAGGGCCCTGGGACGGTTTGGGACTCCGGGCCAACGCTTCTGCGCCGATTGCGCTGGACGATTGCCAGGTCCCATCCGATTTTCAGCTGACCGATGACGGCGCGGGCTTTCCGGCCATGCTAAACGTGGTGCTTCCACTTTTTAATTTGGGGACCGCAGCGGTGGCCTTGGGATTGTGCCGAGCGGCAGTCGCTGGAACTGCGTCGCACCTCAAAAGCGCAAAATTCGAGCACCTCGGCCAGAGCCTCGGCGAGAGCCTTCCTACCCTGCGGGCGCAACTCGCGGCGATGCAGATAGATACCGACGGCCTCGCGGCGCGCATCGACGATTTGATTCAGCATCTTGAGAAGCCTCGCGAGACGACCATGCTGCGCGTGCTTGAGTCTAAAGCCGCTGCAGGTGACGTCGCCATTCGCGTCACTTCAGCAGCAATGCGCGTTTGCGGCGGTGCGGCGTTCTCAAAGCATTTGAGCATCGAACGCCTGTTCCGCGATGCGCACGCGGGCGCTGTCATGGCGCCAACGGGCGATGTTCTGCGCGAGTTCATCGGGAAGTTGCTGTTGGGAATACCCCTTTTTTGAGACGAGGGCGCCCCGAAAGACCTTATTGTGAAACGCCGCTGAAAGGAAACGTGGAGATCCATGAGCAAAACAATCTGGGTGGGAGCTGTTGCATACAATCCGAAAGTGGTTACGATTTGGGAGGGAATGCGGCGCTATTTTCATGAGGAAGCGAGTCTTGCCGTTGAGGTCATCCTATTTCAGAGCTACGAGGTGCAAGTCCTGGCGCTCCTCGCCCAACCCAACGAGGCCGCGCCGCGTATCGATATCGCCTGGAACACAAACCTTGCCTATCTGCAAGCCGATGAGTGGAGCGGCCAAGCCTGTCGTGCGATCGCCATGCGCGACACCGATCTCGGCTGGATGACCAAGATCGTTGCTGTCACCGGAGGCCCCATTTCTACGCTCGCAGACTTGAAGAATCGGACGCTCGCGCTGGGCAGCCGAGACAGCGGACACGCGGCGATTCTTCCCGTTCATTTCTTGGAGCAGCAAGGCATCGTCGAGGGGAGGGACTACCGGACGCTGCGCTTCGACAGCGACGTAGGCAAACATGGCGATACCGGGGCCAGCGAAGTGGAAGTGGTGCGCGCCGTCCTCGACGGACGAGCCGACGCCGGCGCCATTGGCAGCCCCTTCTGGAGCACTGTACGCAGCGAGCGCCTGGTGCCCGAAGGTGGCCTTCGTGAGATATGGTCTTCTCCGCCCTACAATCATTGCATGTTCACGGC
>DATJPW010000317.1:0-3837 GCA_035506215.1 Desulfomonilaceae bacterium
GCAGACTTCAGACCCAGGTCGAATAGCAGCGGATTGCCGAGGTCATTCATCAAGGCGCGTACCTCCCGGATGGACTGTACGAGGAAATTCTTGACTTCCTGCAGGGTCTTCTTGTCCTTTTGATCGGAAAGTATGCTTTGAAGCAGGTCAAGCCGCATCCGGGCGGCTGCCAGGGTTTGCGCAACCTCATCGTGGAGCACCCCTGCAACCCTTTTGCGCTCGCGCTCCTCTGACATGACAAGCTCGGAGGCAAACTTGCGCAGCTCGTGGCGGCTCTGCTCGAGTTGTTTCATAATATTCTGCAGATCGATCGTGCGCTCCCGGACCCGCTGTTCCAGGCGCTCGTTGGCATCTTGCAGGGCTTTCTCGCTTTCACGCAGCCTGTCCTCGGCCCGCTTGCGCTCGGTGACATCGACAAGACTGTGAACGGCCCCGCGGGGTTTCCCCTGTCCATCTCTCAAAGGCGTGCCATAGGCCACTAATTCACGCGTGATACCGTCGTCAAAGACAAGGGTGTACTCGAAATTTTGTACATTTTCACCCTTTGCTGCTCGACGGACTGGCAGCTCATCTGACCTGAGCTCGCGACCTTCCTTGACCGCCTTATAGTGATAGGGTCTTTGTTCCAGAGGCGCTGTCAGCGAGATTTCCCCCCCGCTTGGCAGTCTCAGAAGTTCATTGGCCGCTCGATTGCCTATCAGATGGGTGCATTCGGGATCCTTAGCGATGATAACGGGCGTCGGAAGTGCATCGAGCAGAGCGGCCAATTCTTCAGCTCGCTCACGTTCACGGCGCTCGCTCTCTCGCAGCGCCGCCTCCGTTTGCTTGAGGTCGTCGATGTCCAGCCAAGTTGACAGGATAACCGGTTTGCCGGCGAGCATTAAACTTTCCGCCGACACAAGGGTCATGAAGCGTTCGCCGGACTTCCTCACCATCAACTGTTCCAGATTGCGTACGGAGCCTTTCTCCAATGTTTTCTTCACGCGGCTGGTCCTGTCCTCGGGTGTCGGCCAGATATTCAGATCGTACGTAGAACGCCCAATGGTCTCCTCGCGCGTATATCCAAAAACGTCCAGAAAGGCTCTATTGGCATCGATGACAGTTGCATTCTCAAGATTCACCAGCACGACGGCGGCGGGATTCAGCGCGAACGCCTTCGAGAATTTTTCTTCGGACAGGAGCAGAGCTTCCTGCATCCGCTTGCGCTCCCTTTCGCGAAATTGGAGGTCCTCTGTCATTGTGTGGAAAGCTTTGGCAAAATCATTCAACTCGGCAGTGCTGGACTTAACCACCGGAAATACGGACTCTCCTCTACCGAGTGCCAGTGCATTATCTCGGAGCTGCGCGATAATCGTTGCCAACCTGCGGGAGTAGAACAGAGCGACACCAAAAGCTATGAGTGTGATAGAAAAAACCAAGCCGGCATGCCATATCAGGCTGCTGCTTGTTGACGCCATCACAGTTTCTTCGTCCCGACTTGAAGAAGCAATCCAACCTATAGAGCGAATTGGCGCGAAACCGGAAAGCCGAGGTTTACCGGTAATCCTTGAAGGATAGGTCATGACAAGTTCGTTGGAATCCAGCACGGTCTGCAGGTCGGGATAATTTTTGAGCAGGTTGCGCTCTTCCCAGGTAAATTCTGTGGCAGGATGACGGTAGACAACCATACCTTTACTATCCATTATATTGATGGCTGCATCTTTTACTCTTTCGATCCCCAACACCGCATCCAGATGTTTCGGTAAGACAGCCGCGACAATTATGCCCAGCAGTTCACCCTGCTCATTTCTGATGCCTCGGCTTATTGTGAAGCTCGGTTGTTGCGTTGTTTTGGAGAGGAGCAGGTCGCTTACGACCCAATCTTTACCGGCTATTATTTCCCGATAGAATTCACGGTCGGATATATCCATTCCGACAAACTGCGATCCGGTTGCCGCAACAACTATCCCGGCAGGGTTGTCCCAAAAAAAATGCCAAATGGCGGGATTGGCTTCTTTGCTGGCATAGAGGAGCTTGTCCTGATTATCCGTGGATAAATCCTTTGAAGCTAAAGCAAGCCCTATAGACAGTTCCTGGTGTAAGACATCCTGCAAGGCCGCATCAAATGTTTTAGCCAGCGAACGCGCTATTTCAAGATTGGCCTGTAATTCTTCCGCCCGGCGGTTCTGGAACCTGTCATGGTAAATGAAGACTTGTATGAGAAGAGTAGGGATGAGCAAGGTCAGAAGAATCAGGATGAGTTTGGCTTGGATACCTTGTGGAAATCTTCTCTTGCCAGATTTCGGCTCTGGATTTGACGTCATCATGACCACTGACTCTGATGCTTCTTTTTCCATTTTGTATCTACCGGCAGAGTGACTATTTGAGTTGATCCCTTTCCAGGATCATCAACGTTATATCTTTGGGAAATTACGGGATTTTACTCTCCTTCGGGGTGATTAGTAATCATTTCAGTTATGTTAGAGATAATCAGAGGAGTGCCCGTATGATGCGCGGACTCTATCGGAGTTCAGTCGTCTCCGCTATAAGGGATTTTCTTATCTTTATATAAGGGAAAGGAGTAGATAAGCCCTAATATCAATAAGAATTCTCGATTGCAATCTTCTATTTTCTGCCTGAATCCGAATTTAACTACTTAAGGAAGAACTTGGCCGGAATTGCACAATATGAAAATCTGGGAGCTTAGAGATGTTTGGCGAGGTATCATGGATTTATACAATCCGGAAACCCGAATCCGGATGCCGGAAGCCCCCGTCAGGAACTGACGAAAGCCTTCCAGCCCGCCAGGATAGAGCCGGGCATCAGATCATATGCACCCGAGAGTTCAGCCACAGGCGTGAAGCCGCACTCGCTGCAACGGACCTCCCCGCGGCTGCGGACATAACAGCCCCGGGTGACCGACCCGTCGGGGTCAACATTCACAAGCAGCCTGTCACGACACTTCCAGCCGTTGGTGATCATCCGCTCGAGAGATCGCTGCGAGTTGATGATCGGGTAACCACTCTTCTTGAGCCGAATCGCATCCTGAATGGCCTCCCGCCGTTCTTCAGGGGAGAGCGCGAGGGCCTCCTCACCCTGCCCATACGGATAGAAGATCTTGACGGTCACACCGCGCACCATCGGCCTCTGCTTCAGATCCTCGAGAAGCTTTCCCAGGTCTCGCCAGTTTTCCCGGTTCATTGTGAAATGGACCAGGAGCTTTCCGTGAGACGGCCCACCGAGATTTTTCCAGGCGCGATCGAAGGAGCGGCTCCGCAGCCGGTCGTGGGTTTCCTTCGTTCCGTCGAGGCTCACCCACAGGACATCGACGGGAACATCGAGGGGCAGAGTCCCGTTTGTTGTTGCGGCCGTGCAGAGGAAACGCTTGCGTGCATAATGAACCAGGTCGCTGAAGCTCCGCGTGCCGTCGCTCCACGAAAGGGGCTCTCCCCCCTCGAAGACAACGATGCGGCATCCCGCGCGGTGAATTGCATCGAGGGCCGCAGTAGCCGACTCCCAGCGGATGTGGGTCCCGGGGTCATCGGCCCGGCGGTGGTAAGGGCAGGGCGCGCATCGCAGGTTGCAGCGGTAGGTCAGTTTGAAACTCGCCAGCAGCGGGAGGTCGCGGCGGAGGATTTTTGTCTGGAAGAAATAGCCGGCAAGACCCAGGAGCTTTGCCTGCGGGATTCGGGGCGGTGCGTTGTGTCTGGTTTCCATGTGAAGTTCTGTGTCAGGCAAAAATAAGGGCCATGATGGCCGCTGCCGCCGTGATGATCAGGGAGATCACAAAGGCCGTCTTTATGACCTGGCTCTCGATTCCCAGGGCATCGATGGTGGCTGCCGCATTCTGAAGCTTTG
>DATJPW010000318.1:0-4392 GCA_035506215.1 Desulfomonilaceae bacterium
GCTTGGCAAGGTCCCATAGTTTCGGGTGAAAGCGGTGTTTGCCTTCACCAAAGGCATTCCGCTCCAGGACCACTGTCTTCATGTTGTCATAGAGCACTTCACGCGGCACACCGCCGAAGAACGAGAATGCCTCCTCGTGGCACTCACGCAGGACATCGAAGCTTTGGCTTGTTGTGAACATGACATAGGCATCGCGGCTGAACCCCAGGGTCGCAACGAAGGCGTATAGAGGGTTTTTGCCTTTGCGCAGCTCGCACCAGTCGGCCTGCATCTGTGTGCCGGGTTCGGTCTCGAACCGTATAACAGGTTCCGGATCTTTAACCTGATGAAGCGTTGCCAGAAACAGCCGGACCAGCCGCTCAGAACCGTCAAAACCGAGGCTTCTGATCTCGCGTGTCAGCACGGTTGCTGGAAGGCGATGCGGTAATGCCGCTTTCAATCGTTCTTCCAAGAAGTTCTTGAAGGGATCGAGCTTCCCCGGCAGCTTCGCCCGTTCCTTGTATCTCGGCTCCGCCGATGTGCGCAGAAACTTCCGGATCGTATTGCGAGAGAGCCCCGTTATCCGGCTGATCTCTCGAATGCTGTTACCTTGCTTACTGAGAATTCTGATTTCCATACACTCTTCCTTTCCAATCATGCCGACCCTCCTGGTCGGCTAGGATAATGGAAGAGTGGGTCAAATTTCAGTTTCCGGGGTGGGTCATTTTTACATTTCCGCTAACTGTTGTGGCAGCGGATATGCTCAACGACAAGGTCGTTCCTTTCTTCGAAGAGCACGGCATCCCGCTTCTCAGGATTCTCACCGACCGAGGCACGGAATATTGTGGTGCCAGGGAACACCATGAGTACCAGCTTTATCTTGCGTTGGAAGACATCGACCACAGCAAGACAAAGGCAAAATCGCCCCAGACAAATGGCATCTGTGAGCGATTTCACAAAACGGTGCTGAATGAATTCTATCAGATTGCATTCAGGAAAAAGGTTTACACATCACTGGAAGAGTTGCAGGCAGATCTGGACAAGTGGATGGCTGATTATAACGAGGAACGACCTCATAGCGGAAGGTACTGCTACGGCAAGACACCGATGGAAACATTCATGAGCTCGCTACATTTGGCAAAAGAAAAAAAACTGGACAACATCTTACAGGCAGCTTCATAACAAAACCATGAATGTCAGATCAAGTCTTGACAACTATACATTATAATTGGCATTGTGGTTCAGTGTAAAAGAGGTCTCCTTTGTCTCATTCCGAGTATTAGATCTCACGTATGTTCCTGAGCAGAGATGCATGGCTGCGGTGAGCTGCGAGATACCTGGCATCCTCGGCATACGTTGTTGGATAAACCTGTGGGACTGGCTTACGCGCCATTTCCCCGTCGAGGTTGACAAAAGTGAATAAGCACGAGTTTGACAGCGCCTTGCTTGAGTGGTCGCGGCTGATCCGCTCGATTCCTGCCTCGACACAGACAAAGCTGTCATTCGTGTAAACCACCCGTGACGTGAAGTGAAGCTTATCCCCCATCCGAACCGGCCGAAAGAAGTTGATCCGGTTGACCGCAATAATTATTGAACGGTCGGGTGTCACCAATTCGGAGCAGATAGAGGAAAGTTCGAAGGCCCGCCGGATAAGGTATCCTCCGAATATGGTCTCTGGGACATTCTCCTGCTCAGGGAACATCACCTCCCATGCATCGGTCACCAGGCGCCCGACTAAGAGTCCGGTAAAATCTTCCGCCTCCTGGGCCGCATGGAGTCCGGTCAGCATTTGATACTCCTCCCTGCTAGGAGGTTCGAGCAGGTCGGCCTGGTGCCGCTTGTAGTCGTCTCGCCTATCAAGAGTCTTCCGGGCACGCTCCTTCTCGATCTCGTCAACATATTCCAAAGGCGGCAGTGGTACGCTAACAGCATCCTCGCCTATGCCTGAACGGGCCACCATAGTGAAAGAACAGGAGGCGATGTGGCTGAGCGGTTCTCCCGGCTGCTCGACCCGGATGCCAACCTCCAGTGACGACCGCCCTACATAGTTGATGCGGGCGTTAAAAACGATGTCCCTGGTTACATCCGCAGTGTTGCGGATAAGGATTCTGTCAATAGCCGCCGTGACCACTCGCGCTTCAGGATAAAACCTGTTTACATAGTTGAGAGCCGTCTCTTCCGCAACCTTGTCGAGGACCTCCAACAGGAGACCGAAGCGGATGTTCGCCGGAATCGGTTCGTTCAACACCATGAATCGGCGGCGAAGCGTATGATCGCTCCCGAGGGGAAGGGTCTGGACGAAAGAGGTGTCGGCAGGCCTTGTCTTTGGTAGGACCGCGATGTTTTTGGCCTTGTTAGCGTTTAAGCCAAGTTTGCTTTTCATGGGTTTAGAGACTGAATGATTCTCCAGTGGCATTCCTTCGATGCCTTTATCTTCGTAAGTAATCATTTGCTCATGCACAATCTCATTTGTTTCTATTTCACCCAGCAACTTAGTTTTCATTGTATTTGGCATGTTGACTCCTTTCATTTGCCATACTACGTTGCCATACTCTCCACTGCTGCCGTTACCTACAATTTTGACGTCTAAACCGGCAAAACTAATTGCCGTGCCGCTTCAGAGATCGTCAACCCACCACCTTTCACCCCCATGAGTGTTTACCCTGAATTCCTTAGAATAAGTCAGTGGTTTGAGCTTCCATGCGATCACCTCCTGGAGTTCTAACCTACAGTACCTGACGGAAAAGGCCGGCTAGGGTGTTATCCGCTACATGATTGTAAATCAAAATTTCTGGCTATAGGGAACACAACAGGAACATGCAGTGAACAAAGCGTCGTTGAAGGAAAGGCAAATTTTTTTGAGCGATTTGATTACAGAATAAACAAGTCTTGTTACGATTGATTGAAAGTTTAGATAAATTTTGTATACACGCTAAACAAGGATCCAACGCTATCTGCTAAGCTTTTGAGTAGTCCTGTGTGTGCGTTTCCGCGTCCTTCTTGATAAAGAAGTTAGCAAAGTGGTTTCCCGCCCAAAGGGAAATAAGAAAAAAACTGACAAAAAACCCTGTTTCCAAAAAATTCATTGGTAACACTCCTGAAAATACGGTCACTGGTCTTTTAAATAAAACTGCATGTGATCGCAATGGTTACATCATCCGGAAGATTTTGGGTGACCGTCCGAAGGTTTTATCGCCAGACAATCATAAACTACACGATCACCGTGATAGGTAATTGACCCTCTTTTTATAATGCGCCATTCGCCAATATGAAAAACACCGCTTGCCGATAGCTCCTCAATCAGTCGGGAAGTTGAGTCCAGGCTATCCACGAGGCTTGCATTCTAAGCAAGCACAACAGGCTTCATGTCGGGACTCGATACCAGAGTCAATGATTCCACGACAAGATTAGACAAATCGGGAACGGGCAATGCCTCGAGGCTCGTCCTGGCTTGAAGCTGGATCATCCGTGCCCGAGTAACAGGCCCGACTGTTTCCTTTGTGGCGCTGATGAGATCCAGCAGATAATTGCGAACGTCGTTCAATTCAGCGGCGGAACGCATCTTTTCAATTCCGGGGAAGGCGGCAAGGGCCTTTGCCAGCTTGGATACCTCTCGAAGGTAATGATTTCGCTGGTTCGAAGGCACCAGGTACATGACGATAATCGACACGGGAATGCCGTCTGGGCCCCATAATCGATTCCTGGCGGGCTCCAGCCGATTACGCACATGAGGTCCTCTTCGCAGGGCACTCCCGCATGGGGGCAGGCCCATCCTTTTCCAAGTGCCGTGCTGGTGGAAGCTTCTCTTGCCATGACCAGCCTGACCACGTCGGTTCCGGTCGGAATCGACGGGATAGCTTCGAGAATATGAGCAAGGAATTGCAGGGCGTCCTCCTTATTATTGTCGGGAAGCTCGATCAATCTGCCCTCCTGCAGGGCATCAAGCAGGGTGTCCATTGTGTCAATCACCTCCATAACGATTGAAGAACCAGGTCTTAACAATGTGTGTCAGAAACGCATAGGAAAACAGGAAACCGACAATCCACGCCCAATAAATCGGGGGCAATGGAACCATGTAAAGCGTTCCTGCAAAGCGCGAATACGGCAGCCAGGCGCCGACCGCCATTATGGTCAGAGTAGTCAATGTCAGGTGAAGGGATGCACGGCTCCCGAAAAACGGTATCTTCCTCGTCCTTATGATGTGAACGATCAGAGTCTGGGTCAAAAGCGACTCCACGAACCACCCCGTCTGGAAAAGCCTTGCCAAAGTCTCTTTTGACTGTCCACCCGTTGTCGCCATCACAAATAAGTTGCAATTGAAGAAAAACCACATCAGCCCGAATGTGGCATAGTCAAAGATTGAACTCACGGGGCCAATAAAGACCATGAAGCGCTTTATATTGTCGATATTCC
>DATJPW010000319.1:0-27436 GCA_035506215.1 Desulfomonilaceae bacterium
CAAGGAAGTGGGGGAAGGGGCGATCATGCCCACCATCCCCGCAATACTCAACGCCATTTACGACGCCACAGGGATCCGCGTCAACGAACTGCCGTCCAGCTCCGAAAGACTATATATGAAATTGAAGTCAAAAGAGTAGGGCGTGAACTGTCGAAACGATCATTGTCGGGTAGAAGGAAGGTCAAGAGGAGGCGTGCAGATCTCGGGCCGTGTCGTATCACAAATTTCTTGAGATAATTACTTGAGATTTTATCTGGATCTCGTATAGTAGAAATTAGGAGAAAAGGTACGTCGGTCTAAAAGGAGCGGACGATCCGTCCGGCCAAACTTGGAGGAAGCAAGCCTCCCGCGGCCAAGGGATTTGATCATTCGGCCGTGAGAAAAGCTATACCTGAACGAAAGAGAGGGTTTGCCGTATGAAGATTAGTGACACCGCCCTGGAAAAGGCGGCTACGGACACGGGCACGTGGATGTTCATGACCGGTGTTCTGATTCTTGGACCTGTGGGCTTCTTATTACTAGTGGTATTGTTCTATTCCATGCTGGTTGAGAACTTGGCGTTAGGGATTTTGTCCGGGCTACTTGTTGCCTCTCCTGCGATTCTGCTCGCAATTTGGGCTTCGCTAAAGTGGACTTCCGTGATTCGAGAGCGTTTCGCCCGGAAAGTAGTACTTGTCCCAGGTCCTGAACCGACCTCCGAGTAACGAAAGAGATTGATTGCGGAAAACGTCTCCTGACCGCCAAGACAGTTTGTGCAATCGCCGGCAGCGGACTGCGGCTTGAAGTTCAAGGTTGCGGCTTGACTGCCGGCGGCCGGAATGTTCAAACAATTATCTAACTTATCGGTTAGGGTAGCCGATGGAATGAGAGCGACGAGAGTTTCTCGATGGGGGGTAGAAGTTGCTTTCCTCATTACTACGATTGCGTTTGGCTGCCCATGTGAGGGGGCTGTTCCGACCGATGCTGAGTGCATCGCGTGCCATGACAATGCCCATCTGACCTCGACCCGAGGCGAAAGCAGATTTATTGACCCAGCGCGTTTTGCGAGTTCCGTTCACGGCAAGATAGGATTTGGTTGTACATCCTGTCATGAAGGCATTACTGCCATCACCAACAAGAGAATTCCACATCGCACCGGAATAGAGCCTAAATGTCCCGAGTGCCACCAGAGTGAAACCAAAGCTTACTCAAAGAGCCTTCACGCCCAGGTATCCAAAAAGATATGTTATTCCTGCCACAATCCTCACTATAGCCTTTCGTTCCGACAAATGTCGGGGCGTGAGAGGCAGAAGATTTGCCTGAAGTGTCACGAGTCCGCCGGGACACATAGATGGCTTCCTCAGAAAGAACTCCATTTTGATTACTTGGAATGCACTTCATGCCATGATGTCAACGCTCAAATCGGCATGGTCTTCTTCTTCGTGGACAAAAATGCGCCATCTGCTGACGCAATGCTTGATTACAGCCGTCTCTCGCCCATCGTACGCGGGGGAAAAGCAGGGCTGGTCGAGACGCTGGACCAAGACCGAAACGGTTCGCTTTCGGAATTAGAACTTGCATCGTTCATGAAGAAGCTGAGGGAGAACGGGATTCCAGGGCTTTCTCTACAGGTCAGGATACTCGTCTTGAATCCTACGCACAATTTTACCAACAGAGGGGAAGAGACTCGCGATTGTAGTCTTTGTCATTCGAGGAACGCCAAATTCTATTCCAAACTGTTTCTGGAGGTCCCTGAACGGGATGGAGGATTGAGGACGATTCCTGTCGAGAAACAAATTCTGGCGCTTCATGGAGGGGGCTCTTTCCTCAGGAATTATTATCTCCTCGGAGAATCCAAAATCCGGGCGGAGGACCTGAGCGAATTGATGGCTCAGGTCAAACGCATTGGATTTAAATGGCTGGACCTGATCGGAGCTTTCATGCTCGTTTCGGCTCTGGCGGCAGTTTCTCTTCATGCCGTGATCATGTTTCTCACCAGGAAGCTGAGAGCGCGCTTACTTTCATTTGGAAAAGCGGAACCGCTTCCTGTTGGTGTCAGGGTCTGGCATTGGATTCACGGATTTTTCGTGTTCATGTTGATGCTGACCGGTATTCATTTGAGGCTGCCAGACCTTCTACCCATCTTCGCTACGTTCCTGAATGCCGTGAATCTTCACAATCTCAGTGCCGCCATTGTGATCCTCGATTACGTGTTTTGGCTCTCGTACCACATTTGGAGAAGAGAGTTTAAAAGCCGCTTTTTTATATCACCGAGGGATTTTTTCAAGGATACGACAGAGATCCTACACTACTACAATTATCTAATTTTCGTGGGCGAGAGGTATCCGAGCGGCTGCCTTCACGGCTCGGATTTTGATCCTTTAGAAAAGGCCTTTTTTCTAACAATTATGCTGTTTTTCATTCCCGTCCAAATCCTTACCGGCATAATGCTCTACGACTTGTACACCATGATGCCCGTGATCAATTTCGTAGGAGGTCTACGTATCGTTGATGCCGCGCATCTGTTCACAGCTTACTTGTTAGGCGCATTCATAATCATTCACACATACCTGCATTCGCTCAAGAAATACCGATTTGTTGCCCGGTGACATCATGGCAGGAACTAATTACCGCGGGCGTCATGCGGCCATATATACCTGTGGAGCTGCAACTGAAACCTTGCTTTCAAGCGGTCTTCGAGCATCCATTCCACGAGGTTGCGGGGGGGTAACTCTCCGTAGACTGTAGAGAGGAGTATTCTTGTATTTCGATGAGCAAACTGTTCCATAATGATGCCTCTGGCCCATTCATAGTCCAGTCTGTCCGCAATCACGAATTTGACCTCATCCTGCCATGATAGCTTCCACACGTTCTCCCACATCATCCTGTGACTCTCGCCGCTAGAGGGGCATTTAATATCCATTATTCTTATTACGCCTTCGGGAAGAACAGATATGTCCATGCTGCCGTTGGTTTCCAGAAGTACCGTATGACCACGGCCCAGAAGGGTTGAAGCGAGGTCAGATGTTTCTTCCTGAAAAAGAGGTTCCCCGCCGGTAATTTCCACCAACTCGACACCGAAATCGGTAATCTGTTCTATAATTTCCTCAGAAGAGATCTCCTCGCCGCCTTCCTGAGCGTAACGGGTGTCACAATAACGGCAACGGAGATTGCACCCTGCCAGTCTCACAAACGCGCACGGAAGCCCCGCAAAAGACGATTCACCCTGAATACTCTTGAAGATTTCCGATATTTTCAAATTTCGCCTCTCTGCTGTCCATAGCGTACCAGAAAATCTTGAAAAAGTCGTTCTTGATGATATGAAAGTCGTGTGTCGAAACAGTTGCTGCCATTTGAAGGAGTCAATTTTGGGAAAAGCTCAGATTAGGTTTCTGCCTGATGATGTGACGTTCGAGGCCGCTCTTGGGACCACGCTTTTGGATGCGGCCTTGGACGCCGGAATTTTTGTGCCGGCTTCCTGTGGCGGCGCAGGCGCTTGTGGTCGGTGTAAACTCAAGGTGTTGGAAGGATCGGTCGAAACGTCGGAGCTTGAAAAAATAACTGCAAAGGAGAGAACCGAAGGTTTTGTCCTCGCGTGCCGGTCCACCCTCACCGGGGATGTTACAGTGAGCGTGCCGGGGGTCAAAGGCGTCCGTAAAGTAATCCCCAGAGATGAAGCAGATCGCATGCGCGTAACCGCTGCGGCCATGGAACCGTTGGAAACCGGAGAGATCAATCCCATGACCTTCAGGGTGTTGATGGAACCGCCTCCACCTAGTCCCAAAGATAATATAAGCGACTACGAGCGAATCTTGCGAACCCTAAAAGTTACACATGGAATATATCCGGTAACCTCGGACCTTGGGGTCCTTCGCGAACTGCCGTTTCAGGTGCGAAAGCAAGACTGGAAAATAACGGCCTCTCTAAAATTGGAGCAAGCTTCAGGACCCAACGCGAGATCTGTCCGACTTTTTCGAGTCTCCGCCGGGCATGTCACCGGACCTCCGACGGCAGTGGCCGTGGACATCGGGACAACATCGTTGTGGGGAGAGCTTATTAACCTGGAAAATGGTCGGGTTCTCGCCCGCGCATCACGGTACAATCCCCAGATTTCCATGGGCGACGATGTGATCAGCCGCATTGTATTTGCCCTCAGAAAGGATGGACTGGAGAAGCTTCAACAGCAAGTGGTACGCGGTCTTAACGAAATTATAGATGAAATCCTGGTAACCGGCGGCCAGTCCCGAGAGTCGATCCAGTACGTAGTGGCCGCGGGAAACACAGTCATGACGCATCTCTTCTTGGCCTTGTATCCTAAATTTCTACGGGAATCACCCTATGTTCCGGCGGCTCAGAACGTGGGGCCTGTGTCGGCCTCCGATTTGGGGATGAATCTACCTTACCAATCTCTGATTATGGTTTATCCCGGCGTGGCTTCTTACGTTGGCGGGGACATAGTTAGCGGCGTGTTGGCCAACGGCATGTGGGATTCCGATGAGATGACTCTTTTCATAGATATCGGCACCAACGGCGAAATAGTTGCGGGAAACAGAGACCTCCTGATGACCGCGTCATGCTCCGCCGGTCCGGCTTTCGAGGGAGGCGGACTGGAGTACGGCATGCGAGCCGCTCCAGGAGCCATCGAAGGGGTCTTGATCGATCCGGACAGTCTCGAACCAATGATCAAGACCATGGATGCAAAGCCTGCAGCAGGCATTTGCGGGTCCGGAATCATCAACATCATATCCCAGATGCTCAAGATAGGCGTGCTGGATCAGAACGGCAAATTCGCTCAACATCTAGATACCGATAGGATACGACAGGGACGTAGCGGATATGAGTATGTCGTGTGTCGCGCGCCCGAGACCGCTATAAATGAAGACATAGTGTTAACAGAAGTGGACCTGGACAACATTTTGAGGGCCAAAGCCGCCATGTTTTCCGGATATACCTGTCTGCTGGACAAAATCGGCCTGCGGGTCGAAGACCTGGATCGTGTCATCATCGCGGGAGCGTTTGGTAGTTTCATAAATCTCGAGCACGCTATCACTATTGGACTGTTGCCCGACATCCCCAGGAAAAAATTTCGATTTATTGGAAATTCGTCTCTGAAAGGAGCTCGTCTGGCCTGCATCGATAAGAACCTCTTCGAACGAGCCCGAGAGATAGCCCGTTCCATGACTAACGTTGAACTCTCCGAAGACCCACGGTACATGGATAATTTCATGGCGGCTCTCTTTTTTCCGCATACCCGAGCAGAGCTGTTCCCATCGGTGCGGCTGGCCATGTATGGCAAGCTCTAGAGGCAGGCCCCACGGATTTCTTGACATAGCGACTTTGCGGGTGATAGCATAACCGCACTTTTCGTGGCCTGCGTATTAATAGGCATTGCTGTTGCCGGTCAGGGGGACCGATATGAGAGTCGGAACGTCTTTGATATGTGTCACTCTCGCTGTGGTTTTGATAGGGGTGTGCGCATACTCGTTTGCAGGCGGCCCCGGCGCGCGTCCTTGCTATCCTGATCGGCCAATTCCCCCGGAAACCGTGGGACCAATATCTATTCCATTCGATCTTCCCGTCTGGCCTACACTCCTGAAAACCGAATTCCACATATTTCCGTGGATAAGCCTGGGCAAGGCATCGGTGTGTATTCCGGGCACTTGCAAGGCCATTGAGTTTCCTGCTCCATGCTTATCATTAAAACCAATTCCTGTCTGGTTTCCCTGGCTTCGGCCCCTGGACGTAGAGTGCAAAGACAGTGAATGCGTGGTCTTGCCTTGCCGGTGATTCTGCCGGCCGTTCATGGAATTAGATTCAACTGAGAAGACCGGGAGGCGGCGCTGAGTTACGACTTGGCCGATTGATCGGCACGCCGTCTTTAGGTTCGCCTGTGCTTGTCCGACGAGCCGAATACAGGTACAATGCATCTGTGCTCATCGGCTAGAAAACATTCTATGTTGGATTATTTCTCTCCTCTCAGGCATATGGAAACAGCGTTGAATCGTTCAGCTATCGCTATCTTGCTCGAAGGCATGTTGCGCTTCCTCGAACAGGATGCGACTGTCCTCCTTGTCGAAGAAAAGCGAATACCCTTTATCGGCAAGGTCCAAGCGCTCTTGGAGAAAGCGCTGTTGCCCGGAGAAGTCCTCTATGTGGGTATCATGGGGGGAACCGGTGTAGGAAAATCTACTCTGATTAATGCCTTGGCGCGCGACGAGATTTCTCCTGCATCGGATAAGAGGCCGTTTACTGATCGCGCAGTGGTTTACCGTCATCGGGAGAGGCTTCGGGGATTGGAAGAAATCTCGAACCTGTTGCGCGAGTCAGACGCTATCCATGATTCTGAAATGATAAGAGACTTCATTCTGTTGGATCTACCTGATTTTGACAGCAAGGATGAGCACAACAGACGGAACACGATCAAGATTTTGTCGGCCCTTGATGGGGTAGTATGGGTGACAAGTCCCGAGAAATATGGCGATGCAATCTTTTATGAATTTATCCAGCAGACCGCTTTCGATCAAAAGAATTTCAGCTTTGTCCTCAATAAGTCGGATGAATTGATCGATAATGAGTCGGCGGATCCATACTGGAATCTCAAGAAAATCCTCGGTGATTTAACCCTGCGCCTTAAACAGGAAGCAAATGTGCAGGAGCCGAGGATTTTCACGGTTTCGGCGGCTCGGGAATATGAACGGCGAAACGGGATCCCTCTACTGGACGCGGAATTCACCCGGTTCAGGAACTTCTTGATCTCGGAGAGAGATGCCAAGGAAATAGCTCTTGCCAAGACCGCGAATCTTCAAGAAGAAACCCGACGCGTGCTTGATGAAATACGACGATCTGTTCGCCCGGACGAAAAGATCAGACTTCTTAAGGAGATTCGAGATATTCGCCTGGAAGCATCACCAGAGACGGCGCATAGCGTCAAATATATGCCCAACGTGAAACATGGGTTGTTCGAATACATATCTCCTATTCTGCTGAACGCGGACGCATCGATAGCTCCGGTAAGATTTGCTATGAGACTGCTCAAATTCCGACGCTCAAGAGATCAAAAAGATTTGTATCGGGACATGGAAAGGGCCTTTGAATCGGTTGCCGATACCGTGGCAAGGGACAGGCGCGTGGGTCTCGAAAAAATGGCTGCGAGCGTGAGTTCTGAGCTACTGCTGGCATTTCCGGAAGGGGCTACCGTGATTGGCGTCCAGTCGGCTGAAGAACTGATTTCCAGCGCCAAGGAGACAGCCTACCAACTGTTTTCGCAGTCCCTTCAGAGGATCACACAATCATTGAAGGGGGCATTTTCCGTTTGGACACGGCTTTGGCAAAAAACCGTGCTGGCTCTGCCCGCGGCGCTCTTGATCATGAAGCTCCTCAGCCCGGATTCTATCGAGGCGTGGCTTGACTATCCGAGTCTCGCGGGTGGCTTGAAAATCTTTCTGGGCTTCCTGACTTCGCTGTTCGGCTCTGAAGGTTTGATCGGTCTCGCGGTGCTCATAATTTTCGAAGTTTTGGTAATATGGCGCCTTGCCGCGAGTAGGTTGCGGAAGATTGAGAGAATGGCGCAAGGACTGTCCGATTCCGCTATCAACTATCTCGAAGCAGCATTGGATTCGGTTTTTCTTAGGATTCAGGAAGACAAGACCATCTCGATGAAACGCGTTGAGGACGGGATTGAGAAACTCAAGGCCCTTGACGCCGCTCTCCCCTGAAAAAGAACCGGGGCCGGCGACCACTACAAGACAAACCTGGATTTAGGTGAGAAACGTGGGCGAAGGAAACTTTTATATAGAAACTTACGGTTGCCAGATGAATGAGCACGATTCCGAAAAAATGGCGGCCCTCCTGGAGGACTTCGGTCTGAGAGGAGTTTCGTCCGCGGACTCTGCCGATGTCGTGGTTATCAACACCTGCTCCATCAGGGAGAAAGCGGAGCACAAGGTCTACAGCGTTCTGGGCAAACTCAAGTCACTGAAGAAAAAGAACCCGAACATGATTACCGTGGTAGCAGGATGTGTGGCTCAACAGGAAGGGGACAAGCTTCTCAATAGGGTCGCCCACCTGGATCTGGTCCTGGGTACGCACTCTATAGCTCAACTCCCGAAGCTGGTGGCCAAGATAAGAGAGACAAGGAAAAGATTCGATCGCGTTGACTTTTCGACGGATGTGGAGTCCCTGCACATGCCCGCTCCGTGCAAGGGCAAAAGTAAGGTCTGTTCGTACGTGACTATAATGCAAGGATGCTCGAATTTTTGCACTTATTGCGTCGTTCCTTTTACACGGGGGCCTGAACAGAGCCGGTTACAAACCGAAGTAGTCGATGAAGTGCGGCATCTCGTACAACATGGGATCAAAGAAATCACCTTATTGGGTCAGAATGTGAACGCGTACGGCAAAGATCTGGCCAACGGGAGTTCGTTTACCAGCCTACTCATCGAACTGGACCGGCTCCCTGGCTTATCGAGGGTTCGGTTCACTACCTCTCATCCGCGCGATTTCCGTGACGATATGGCTGGAGCAATGGCCGATCTGGAATCGGTTTGCCAGCACATTCACCTGCCACTTCAGAGCGGGTCGGATCGAATCTTGAGCGCCATGAATCGGAGATACAAATTCGCCGAGTATCTGAATAAGATTCACATGTTAAGGGAACGCGTGCCGGGCGTGGCGATCACGACCGATATTATCGTCGGCTTTCCCGGTGAGACCGAGTCGGATTTCCGAGACACCCGGAAGGTGCTTGAAGAAGTCCGCTTCGACCAGATCTTCTCATTCAAGTTTTCACCACGGCCGGGGACCGCAGCCGGCAAGTTGCCCGATCAGATTCCGGAAAACGTTAAGGCCGACCGCTTGGCCGCAATTCATGCAATCCAAGATGTGATAACCCAAAACTATCATAAAGAAGCAGAAGGTACCGTCGAACAAGTCCTGGTGGAAGGAACCAGGGACGGGACCGGCCAGTTCTTTGGTCGAACCAGGACCAACAAGATAGTGAATCTCGCACCCTCGGCGGGCATTCAAGAAGGAGACCTGATAAACGTCAGGATAATCCGAGGTCTCAAACATTCGCTGGTGGGAGAAAAAGCTTTCTAGCGAGCACCAAAATTATAACCGTTGCAGAAAGTCATGGCCTCTCACGACCGTCACCCCGGCGAAGGCCGGGGTCCAGTCGCGCGCTTTACCTCAAAAGACCGGACTCCTGTTTCCGCCTGAATGCCGTGATCTGCTAAGATGAATTGGACGTTATTCTTGACGTAGCTGTAATAACCGAAATTTCAGCAACTGTCATAAACCGCACAGTAACCGACACGCATGTACACTGCCGGCAATCGGTTCCCCGCGACACTTGTCATAGCATCTAAAGTTGGCTTTGGTCGGCGTATAAACCTGAGGGGCCGGAGCCGGTTGTTGATACGGGGGATATAAGAAGAAATCACCGCCCCCTGGCTGGTCGGGCTCGGTGACCGATGGCGGCGGACCGAATGACTGAGCCAGTCTCAGCGGCACTGTTTGTTTTGCAGCGCTGAACTCGGTTTCACCTCGGTGAATGCTGCTGAATAACTCGAACACGGCCCCGTCGGGCCCTCGCTGGTCGGCGGCTTGGAAACTCTCTTGCGCGCCCATTGTAACGGCTGATGCGGGATCAACCGAAGAAGCAGCTATAAACAGCGAAAACCCTGCTAAAACCAGTATCAAACTATAACATCCTTTGATCATCATCGTAAGCCCCCCAATGAGCTTTTGTTCCGCGCTTTGCAGACAGACTGTGCGCGGCGTCATCCGTTTGAACAACTTAGATGCGTTTTGGGGATTGAGGATTCAGGAATTGCGCGTACGGCGGTAAGGGCATCATGCCATCCGGCCTTAGGCGAAGAAAAAGCGCGAGAGAACTCATCGTGATCCGAGTGGAAGGTCCATTACGGCGCGGATGATTTTGTCCGCGTGATCAATAAAGGCGGTCCCTTTTTGCAAACTATTGACGAGGACCGCGAAGACAAAGACCTTTCCGTCAGGGGAAGTACCGTAACCCACCAGCGAATTGACCCCGCGCAAGTTTCCGGTCTTTGCCCTAATACGTCTTCTGGCCTTCTGGTCCGTGAATTTCTCTTTCATGGTCCCATCGACGCCCGCGACGCTCAGAGATGCCATAAATTCCGGACTGCAAGAAAAGTCGTTGGCTGCGCCAAGCAGGACTTTCACAAGACCGGAAGCGCTTACGCGATTGCTTCGGGACAGTCCGCTCGCCTCTGCTAATGAGAACTTCGAGTCATCTGTTCCCGTAGCCAGGAGAAAATTACGGATTACCGCCAAGCCTTTTTCCCGTGTGCCTGGAGGGCCGTACACCTCGGCCCCCATGGCCATGCAAATCTGTTCGGCCATGAAGTTGTTGCTGAATTTGTTTAACCAATAGATGGTCGAGGCCAGGGGGCGTGAATTGAACTGGAAATAGCACACTGCCGATGCCGGGACTGTTCCGGGAATCACCTTTCCCGTAACCTTAATCCCTTCGCGCAGCAGGAACTCCTTAAAAACGTCTCCCGTGTATAAGCTCGGCGTATGCACGTTCACATACCGGCCCTTGACCGTGGCTTGCGTACCGATCACCCCGTCAACTCGGATTATTTCTCGCCCGTCGGGCTTGATTTCTTTAGAAATCTCGATGTCCGCCGGTCGGCTTCCCTTAATCGTATTCACCTCAGCCTTGATCACCGCGTACTCGGAAACGGGGTCGATGATGACACGCGCGGGTTGATCAGGCCGAGACGCAGGCAGCACCACGATTTTAAGAGAGTTGAAGTTCAAAGAAAGCGCACTGTAAGGAGCGTGATATGACCTATTCCCGAGCTTTTCATTTTCATCGAGAGGTTTGCTTGGCACAAAATAAGAATCATCCACCACTATGTTTCCGCGAACTTCCTTTAGGCCCTTTTCCCTTAGAGAGCGGGTTAGCGCGAAAAGCTCTTCGCTGACCAAGTAAGGGTCGCCATAGCCTTTCAGGAACAGATTGCCAACCGACCCGCCTCGAATATTGTCTGCCCATGCCTCTGTGAGAAAAGTGTAATCCGGATTGAGTGCTCGGAGGGCCGCGGCTGTCGTTACCACCTTCAGGGTGGAAGCCGGGACAAGAGGTAAATCCGGGTCTTTTTCCATGAGAACGCGGCCGGAATCGCGATCAACAACTTGTATGGAAATAGCAGAATTCGGCGGCAGTTCCCGCGTGATGATATTTTCGAGTTCAGCGTTGAAGGGTGGAGGTCCGGAAGCAAACGACAGGACATGACCGAAAATCGCCGGTACCAAGAAGAACAGGACGTGCAGGACCAACGTTCGGGCGAGTGACACCGGCAGGTGCCTGTGCAGCATGAATCGAGGGGGGGTGCTTTTCACTAATAGCCTGCAGATCATGAGATTCGACTCCAATAAATTGGCATGATGCTCTGAAATAATTTGGTTATTTACCTAATGCACTATCAGCATGGGGCCGGACCGGGGGGCACCGGCTGCGCGCTCATTACAGCGCTTGTATATTGATTTGTAAGGGTTATCGGATTCCCTGGTGAGTGTCAAGTCGGTGAGAAAATTGGTCGGACAAGCGCGGACCTGGACGAAAAGCCGGCCTGATTCACAACAGCATAATAACCACTAAAATTAATATGTTATGGCATGTTGGTTCCTAGTTTCTAGAAAATCTTTTTAAGTAATGGAAAAATAATTTCATTTTTTCCTTGACAAAAAATTCCACCTCCTATTAATGCAATATCCAACATTTCGAGCTGGGAGGAAGGGTATGTTGAGAAGAATACCTACTACGCCATTGGTTTATCTTGTCATTTTATCGATAACCCTCTTTGTGGCCGCCTCTTGGGCCGCTGGTCCTGAAGAATCAATGGAGATCCTGCTCAAACCCAGTCCCACGAGCGGTTCTCCGGTACCGGCGGCTAACAGGGCAAGGCCACATCAAGCCACCCGAACAAGGCATGCAGTGGATTACGGCCCGAGCGCGGTCTACATGTATCCTCTGCCGCCCATCATGAAGGTCAAACCGGAACTATGTGGTGTGTTCCCGGTAACAGCCGGCTGCATACTACCCTCGCCCGTAATGGGTCAATGGGAAGTAAGCGCTCAGGCCTTCTTCGCCCACGTCCGAGGCACGATGCAATGGCCCCGCAATTCGTGGTGGATGACCGGATTTGGATGGGGCAATAACGTCGGTTTCACCGACAACTTGCAGCTTCCCGCGCACCAGACCGTTGGGGACTTCTCGATCAGCTACCAGTTCCGGCCAAACTGGTCGTTTCGCTACTCGATACTCTCCGCGGAGCTTAACGGAGGCGGTTGGCCGCAGGACCAATTTTGGTTCGGCTGGCAGCTGTTCTCCTTCGGGCAATCGCTCCAAAGCAAATGGACTCACTATTATAGCCGGCTGAGTCTTGTATACGATGCAATCCACAATTGCAAGGCCAAGGTGAGCGTATTTGCCGGTTGGGTCCACACAGACGACAAAGTGACGCTGAATTGCTCCACGTGCGGTTTCCTAGCTTCGCCGACGTTTAGCAAGAACGGTGATTCAATGATGGTGGGACTTGAGCTTCAGCGGTGCGTGCGGACGTTCGCCAACGGCGGCACATTCTCCACGGATTGCAAGGGAGCTGCGATCTTCATCGATGACGTCGAGGGGTGGGACGCTGAGGCCGCCGGCCGTTACTCTGTGCCCCTCAATTGCGGACGTTGGGGCTATGTAAAAGGTGGTTACCGCTTGATTGATATAAAGAAATCACAATCGGAATTCATCTTCAACCACGCACTGGAGGGTGGATTCGTGGAATTTGGTCTTATATTCTGATCTTGGGATTGCCGTGGGCCGGTAGATGAACGGGAGAGCTCACAACAACTCCGGGCCTCCTCAGGATGAAAATGCTCCAACACTCCGGAGTTTACTCCTTACGCAAGGAGACTGATCTCTCAACGATTACCGGCCATTAATTTTGGTGAGCCCGGCCGAATGACGGCGTCTCCCAGCTCGACTCTCACGGTCGGGCTTCTTTTCTTTGGCCGGGCCGTCAAAGCAGCATCCGACCGGCCGTTTCAAAATCACTATTCATCAGCCATCTTCGAGACAACAAGCTCCTTGCCCTTGATGAGCCGCTCTACGACTTTCTCACGGTCAAGTGTTTCCAACATCTCGAAAAGGCCCGGTCCGACAGACGTGCCCGATACCGCAGTACGGGCCGCGTTTATTATCAGGCCCGCCTTGACATCTTTCTCTTCCGCGAAAGAGCGAAAGACAGCCTCAGCGGCTGACGCTGAGAATTCTGGAATGGTCTGCAATCGTGCCGCCAATTCCGGCAGAAAGTCGGCCAGCCTCTGATCCTTCAGGTTCTTTTTCACTGCATCCGGATCAAAATCGTAATCATCCGCAAAATAGCAACGACCTCTGGTCGAAAAATCCTTCAAGGTGAAGAATCGCGCACGAATCAATTCCACTGTTCTTGCAAACCAATCACGCTTCTCATGGTTGAAAGATTCAGTCCACAATCCGGATTCCTTGAGCTCTTGCTCGACCAGAGGGAGTAGGTCTGCGAGAGGCATAGTGCGAATGTAGGTCGAGTTAAAGTGTATGGCTTTGGGATCGGTCCAATTCTTGGGGTCGCCCGGAACATAGTTGAAGATGGAATTAGCCCGATTTATGCGTGAAAGGTCAAAAGCCTCTATGAGTTCCTGGCGGGTAAAAAATTCCCGGCCGTCCGCGGGTGACCAACCCAGTAGAGCCAGGAAATTACAGAGGGCCCACGGAAGAAAACCCATACGTCTGTAGTAAGCGACAGTGGCAACTTCACCGTGAGCCCTTTTGGAGAGTTTTGCCTTTTTAATGTCCAGCGTCAAAGGCATGTGAGCGAACAGAGGCAGTTCAACTCCCAAAGCCCTGTAGATAAGGACCTGTTTCGGAGTATTGGCGAGTCCGTCGGCGCCGCGTATCACATGAGTGACGCGGTCCAAAGAGTCGTCGACCGCGTTGCTTAGTATGTATAGAGGGCGGCCATCGGATCGCACAATTACGAAGTCTTCAATGTCAACAGCTCTTTTTTCTACGCGACCATAAACCGCATCTTCAAAAGACACTGCTACCGTGGGGTCGCGGGGTACCCGGAATCGGACCACGTGGGGCATTCCGCGGCTCAGATTTTCCTGCACTTGCTCGGGGGACAGTTCGCGGCAGCGGCCGTCGTACATAAACGCGATTCGACTGGCCTCAGCCGCCTGTCGCTGTTGGTCCAATTCCTCCCGCGTGCAGAAACAACGGTACGCATGGCCTCGAGTGAGCAGTTCATCGGCCGCTTCCACGTGCTTAGGAAGATTGTTGGTTTGATAAAAGGGGCCCTCGTCCCAGTCCAACCCGAGCCAAGTCAAGCCATCGAGTATTTCCTGGACAGAACCTTCTGTGGAGCGCTCCACATCCGTGTCCTCAATCCGTAGGATAAACACTCCATGGTTCTTCCTTGCCCAGAGCCAATTATATAGGGCCGTACGCGCTCCCCCAAGGTGCAAGTAGCCTGTGGGTGACGGAGCGAATCGTACCCTGACCTGTTTTTGCATGTCGGTTCTTTCTGAGTTCATCTATCTGTAGGGTCCAGAACTACCACAGCCGCTGCTGAGGAAGACTTGAATGCATTACGGTCGTCCAAGGTACCCACAATATCGCCGCAATGCATGGGCACGGCAACTTTCGGAGCTATTTTCTTCACAGCTTCCGCCGCCTGCTTTACGGTCATGGTGTAGGTCCCGCCGACCGGTATCAGCGCAACGTCCGCTTTAATATTCGACATTTCAGGTATCATATCGCTGTCACCCGTGTGGTAAATTCTAACTCCGTCCACGGTCACAATATAGCCAACCCAATTGTTTCTTTTCGGGTGAAAGTCTTTGTCGGTATTGTATGCCGGCACAGCTTCCACCGTGACGTCACCCACTTGAAGGTCTTGGCCCGGTGCGATAGTCTTGAACGCGGCCCCAAAGCCCGCTTTGCAATCAGGTGGTCCGATGATGACCGTGGAAGGTTTGCGTATCCTGGCCACATCCTCTTCGGAAAGGTGATCATAGTGGCTGTGGGTGATGCACACGACATCCGCAGGCTTTGAACTCTTCAGTTTCCACGGATCTATGTAAATTGTCGACGCGGCCCCATCGATCCTGAAGCTCGCGTGACCCAACCATGTGACCTTTTCCTTTACAAAAGATTCAATATCCATTGGTCACCTCCTCCTGATTTGAGATCTAACCCCCGAGAGAGTCGATACGTCCTTAGGAAACGTTTCGACCAAAAAGACGTCCCTTATTCTAAGCATGGTTAAATTGGATTGCAAATCGTAGTATGGGGGATAATGTGAAACAAAACCGACGGCGGAGCGGATACGCCGGTCGAGAAAACTATCTTGTCAGCTTTATTACCGAGGATTTCACACATGCAATCTGTAGCGGGCACATTCGTCAAAGAAAAGGGACCTCCCGCGCCTAGCAGAACGCGCAGCAATGAGGACTGGGTAATGATAGTTCTGGGATTTTCCCTGATCTTCTTATTTCTCTTGTCAGGGTATTTGAGTTTGCCCCCCGCCGACAAGGGAATCAGGTCTGCATTGCGCGGCCCGGTGAAAGAACCCAACACAATGTTCATGCAGACGCTGCCCGACAAAGGCGCTGTCCCGAGACAAAAATGATAAAACCCCTTCAGACGGGCTTATCGGTCCAGCCTTGCCGTTGACTGACGGGGTTTTCCAACAACACAAATGTATTATAAACCATGACGCGTTGAAAACGATAGCGGCTCCAAAGGAAATTTTGGAAATATCATAACAGTGGCAAGCTTGGTCTGTGTCCCTGATAGAGGCCATTCCGATAGATAGCGGAAACCTCGTGGAGAAGAGTGATGAGCGTTGTTGCGAGCACCTTAATAAGGTTCTTTCTTACCGGCGTAGCTACGCTGCTTCCCTTCGCCGTCACCATATTCATTGTGGGCTGGGGAGTGAGGTTTGCGGATGCGTACATTGGCCCGAGCAGTGCGTTCGGGATATTTCTGGTAAAGTTGGTGGGACCGGATTACAGGTATCCCGGATATCTCATAGGGTACATGGTGGCGATAATTCTCATTATCCTTTTGGGTTTCTTAGTCACCCGAGCGACGATTGCGCGCATCCAGAATGCGGTAGACGCGACGCTGGCAAGAATCCCTCTTGTCGGAAAGATATACACAGGAGTCGGACAAATAGTTGACTTGTTCGGGCGCAAGGATCAAACTGCCTTGGACCGATTCGGCGGTGTTGGGCAGGTACGCGTCGGAAATGTAAAAATCTTGGGGCTTCTCACGTCAGGCGAAACATATGTTATGCTCGACGGCCGTGAGCACTTGCTGGTGTTCATCCCAAACTCTCCCATCCCATTCACGGGATTTAACATGCTCGTCCCGACAGAGGACTTCCAACGCTTGGAAATTCCCATGGAAGACGCTCTGAAGTTGTTGATGTCGTTCGGATTGCTTGGCCACCAGGTGTTGAAAGCGCCTACGCCAGACATATAAGTCCGTAACTTGAAAAGATAAAGGGCATGCATGAAGTTGGCGAAGGAATCATCGGCCCTTCTTGAAGAGGCCGCCTAAGGTGAATCGGCCCTTTTTTTCATTGGTGGATTCGTTATCCGAGGTTTTGGGGGCCGGCTCTTCGGAAACTTTCTTACCTGGAATGTCTGACTCAGGTAGCTTAAAGCTGAGCATTTCAGTCAACGTCACAGTATCCAGGAATTCGTCATCGATTTCACTGGGCGGCGGAGGGAGTAATACCGGCGTCGGTATTTGAGGCTCCTTCTTAACTATCTTGAATCTAATACCTCTTTTGTTTAGATCTTCTTCGGTAATAAGCTTCCGGACGAAGAGCTGTCTTAGCAGATCGGCAAAGCCGGCAGGCGTAATTCTGAACTTCTCCAATAGCTGAGCGTTCGTCAACGGCCCGCGGATACCTTCGATTGCATCCCGCGCGTTTACATCTCTGGTCTTGTTTTCCTCAGTCATAACCCCTTAGCCTTAACGTCGTATTATATCTCATTCCAGGCTTAACAAGAAATCGGTTTCGCATTTTTTTCCAGAGATAAAGCAGACGCGAAACGGGAAGACAATATGACGGAATTCTCATCATGTCGCGCGGAGGAATGTACAAAAATGGTTTTGTTCTGCGAGGATTTCTGTATGATCCGGTCTGCTCTGGATGGGGATGGTCCTATTCGATTCGATATTTGCGGGAGCATGTGTGAGCCTTAACACAAAGCTGATTCTGGTCTCGTTGCTCTATTTTGCTGAAGGGTTCCCGTTTGGAATTATCGAGAGGACCTTTTCAGTCTACTTCAAGCAGCATGACTGGTCACTCGTGAACTTAGGTCTTTTGAGTCTGGCTCTGCTGCCCTACGCGCTTAAGTTTCTCTGGGCACCCGCGATTGATTTCCTTGGTACTCGCCGTCTGTGGATAGCTGCATCTCAAGTTACTATGGCAGCACTCCTTTGTGCCTTCATTTTTCTGGATCCCACCGAACCCGGCACCGTGCTCTGGACTTGTATTTTCATGCTGGCCACGTTATCGGCAACTCAGGATATTGCCATTGACGCCTATTCCATCGAGCTGCTTAAGACCTCTGAAATGGGACTAGCCAATGGGTTCAGAATTGCTGCATATCGCGTCGCGTTGCTGCTGGCTGGCAGTCTATTTGTTTCCATGAGCGGTAGAATAGGATGGGAACTTACTTTTTTTGTCGCTGCAAGCGTTCTCGGTTTTTGCAGTGTTGTTTCTCTGAGGCTTCCTCCCGTCGAAATCCAGCGTCCTCCTGTTTCTCTAAAAACCTTGGCCGCGCCAATAGCCGATTTGCTCAAACGACCGAAAGTAATCCAGGTTGTTCTTTTCATACTTCTGTACAAACTCGGTGATACGTCCATGGCGCCAATGGTAATCCCTTTCTGGCTCGAAAGTGGGTTGACCGAGGATGAAATCGGGCTGATCAACGGTCTAGGAATGGGATTTTCCATTGCCGGCGGTCTTGCCGGTGGGCTCTTCATGGCACGCTTCGGCATCTTTCATGGCCTCTGGTTTCTGGGTTCGTGGCAAGCCGTGAGCAATTTGGGCTACGCATGGGTGGCTGCATATCCTTCTCTGGGACACTTTGGCATTTATGTCGCGTCGGCGATTGAGTCATTCTGCGCAGGACTCGGCACATCGGCATTCCTGGCGTTTCTCATGAGCATATGTGACAAGCGTTTTTCTGCAACACAGTACGCGGTTCTTTCCGCTCTCTTCATGGTAAGTCGCAGCTTGGCCGGTGCGCCTAGTGGATGGTTGACTCAATACATTGGCTTTGCCCAATATTTTTTCTTAACCTTTCTTCTATCTCTGCCTGGCTTGGCACTTGTGGGATACGCTCGAAAATGGACACCCATTGATTCAAATTCGAATAATGGCCAATCTTCCACCGACCTGGAGAAAAAATAGAGGGATAGAGATCGCCTATTGACATGGCACAAGATTTGCTTTAAATATAGAATTATCAACGACTCCTTTAACCATACCCTCAGCCCTCCTGCAATAGGTGGGCTTATTTTTTGCCTTTTTCTCGGTAAATTAGGGCTCAAGACACAATCGCTCCACACAGCCGTCCCGTCAAAGGTGCCAAAAAGTTTCCCACTTCGGGTAGACCACGTATAATATTTTTCCAGTGATGCCATTCGCCTCAATTTGTTGACACATTATAAACTTTTCACCGCACGAGGACTGGAGGAGTGTACGGCACCCGAGTACGAAAGGTCACGGAGTATGGCACAGAGGCGGAGATTCTTTTCGCAGGCTATGTATGATTAGCGCGTCAACGGACGGTATCGCGTAGTGAATTCGGAAACATTATGGTTCTGCAATAATTTATGGAACTGATCAACCTCATACTGAGAAATATTTTTCGTCATAAGCTTCGAACATCCCTGACGATACTGGGCGTAGCCGTTGCAATGCTGGCATTTGGCATACTCAGGACGCTCGTGGGAGCCTGGTATCTTGGAGTGGATGCCTCTTCGGCCTATCGCCTGGTTACGAGGAACAATATCTCACTTATCTATATGCTCCCCGTTGCATACAGGAATCAGATCCTTCAGGTGGCGGGCGTCACCGGAATCGGGTACGGAATATGGTACGGGGGAATATATAAGGACAAGAAAAACTTTTTTGCGCAATTCGCAATCAGTGGGACCGATTACATGGATCTCTATCCGGAGTTTCTTCTTCCCGAGTCAGCCAGAAAAGACTTTCAACTTGAACGGAACGCCGCCATTGCCGGAAAAAAGCTTGTGGAGCGCTTCGGTTGGAAAATCGGAGAAGTGATACCGCTGGAAGGGACTATTTTCCCGGGGAAAATCGAATTGGTACTGAAAGGAATCTACAAAGGGGCCACGCGAAGCGTTGATGAGACCGCCTTGTTCTTCCGATGGGATTATCTCAATGAAATGCTCAAGAAAACCGTCCCTGCCATGGCGGACAAGGTGGGATGGTACATGGTTCAAATCAAAGAAGCGGATCGCGCCGCGGAAATTTCCCAGGAAATTGACGCGTTGTTCCGAAATTCCCTGGCTGAGACTCTCACCGAAACCGAAAAGGCTTTCCAACTAGGCTTTGTGGCAATGACCGGTGCTATTGTTGCGGCCATCAAGGTGATTTCTATCGTGGTGATAGGAATTATTCTCATTGTACAGGCCAACACCATGGCGATGACGGCACGAGAGAGGTCCGCGGAATACGCTGTCTTGAAAACACTGGGATTCGGTCCGTCATTCCTGTTTGTTCTCATTGCAGGCGAATCACTGGGGATTGCCTTGATGGGCGGTGTCCTGGGTACGGCCCTTACGTATCCGGGTTCCATCATCTTCCAGCGCCAACTGCAATCGTTCCTTCCGGTGTTTGAAATTACGGGTTCGACTGTTGGGCTCATACTGGCCGTTTCATTATTTGTGGGGTTCGCTGCCGCTTTGCCTCCGCTCATTAGAGTGAGTCGCATGGGAATCGCAGAAGGTCTGGGACATATGGGTTGACATATCAGATCGCGGGAAACGCCTCTTTAACATCAGAAAACGCAGCGCGGGCAATAGACCTGCATAAAACCATGCAGCCTTCGGAATCACCGGCATGCGATCACATCAATGCCCACCGGGTCAGCCGGCGCTGGCGGCACGAGCTGAATCGGGTAACAGAAGCTGATCAATTTCCTGTACGAGACCCTTGACCGCTGCCACGGATTTATCAAACGCTTCTTTTTCACGAGGGATCAATTCCAATTCCACGATCCGTTCCACGCCCTGGGCGCCGAGGATCGCGGGTACGCCGACGAATATGCCCTTTTCTCCAAATTCCCCGTCGAGATAAGCCGCGACTGGCAGCAGACGTTTCTGGTCCAGGAGAATCGAGCGTACCATTTCAAGAATCGAGGCGGCTGCAGCGTAATATGCACTGCCGGTCTTGAGTAAGCTGACAATCTCCGCTCCCCCGTCGCGAGTCCTTTGGACGATCTGCTCAAGCCTGTCCGCTGAGATAAAATTCGTGACATTGATACCGCCCACATGGCAGTAGCGGGTAAGAGGCACCATAGTACGGCCATGGCCGCCAAGCACGAGAGCCTGAATGTCTTGAACAGATACTCCTAATTCATCGGCAAGAAAGCGTCGCAGTCGAGCGGTGTCCAGCACGCCGGCCATTCCGATGACGCGTCTGGGCGGCAAGCCGGATCTTTTCCATGCCGTGTAAACCATAGCATCCAATGGGTTTGAGACAACGATCATCACCGCGTCCGGCGAAAGTCTGGCCGATTTCTCAGCCACCTCTCCAACTATCTTAAAATTAGGCACCAGCAATTCATCTCTGCTCATGCCGGGTTTGCGCGGTAGCCCTGCGGTGATTACTATGATGTCACTCCCGCTGGTCTCCTCGTAACTGTTGGTTCCCACGGCCCTGACATCCACACCTAGCACGGAAGTGGATTCGAACATATCCAGGGCCTTGCCCTGAGGAACGCCTTCAACGACGTCCACGAGGACCACGTCTCCAAGTTCCTGAGCGGCAGCATAAGCTGCAAAGGACGCCCCGACGTTACCGGCGCCGACAACGGTTATCTTCTTCTTTTTGAACATGTCCCCGCCCTCCGAATAATCGACATTGGTGACCGCAGCACGAGCTCGCGTACTGCGCTCCTTCATTTACAGTTCTTGGTGAGACTTATTGTTGTCAAGCCCGGCGGAGACTTTTTGTAATAGTAGGAGCAAGATCGGACGCGGAATCGGTTCGCTTCCAGGAGTTCGAGCAGGTCACCTATAGTATCTAAAATCTGAGCGATTCTAGTATCTTCCAAGAGCGAGCAAACTTATCAGAAGTTGTCATACATTGATCTGTGGATCCTTGGGGTGACGTCTTTGATCATTTTCGAGATGGCTCGTCTTCTGTTGGAAAGGGTCTCCGAAATGGTATCGGTGACGTTATACGGATAAGAAGCTGATAACTCTTTCTGCCAGAGCACTTTGTTCTTGGCCGTACGATGCAATGAGCAGTCCACACGCAGGACTCCTATGCGAGTAAGTTCTTTCCCATCGGCTTTGTAAGTTGACGGTGTGTCGATGTAAGAGGAGATAATAGTCTTTAAAATGACATCGCCCTCGCTCCTCACCGGCGTCAGTCCCGATCCGAGCGCGAATTCTTGTCGCAGCTCGTTGGTGAGCTCCGTTTCGATTCCAGTAACCGTCGTGTTGTTGACAGCGCTTTCCAAGACAATGGTTTTTATATCAGGAGGATACGGATTGTCTCCCGGGGCTCCGCTGAAGCGGTACCCGCATCCGACAACGAAGGCAAAAACTGCCACCGGCAAGCCGAGTCGAATTATCTGAAGTGTTTTTCTGCTGCGGTCAGGCCGCGTCATGATGCAGATTGTTTCTCATTTCTCCGGGCGACATCTCTGACGTCCTCATGCAGTGACCGCCGGCTCAAGTTTTGCCAAAACCGTGTCCATTCCGCGGCCGTTTTGAACGGGATGGAAAAAACAACGCACAGACGCCCTAGACCGCGATTTCAACCGACTACCACGTTGAGGAGTTTCCCGGGAACCACAACCATTTTACGTACGGTCTTGCCCTCGACAAATTTCTTTACATTTGATTCTGCCAGGGCAGCCTTCTTGACTTCTTCCTCCGGGAGATCGACCGGCACGGTTATTTCAGCTCGCTTCTTGCCGTTAACCTGGATGACAATGACCATCTCTTCCTGCTCCAGCATCGCCGGATCAAAGGTCGGCCATGTCAGCCGCGTCATGCCCGGTTTCTCCCCCAGAGCTTCCCACAATTCTTCTGCAATATGAGGCACGAATGGTGAAAGAAGTATGACTACGGTCCGGACGGCTTCGACAAGAGCCGAGGAAAGCTCAGGCGAGTTGTCCGCGTCCTCGCCGGTGACCCGTGACAGTTCGTTGGTCATCTCCATGACGGCCGCGACGGCTGTGTTGAAGTGGAAACGCCTGTCGACGTCCTCGGTAACTTTTTTGATCGTTTTATGGGTAAGCCTTCGAATCGACCGAGCGCGGTCCCCCTCTTTGTAAGTCGAGGAAACGGTCTTCCGCACTTTGTGTTGATGCACGAGGTTCCAGACGCGGTGAAGAAAACGAAAGGCTCCTTCCACCCCTTCGGCAGTCCACTCGAGGTCCCTCTCGGGTGGGGCCGCGAACAAGCAGAACAACCGGACTGTATCAGCGCCATACCTGCTGATCAGTTCTTCCGGATCCACGACGTTTCCCTTGGATTTGGACATCTTGGCGCCGTCTTTTATGACCATCCCTTGGGTCAGGAGATTGGTAAAGGGTTCGTCGCTCTTTTTGATCCTCATGTCCCGAAGCACTTTGGTGAAAAATCTTGAGTAGAGCAGGTGCAAGATGGCATGTTCGATCCCGCCTATGTATTGATCCACAGGAAGCCAATAGGCATCCGTTTCCGGATCGATTATGCCTTTTTCATAGTGCGGGCAGGCATAACGGTCAAAATACCAAGAGGATTCAACGAATGTGTCCATTGTGTCGGTTTCACGACGTCCCGGTCCTCCGCACCTCGGGCAGGTGGCAGTGACCCACCAGTCGAGATCGGGCAGGGGGGACTTGCCGCTCTTTGGAAAACTTATGTCGGTCGGCAGCACTACCGGGAGATCCTTGTCGGGCACCGGAACCGGCCCGCAGTCTTGGCAATGAATAATAGGAATTGGCGCGCCCCAATATCTTTGCCTGGATATGCCCCAGTCACGGAGGCGATAATTGACCGTAGCGCCGCCCTTACCCAGTGACTCCAGCTTGTCCGTGATCGCCTTCATTGCCGCGACGTTGTCCATGCCATTGAACTCCTTGGAGTTCACGAGCTTTCCCTCGTCCACGTATGCCATTGGCATAGTCGCCGGATCCAGGTCCTCTCCTTCCGGCTGAATCACCACGATGATGTCGAGGCCGTATTTCTTGGCGAAATCAAAGTCTCTCTGGTCGTGAGCAGGGACCGCCATGACGGCCCCGGTCCCATACTCGTAAAGCACAAAGTTCGCGACATATATGGGCATTCGGAAGCCGGTCAGAGGGTTGATACAATAAGCACCCGTGAATACCCCTTCTTTTTCGGCCTGGTCTCCCACACGGCTTTGCCAGTCTTGGCTCAAAACTCGGTTGATAAACAGCTCCACAGCTTCTTCTTGTCCCGTTCCCTTTGAGAGTTTCAGGCAGAGAGGATGCTCTGGGGCCAAGCTCATGAAAGTCGCCCCGTGGAGTGTGTCCGGCCGTGTAGTAAAGACTTCGATAGGATCGCCGCCTTTCTCCAGGTCGAACACAATCCTGGCCCCTTCGCTGCGCCCGATCCAGTTGCGTTGCATAATTAACACCTTTTCAGGCCATCCAGGGAGTTTGTCGCACCAATCGAGGAGTTCCTGGGCATACTGACTTATCTTCAAAAACCAGCCATCTTGTTCCTTGTGTACCACTGGATTGCCGCATCGCCAGCAGGCCCCAGCTTCGACCTGTTCGTTGGCCAGCACGGTTTGACATGATTCACAGTAATTAACGATGGATTTCTTTCTGTACACGAGACCTTGTTCCATCATCCTTATGAACAGCCACTGTTCCCAACGATAGTACTCCGGGTCACATGTTGTGACTTCACGATCCCAATCGTAAGAGAAGCCCATGCTTTTTAGCTGGCGGCGCATCTCATTGATGTTCTGGACCGTCCACTGGTACGGATGTGCTCCGTGCTGTATTGCAGCGTTTTCCGCGGGCATTCCGAATGCATCCCAGCCCATGGGATGCAGCACATTGTAGCCTCGCATCATCAGGAAACGGGCGACCACATCTCCAATGGAGTAATTGCGGACGTGTCCCATATGTATGCGGCCGGAGGGATAAGGGAACATTTCCAACAAGTAATATTTGGTATTGGAATGATCGATGTCGACTTTGAACAGTTGCTCTTTTTCCCAGAATTCTTGCCATTTCTTTTCGATAACTCCGGGATTGTATTTGTTCTGCATGCATCCTCCTCGACCAGCGCAACGGAGTTTCAATTGAGTTTTCATAACATACGTTCAGCGGCTCTTCAACGGCTTTCGTTCTTGACGAATGCTGAGGCCCGGTTTATATTTTGCGGTTATGATGCGCATAAACAGGGGGCCGAATCATTCGGCGCCATGAATGTGGTCAGCCGGGTCGGGCTGTACAGCATCACTGTAAAATGCCGTACAAACGCCAAGATCTTAGGGGTAATCTATGGACGTAGAATATTCCATCAGTCCTGAAGGCGAAAAATTTCCGCTTCCGTCGCAGGAGGAGTACGAGCTGGAGTTCCGACGACTCGAAACTTTAGCCGCGACGCATCGGGAACTTGGTCGTGAAATAGTAGTGGTGGTGGGCATGGGATTTGTCGGAGCCGTGATGGCCGCAGTAATCGCGGACTCGACGGACGCCGCCGGTAATCCCGGCAAGTTCGTGATAGGCATGCAGAGGCCAAGTACCAGAAGCTACTGGAAAATTCCATTAATCAATCGCGGCGTCGCTCCAATGAAGTCGGAAGATCCCGAGATCCCGCAGATTATTCAGCGGTGTGTTAACGAGAAAGAAACGCTGACGGCTTCTTTTACATACCGTGCCCTCAGCCTGGCGGACGTGGTGGTGGTGGACGTCCAATGCGATTTTATCAAAGAATCACTCAGTGACATTGGTACCGGTTATGTGCAGATGGAGGAACTTGAGAAGGCCCTCGAAATCATCGGGGAGTCCATCAATCCTGATGCCCTGGTCCTGATTGAGACCACTGTTCCACCGGGAACTACGGAGCAGGTGGCTTATCCTCTCATCAAAAGGGCTTTCCAGAAGCGTGAAATTGACTCGGAGCCAATACTTGCACACAGCTATGAACGGGTCATGCCCGGTGCGGATTATGTGGCTTCGATAAGAAATTTCTGGCGAGTTTGTAGCGGCACCAATACTGAATCCACCCGTCGGGTTGTCAAATTCCTCAACGAGGTGATCGATACTGTCAATCACCCACTGACCGTCCTGGAGCGACCCATGGAATCCGAGACGGCCAAGATAGTCGAGAACAGTTTCAGAGCCACAATACTGGCCTTTCTGAACGAATGGAGCCTATTCGCGGAGCGCAACGGGGTGGACCTCGTAAAGGTCATTGAGGCTATCAAAGTGCGGCCCACCCATTCGAACATAATTTTCCCGGGACCTGGCATAGGCGGTTATTGTTTGCCCAAGGACGGTGGCCTCGCTGTCTGGTCATACAGGCACCTAATGGGGTTTGAGGATGAATTGTTCAAGATTACACCGATGGCCATAAACATAAACGACAGCAGGGCATTACATGTGCCGGAGCTTGCCCGAGACGCGCTCAGAAATATGGGCCGTTATATTGCCGCGGCCAAGGTCACTGTTCTGGGCGTTTCCTATAGAGAAGATGTTGGTGACACCCGTTACAGCGGTTCGGAGGTCATTGTCCGAAGACTCGCCGAAATGGGCGCAGACGTGTGCGTGCACGATCCGTACGTGGATCACTGGTGGGAATTCGAGGCACAGGACGTCTATCCCGCACCGGGAAAAGGTAGAGCGAGGTTCTTCAGGAGCCAAAGTAAACTGAAGGCGCTTCGCGTTGAGCCCGATATATGGATCGCTCTCAAGGACGCGGATGTTGCGATATTCGCTGTAAAACACAAGCAGCTTATTGATCTGGCGCCTGAAAAGGTGGTCGAAGCCGCCGGAGGACCGCTCGCGATAATTGATTGCTTTGGCATGCTCAGCGACGATACAATCAAACAATATTTTCAACTTGGGTGCGAAGTAAAAGGTCTCGGTCGTGGGCATATTAACAGGCTAAAAAAGATGTATAAAAAATAAGTTAGTCTGACATCTTTTTTCCCTTGGTCTCATGACTTATGTCTCGCGTGATTTCCCGTCCACATGCAGGGTTCTTGACTTTTCTCCTATATATGTGGTAATAATGCTTGTAGTTTCAAAGTATTGTCGTTTGGTCTAGATTCTGCAAACGTTCCGATGAAACATATCGGGACACGGTATATTCGATGCTCATCAAATTCTGGGGTGTTCACGGCAGCCTCCCGCGGCCCGGTCCTTCCACCCTGAAATTCGGCGGAAACACACCTTGTGTCGAGATTCGTCATCACGACAGCTTGATCATATTAGACGCGGGAACAGGGATTCGGGACCTTGGCGAAGACCTTCTGCGTCGTCACAAGGACCCGGCCGGTAAGCCACGTAGAATTATCGGCCACATACTTTTTTCGCATCTCCACTGGGACCATGTGCACGGGTTTCCTTTCTTTGCGCCGGCCTTTCAGAAGGGTAACGAGCTCCATTTATATGGGGCCGGTAGTCTGGACCGCACTATCGACCAGATCATTGGTGATCAGATGTGTCCGCCCAATTGGCCGATTACCCTTGAACAAATGCCTGCGTCCATAACCTTTCACAATCTGTCACCCGGTGACAGGTTCAACATCGACGAAGTAACGGTTCGGGCGGAAGAGCTCAATCATCCGGGAGGCAGCTTCGGTTACAGGATTGAAGCCCAAGGAAAAATCATCACGTACGCCACAGACACCGAATCCCATCCATGCTGCGACAGCAAAGCCCTTGAACTTGCCCGCAACACAGACGTGCTGATACATGATGGAATGTTCACACCCGAACAGTACCTTGGGTTGTGGGACGAGATGTCGCGGGAATCATGGGGACACAGTACCTGGGAGGGGGCAGTGGAACTGGCCAATGCCGCGAACGTGAAACAACTGATTCTGTTTCATCACGGCAACGAAGACAAAGTGGTGGCGGAGATCGAAAGAAAAGCACAAGAGCGTTTCCCCCG